>JAZOBQ010000112.1:0-29127 GCA_045596005.1 Oscillospiraceae bacterium
ATAACGGCAAGAAGGTTTTCCTTCTCGACAGTATCTATCTTGTTGATGATAAGGATGGCGGGACAGCCACTCTGCTTGATACGGGCAATAAGTGCCTCTTCCTGGGAACCAATATTGGCGATCGGTTCAACAACAAGAAGAATGAGGTCGACGTCAGGAATTGACTCGTTTACAACATTCACCATATAATCGCCGAGCTTTGTGCGGGGTTTGTGGAAACCCGGAGTATCCATAAGTACAAGCTGGGTCTCGCCGCGGTTGATAACGGCTGTGATGCGGTTTCGGGTCGCCTGAGGCTTGTTGGAAACTATGGCGATCTTCTCTCCGACAAGGGAGTTGGTCAGGGTGGATTTGCCGACATTGGGTCTGCCGCAAATTGTTATCATTGCAGTTTTGTTAATCATTTGTGATCTCCTTAATATTCTATTATTTCAAGGGCTAAGGACTTTTTACCCTGTGATTACAATCCGATTATGTCCATAATGGCATCCTCGCGTGCGCGCATCTGTGCCTTCTGGGGGCCTTCGTCCAGATGGTCGTAACCGAGAAGGTGCAGCACCGAGTGAACGCAAAGATAGCTGACTTCCCGCTCGAAACTGTGTCCGTACTCCTCCGCCTGTGCAGCGCAGCGTTCAAGAGAGAGCACCATGTCGCCAAGCATTATCATCTCGGACTCAAAGTCATATTCACAATATTCTCTGTCAAACGCTCCGGGAACAAGCTCATTCATCGGAAAACTGAGCACATCCGTGGGACGGTCTATCCCACGCTGGTCAAGGTTGATCTCATGTATACCGGCGTCGTCTGTCAGCATTATATTGATGATGCTGTCTTCATCCACTCCTTCGGCCTTCAATGCAGCTTTTGCCGCGCGGCGCAGCAGCTTATCAACTCCGGTGTGGCCGAGATTCCTCTTATCTCTGTAAACGAGTATCTTATGCATAATTTACCTCTTTGACGGGATTATTTCTTTCTGTACTTTCCGGGCATGGTTTTGGGAGCCGGCTTATCGGGCAGAGCCTTTTTCTCATATGCTTCGATAATACGCTGAACGAGCACATGACGCACAACGTCCTCACTCGTGAGGCGGCATATCGCGATATCCTCAATTCCATCCAAAACGCGCATCGCCTCCCTCAGGCCGCTGGGTTTATCGGAAGGCAGGTCAATCTGCGTAACGTCGCCGGTGATGACCATTTTTGAGCCGAAGCCCATTCGAGTGAGAAACATCTTCATCTGCTCTCGCGAGGTATTTTGCGCCTCATCGAGAATAATAAAGCTGTCGTCAAGAGTACGGCCTCTCATATATGCCAAAGGCGCAACTTCAATATTTCCCTTTTCAAGATAGCTATTATATGTTTCCGCTCCGAACATATCGAAAAGTGCATCGTAAAGCGGACGCAGATAGGGGTCTACCTTACTCTGCAGATCTCCGGGCAAAAATCCCAGACGCTCACCGGCTTCAACCGCGGGTCTCGTGAGAATAATACGGTTGACTTCCTTTGCACGGAAAGCCGCGACGGCTGCGGCAACGGCAAGATATGTCTTGCCCGTACCCGCAGGTCCTATACCGAGTGTTATTGTGTTGTTCTTGATTGCCTCGCAATAAGCCTTCTGTCCGAGAGTTTTCGCCTTAACGGCTTTGCCCTTGCTCGTAACGCAGACAGTATCGGCGGCAATAGCATCAATTTTCGCTTCCTTGCCCTCGCGCACAAGTCCGAGAATATATCGGACATTCTGTGCATCAATGCTCTCGCCTCTCGCAGCAAGAGAAATAAGACCCTGTATAGCTTTCTCAGCCATAGCGACGTTTTCCTCTCCGCCGCTGATGCGCAGACTGCTGTCGCGGTCTGTGATTCCTACATCGAGCTCAGACTCGATTATACGTATGTTCTGGTCAAAGGAACCGAAAACATTAATGATGTTTTCTATTCTGTCAACTTCTATTCTTCTCTCTGCCATATATCCTCATCTGCTTTCTGAGTAAATTTCATTTCTGCCTCAGCGATCCTCTCGTCGCTCACCGTTCGGCTGACTCCGATATCTTTTCTGCATCTTGCTCGCAGGCAGGCCGTATACATTCCTTCGGCGTCACTATAATTAAGCTTGCTGCCAATGATCTCTCCGTCGCCAATGTCATTATTCAGCGACTGCAGGAGTATTTGTTCCATCAGCCGGGCAACTTCATATCCATCGCGATCAGCACTTTGTTTTTCATAAACATTGCTGCTTTCACATACGAAGCTTATCGGGAAAGAAAAAATACCAGGCACTTCAAACTTCCATACAGAAATGATTTTATCACAAAAGACATCTGAAATGCTACTGCCTGAGTAAAAATTTATTCGATTATTCCCCATTATCAGAGCAAATTTACGTGTTTTCTTTCCCGTGTATATTCTTTTCTGCTCACTTGCAGGCGAAACGGCTGTCAAAGCTGTATTAATCTCGGCCTCAACGCTGCCATATGAACGAAGAAATCTCGGCGGAGAATAGCTGCTTTCAACCACACCGCTTATAAGAACATCCCCCTTTGAAACAGCAGCTCCGGATTTCACCTTTGCTTCACCGACCAATGCCTCCACTTTTGTCACGAATCCTTCGCAGTCCGCAATCACGTCGGCGCATGCCCCGTCAAAGACGAGCGGTGGCGGTATTGTACGCTCAACCGCTATAACTTCCGCAAGTGATCCGTGCATATTAACTGTTATCCAGCTCAGCTCCGGAATGCGGCTGAGCAGCTCACTTCTGATGTTGTCCGAGGAGAAAGCCGGCCAGAAAGCACCGCATTCCACACCGCATTCACCCAGCGCGTCAAGTATCTCCCCCGTATCAACGATTTCATTGCCCCTGATATCAATTTCCCATACATAGAATTTTGACCAGAACAGCAATCCGATAAAACAAACTGTCATAATTATCGGAGCAATCCTTTTTGCCGCAGATCCGGCAAGCCTTTTTCCGCCTCCCTGTTTTAAAACCTTCAGTTCGCAGCCTGATCTCAAAGCCAGTTTTTCTGCCGCTTTCAGATCCGACTCGCTCATTATTAATTCCGCCCTAAGAGCGTCGCATCTTTCTGCAGAAATTATTACTATCCCGTTTTCGATGCAGTCGGTAATAAATCGCTCCGGCATATCGCTCGAGACCAGCACCCTTACATATCCCCTAAGTCGGTTCATCAAGGCAAACATACATCTTCACTCCAAATCGATGCGCAGTATTTTTCCGTTTATTATCAGGCTGCCCTTATCCATCGCGCCAAGACTTAGTTCCTCGCCTGTAACCGACACATTTCCCGTCCTTGAAGCGATAACGATACAGTCTTCTTTCAGTTCAAGCAAACCTTTGTGGTTTTCCAGAATCAACTGCGTTTTTCCGCTCAGGCACAGTCTCGGTGCTCCTCCTGACTCCACCGGCAAAGAAAAGCGCTCCAGCGCACTATCGATGATCTTCATTTTCAATCACCTCTCAAAAAATCTATGCCGCAAATGACAAATTTAAGCCATAAAGCTCATAAGCTTTAGCCATAAGCATTTCCCGTTCAAAGGCGGTGATTAATTGAAAAAAAACCTTACAAAGTATATATCTGTCGGACTCTTAATTATTTCCCTTGCCCTGCTGACAGCTGACCCGACTTCTGCAGCCGACGCAGTCAACTATGCATTCGAGATCTGCACTCAAGTAATATTACCCTCACTTCTCCCCTTTTTCTTTATTTCGGGAATAGTTTCCGCTCTCGGAATACCGGAAACTCTTGCCTCGGTCGCCCATCGTCCGCTGTCAAAGCTCTTTGGACTGAGCGGCTATGCATGCGCTCCGATGCTGCTTGGTTTTCTTGGAGGCTACCCTGTCGGCGCCGCCGCACTTGCAGAACTTGTCAAAGAGGAAAAACTAAGCTCTCTTGAAGCCGAAAAGCTTCTCCCCATCTGCAACAACACGGGCCCCGCATTCATAATCGGAGCGGTTGGCGGCGGTATATTCTCATCAGCAAAGGTGGGCATTTTACTCTATATCGCACACATTTCTTCAGCCCTGCTGCTTGCTTTGTTATTTCGTGAAAGGAAAGCCGCTGCGCACGAAAAGCCGCAGTATACAAACAGCGGACTTGGTCTAATGGCCGCCTTGCCTCCAAGCATTCGAAGCGCTGTGGAAAAAAGTATGAACATATGCGGATTCGTCATATTTTTCTCTGTAATAAGCACACTCATGGACGAGCTGGGCATTCTGTCTTTTGCGGCATTGAGTATGAACAAGCTGTTCGGCGCAGAGATAGGATTTTGCCGCTGTTTTATACTTGGGACTCTCGAGCTTGGAGGCGGCATTGCCTCCATGCGCACGCTCAGTCCATGTCCGCTCTGCTATTCACTTGCCGCATTCATACTCGGTTTCGGAAGTTTATCTGTACATTGCCAGACGCTCGCGTTTGCCTCATCTGCAAATATTAAATGCGCCCGGCATTTTGCCGGACGCATTATCCACGGAGCGCTGTCGGCGCTCACAGTATATTTACTCTCTTCTTTGCTCAGAATTTGAACACAAACCCCGCTGCAGCCGAAATCAAAATAAAAACAAGAGGATGGAATTTTTTCGTCTGCTTGACCAGATTAGTAAGCACCCAGATAAGCGCAAACAAGATTATAGCCTTTGGGTCGACAAGATCAAAAACATTCCCGCTCAGTTTGAAAGATGCTACATCCACAATGCAAAGCATCAGAACGCTCACTCCGGCAGACGCGATAAGCGCCGTGGATGCAGGACGAATTCCGTAGAACACGCGCTCGACGTACTTACTGCTGCGGAAGGCTTTAAGAAATGCCGCCACAACGAGAATTACTATCACAGAAGGTGTGACAAGGCCCAGCGTGGCAACTATGCTTCCGGGAATTCCCGCTGTTATATAGCCAACGTATGTGGCCATATTCACGCCGATAGGACCGGGTGTGGACTCGCTCACGGCAATCATATCGGCGAGTTGGGCATGAGTAAACCAGCCTGTGCGTGTGGAGATGCTCTCAAGAAACGGTATTGTGGCCATTCCGCCGCCCACAGCAAAAAGGCCGGTGAGGAAATACTCGATAAAAAGCTGAATATATATCATTTTTCCTCAGCCTCCTTTGCCTTGAAATATCCTAATACAAGACCTGCCACCGCTGCCAGCACGACAAAGAGTACAGGCGTGATGTCAAGGAAAACAGCAAGCACAAAAACCGCTATAAAGATAATAAGTGTAGCCTTGTCAACAACAGTCTTTTTCCAAAGCTTCACGACCGCATTGAGTATAAGTACGCATACGCACACTCTGATGCCGCCGAAAATATGCGATACTGCGGGTATATCGGCGAAATTGCTCACCAAAGCCGCAATTATCGTGATAATTACAAGAGAAGGAAACACCATACCGAGGGTAGCAGCAACAGAACCGGGAATTCCGCTTATTTTCTTGCCGACAAAGGTGGCGGTGTTCACCGCGATAACACCGGGAGTGCACTGTCCGATGGCGTAATAGTCCGTCAGTTCTTCGTCGGTCGCCCATGCTTTGTTTTCGACAACTTCCCTCTGAAGAATCGGCAGCATGGCATAACCGCCTCCAAAGGTCATCACTCCGACTTTCGCAAATGTCGTAAATAAATCGAGATATATATTCATTCCGCCCTCCGCGCATTTTTTATCAAGTATAGCACCGCGCAGGTAAAAAAGGAAGTTGTTAATAAAGCGGAAATATGATAAAATCACTTCATTATGGAAGAAATGATAGAATTCAAGAAAAATCAAATATACGAGGCTGAAATTGTATCCTGGTCTGCTGACGGTGCCGGAGTCTGCCGCATTAATGGCAGAGCGGTTTTTGTCCCCGGTGCGATTCCCGGTGAAAGGTGGGAAGTTCGCATCGTCAAGGTGAGCAAAACCGCCGTATTCGGCAAAGGAGAGCGACTGCTTGCCGCATCTCCCGACCGCTTGGAACCAGACTGCCCGCATTTCAAAAAGTGCGGCGGCTGCTCCCTCAGACATATCAGTTACGAAGCCGAAATGCGATTCAAGCTCGAAAGAGTAAACGAGGCATACAAACGCATATCCGGTCTTGAACTCCGCGCGGACAGTATTATCGGTGCCGACAATACCGAGCGCTACCGCAACAAGGGTATTTACGCCATCGGCGACGGTCCGGTCTGTGGCTTTTTCCGTCCGCGCAGCCATGACATCATACCGCTCGAATACTGCCTTATCCAGGACGAAGCATCCGACCGCGCCGCAAAAGCTGTCCGCGATTTTATGGCGCTCAACTCTGTTCCGGCCTATGATGAGATCAGCGGAAAAGGGCTCGTCCGTCACGTATTCACAAGATACGGACGCACAAGCGCTCAGCTTCAGGTAACAGTTGTCGCCGCAGGTGGATTCGGGTCGAAAACCTCCGCTCTGGTTGAAGCCATAAAAGCCGCCTGCCCGGAATGTGTCAGCGTGGTTCTTAACGTTAACCGCACCAAAGGCAACACTGTGCTTGCCGGTGATTTTTACACGCTCTGGGGCAGCGACACTATATCCGACACGCTCTGCGGACTCCAATTTGAACTTTCTCCCCGCTCTTTCTATCAGATCAACCCTGCGCAGGCCGAAAAGCTCTACTGCAAGGCTCTTGAATATGCCTCTCCCGACGGAAAGGGTCTCATTCTCGACCTATACTGCGGTGCCGGCACAATATCACTCTGCCTTGCACGCGGATGCGAAAAGGTTATCGGAGCGGAGATAGTTCCCGAAGCTGTGGAAAACGCGCGCAAAAATGCCGAAAGAAACGGCATCACCAATGCCGAATTTATCTGCGCCGATGCCGGGGAAGCAGCCGCCGAGCTGCTGAGACGCGGCACCAAACCCGACGCGGTTGTTGTCGATCCGCCTCGCAAGGGACTCAGTCCCGAAGTTATCAATGCCGTCTGCGGAATGGAGCCTCAGCGCGTTGTTTATGTCTCCTGCGACGTTGCAACTCAGGCGCGCGATCTCAAGCTCTTTGCCGAGCTCGGTTATGAAGCCGAAAAGGCCACGGCGGTGGATATGTTCCCCCGCACAGCACATGTAGAGACGGTTGTTTGTCTAAAAAAGCGGATGTATTAGAAACGGAGAAACGCATGAACTACGAAATCATCAAACTCACTGAGCGCCCCGAAATAAAAGAACAGATGGCAAACTGGTTCCATGAAAAATGGGGTGTGCCTCTCGAAGCTTATATTGAAAGCATGGATGAGTGTCTCGCCAAGCTTAAGCCTTATCCCCAGTGGTATGTTGCCATGAATTCTTCCCGAATCATTGGCGGACTCGGAGTTATAGAAAACGACTTTCATGACCGCAAAGATCTCGCCCCCAATGTCTGCGCCGTTTATACCGAACCAGATGTTCGCGGCAACGGCATTGCGGGCGCACTGCTGGGCTATGTCTGTGATGACATGAAGGACAAAGGGATTGGAACGCTCTACCTCGTCACCGACCATGATTCCTTCTACGAACGCTATGGCTGGGAGTTCCTCTGCATGGTTCAGGGCGACGGCGAAGAAGACATGACAAGAATGTATATTCATACAGACCTTTAAGAATATCAAAACTATAAAATGTGCCTTTTCTTTTCGCTTAAACAAGATATTGTTTCCAAGTTTTGCACAGAAAAGCAAAAAAACACTTGAAATCGGTCTTTGCATATGGTACTATATCTGCTGTGACTATTGACAAGTGTGGGCAATCGCCCATTTGACATTGAAAGGATGAAACATTAATGGATATCGTCAAACTCATACTCACCATCATTCAGCTCATCTCCGGTCTCGGCCTCATCGTCATCATCATGCTCCAGTCCGGTAAGGGTTCCGGCCTCAGCGGCGCCATCGGCGGCGGCTCTGACAGCTACTCTTTCAAGGCAAAGGCAAAGACTCTCGATGCAAAGCTCACCAAGTTCACCAAGTGGGTCGCTCTTGCATTCGTTCTTCTGACCTTCGTCCTCAACCTTCTGTAAAATTTACAATCACAGCTCCGTCTTTTCAGGCGGAGCTTTTGATTATATATCGAAAAAGAGACTTCGTTTTGAAAAACGAAGTCTCTTTATATTTTCATATGCAGAAATACATTCTTCCGCCGCAGCAGAGATTGCAGATCAGATTTGCGATGCACAGCTTCAGGCAGATATTGCTGCCGTCAAGATTTACGCCTCTGAAGCCAAAACCAGCTCCGGTATTGTCATAGTACTGAGCGCCGGACTCGATCTGCTCGAGCAGCTGACGATACTGCATATTTCCGGGACTCATATTGCAGGCCGTACGAGCGGATTCAATGGCCGCAACACGGTTGCCGAGATTATAGCTGGCAATAGCGTGCAGATAATACCACTCGCCATCGCGCTGGGAAACAGGTACTCCGGACAAGGCCGTGACCGCCTCCTGAAAATGACGTGCGCGGATGTAGTTTCTGGCCGCCTTAATCTCGCTGCGTTCATTGTCGTACTGACTGTCGTACGCGCCGCTGTATCCGTAACCTCCGTAGCTGTAGCCGCCGCCATATCCTCCGCCATAGGAGGAGAACGGATCCTGCTGCTGAGGATTTTTTATCTGGTCATAGGCTGCGTTTATTTCATTCATTTTCCTGGCGGCGTATTCGTCGCCGGGATTTAGGTCCGGGTGATATTTCTTGGCAAGCTTGCGGTATGCTGCCTTCACCTCTTCGTCGCTGGCATTGGGAGAAACGCCAAGGACTTTGTAGGGATCACTTATCAACTTTTTGCGTCCTCCTTGTTCTTTTTCAATGCCATAGCATACTGCTGCCAGACTCCGCTGAACAGAATATTCCGCATGATATCAACATCCTGCAGCAAGGGAAGCTGCTCAAAAATTCTGGTACATTCTCCGGCGAGCACTTTGAGGATAAGCTGTTTGTCCTCTTCTGTCAAGCATTCATTCGCATTTTTAACAAGAGGATTATACCGTCCGTGCTTCATATCCTTTTCAAGGTCAACACAGGCATCCATCATGTAAATGAATCTTCCGAGAGCCTGTCCGAAAAGGCGGATGCGCTCAGTCCAGATCGCGTCATCAACACAAGAAAACAGCTCGCCCATCAGTTCGCCGAAGCAGTTGGCCGCGGCGTCCGGATCATCGCAGCCGCTTTTTTCAATTGCTGACAGATCGGATATGCAGCGCTCTATTGCCCCGCACTGACGCGGCCTGATTTCGGCAATGCGCTCGTAGCGTCCGCGCAAAGCTTTCGCCTGAGCATAACGCAGGGCATTGCGGTCATCGGCCCAGTCATCGAGGCAGTTATGATATGCAAGTGCAACATTCATATCTGCAGCATAATGAGTGAATCTGCTGCTCCAATATGCGCGTTTTTTAAGAGGATGTATGCCGCAGCGACCTTCGTCGCAGCTCTCCTCCGGCTCATACATTGAGCTCAGAAACATTACAAGAAAAGTCATGTCAAAGCTCAGCGTAACGCGGCTGAGCTGTCCATGACGCTCTTTCAGCGAACGGCAGAGTCCGCAATAACAGCCACGATAACGGCTAAGCTGTTCCTCGCTCAAAAGCGAGGTATTGGCCTCAATATA
This sequence comes from Oscillospiraceae bacterium, assembly GCA_045596005.1. GTDB lineage: Bacteria > Bacillota > Clostridia > Oscillospirales > Oscillospiraceae > SIG459. The sequence goes on from JAZOBQ010000112.1 coordinate 9,575, forward strand.
TCCAAACATAATATCAGGTCTTTCTCTCGAAGGCGTTGCCGCACTTGCGGCAGGTCACGCGAATTCTTCCCTTGCCTCTCGGAACGCGGAGCATCGCCTTGCAGGAGGGACAGCGGAAGAAGACATAGTCCTTCCTCTGTTTCTGGCGTTCACGCCAATTTATGAACGAATTGGTGAACTTGCTGCGAAGCTGAAAATATTTTGCGTTCTCAGCACGGCGTTTATCGAGATTTCTCGAAAAAACACGGAAGTAGGCATAAACCATTATGACAATACCAAGGGCATAAAAAACGCTTCCACCCAAAAGAATGTCAAGAAGTATGCAAATAAGTGCAGCGTAAATAAGAAATCTTGAAAAATGATCTATGCCGTTGCGTCCGTACATGAATTGAGCAATCTTATTTCTCATAGCATTCTCCCAAAATAATAAAGAGATTTAAACTTATATAAGTATCTCAGCATATCTTACTAAAGTCAATAAACTAAATGTAAATTTTTCTCGATTCATGTCCCAGTCTTGCTCTTGTATATACGCTAATCGTGGTGTATAATCGTTTACTTGATAAACAAGCCAGCAAAAACTATTCGAAAACATAGAAGAGGGTAACTAAAGGATATGGAAAACATCTACGCAAAATTCGGTATAGACAGCAAAATATTCGAGTATTCCGAAAAAATCATAAATGAACTCAAGCCTCGTTTCGAGGAGATAGATGCCGTTGCAGAGTACAATCAGGCTAAGGTCATAAAAGCGATGCACGACAACAGAGTTGACGCCCAGTGTTTCGCCGGTTCCACCGGCTACGGCTACAACGACACCGGACGCGACACGCTCGAAAAAGTATATGCCGACTGCTTCGGCACCGAAAGCGCGCTTGTTCGTCCCCAGATCACCTGCGGCACCCATGCTCTGGCCATTGCACTGAGCGCAAATCTTCTACCAGGCGATGAGCTTCTCTCCCCTGTCGGCAGACCCTATGACACGCTCGAAGAAGTCATTGGCATCCGTCCCTCCCCCTGCTCCCTCGCCGAGTACGGTGTAAGCTACAACGAAGTTGAGCTGCTTCCCGACGGCAGTTTTGACTATGAGGGAATCAGAAATGCAATAAACGAACGCACAAAGCTCATCACAATTCAGCGCAGCAAAGGCTACGCAATGCGCCGCACTCTTTCCGTCAGCCAGATCGGCGAACTAATCGCATTCTGCAAAAGCGTAAAACCCGATGTTGTCTGCATGGTTGACAACTGCTACGGTGAATTTGTCGAGACCATCGAGCCCAGCGATCTCGGTGCAGACATGATCGTCGGTTCTCTTATCAAAAACCCCGGCGGCGGACTTGCCCCCATCGGCGGATATATCTGCGGCACCAAGGAATGTGTTGACCGCTGCGCCTACAGACTTTCCGCTCCCGGACTCGGTCAGGAAGTCGGCGCAAGCCTCGATGTCAAAACCAGCCTCTATCAGGGTTTCTTCATGGCTCCCACCGTCGTTGCCGGAGCACTTAAGGGCGCGATTTTCGCCGCAAGACTTTATGAATCCCTCGGTTTCCGCGTTCTCCCCAACGGCAGCGAAAGCCGCCACGACATAATCCAGGCTGTTGAGCTCGGCAGTGCCGAAGGCATGATAGCTTTCTGCAAAGGAATTCAGGCAGCAGCTCCCGTTGACAGCTATGTCACCCCCATTCCCTATCAGATGCCCGGCTACAATGCCGATGTCATAATGGCGGCAGGCGCATTCGTTCAGGGTTCCTCCATCGAGCTCAGTGCCGACGGCCCTATCCGCGAACCCTACTCCGTATATTTCCAGGGCGGTCTTACCTGGTACCACGCAAAACTCGGCATCATGATGAGTCTGCAGAAGATGTACGAAGCAGGCCTCGTAGAGATAAAATAAAAACACAGCAGCTAAGAAAAGGAGACAAATATTATGTGGTTTTGGCTTTCAATTATTACCCTGCTGTGCTGGAGCGGAAGTGATCTTTTCTCCAAAATAGGCTGCGCCGATGCAAGAGACAGGTACAGCCATCTCAAGATGGTCATGGCAGTCGGCCTTGTAATGGGTCTTCACGCTTGCTATGAAATCTTCATCGGCGGCACCGAGATCAACTGGAACGTTATCTTCACTTATCTGCCCGTCTCTCTGCTTTACATACTCTCCATGGCAATGGGTTATCTCGGACTGCGTTATATTGAGCTGAGCATTTCCTCCCCCATCTGCAACGCCTCCGGCGCTCTCGTCGCCGTTACTGCCATTCTCACCGGCGGTGAGAGCTATCCTCCCCTCGTGCTTGCCGCTGTCGCCATCGTCTGCATCGGTGTTATCGGTCTTGGCGTCGTTGAGTCCCGAGAGGACGACGAACTGAGAGCCGCAAGACAGGAAAAAGGCAACTACAAGTATGCAAAGAGCTGGCTTGCACTCGCTTTGCCTATCGCATACTGTCTGCTTGATGCAGCCGGCACTTTCGCAGACAACATCGTTCTTGAAACTCTCAACGAGGACAGCGCAAACGTCGCTTATGAGCTTACCTTCCTCGCAGCCGGTGTTATCTGCTTTATCTACACCATCATTATCAAGAAGCAGAAACTCATTCCCAGGATGGAAGCTCCCAAGTATGTCGGCGCCATCTTTGAGACCGCAGGTCAGTTCGCATATATCTATGCAATTGCCGACTCCGAGCATCTCGCCATGAGCGCTCCGATCATCTCCGCCTACTGCGTTGCCAGCGTTGTCTGGAGCCGCATCTTCCTCAAGGAAAAACTCAGCACGAAGCATTATGCCATGATCGTGCTCGTTGTTATCGGTATCGTTATCATGGGCGTATTCGATGTATAAATTCATTTTCATAAAAAGAAAAAAAGCTTCCCGTCGGGAAGCTTTTTTCTTTTTATGTATATCTTTTAATATAACTTATCGCAAGATCTTTCCACGGTTCAGCCGGAAGTCCCTCGGACAGTCCCATGGCATGATCTCCTTCAGAAAAAATGTGAAGATCATGCACTATGCCTTCATCGGCAAGCGCCTCGGCCATCTTATAACTCTGGGAAACAGAAACCATTTTATCCGTCAAAGTATGCCAGATAAAAGTGGGAGGAGTGTTGCGATTCACATTCTCCGACGCACACCAGCGGGAGAGCATTTCATCACTATAACCCTCCGCAGGGCCGAACACGGCCAAATTCATTGTCTGCGAAGCTCTGTGGAGTCTGGTAGCCGCATAGCAAAGAACACAGACATTCGGTCTGATATCCTCTTTTTCGAAACCCAACGCTCCGCATATTTCCTCTGAGCTCCACTCGTTGCAGTAGTTCGCAGCGAGATGTCCTCCGGCAGAAAAACCCATAAGGCTTATGCTGTTTCTGTCAAGTCCGAATTCCGCCGCCCTGTCACGGAGGAGCTTGATGGCGGAAGCGGTCACCAACAGTGGTTCGGGAAAACGGGTATGAGTATTTATCGGAGTGTCCGGTTCGGAGAATGACGGATGCATGGTGGAGTAACGAAGCACAAATGCAGCGAAACCCTGCTGCGCAAAATATTCGGCCACTTGTGCGCCTTCCCTGTCGCTCAAAGCAAAATATGCTCCACCGGGTAAAACTATAACAGCAGGCTTATTTTCGCCGTTTTCGGGAATATATGTCTCGAGGCTGACGCTCGGGTCGGGTCCCCAAAAATAAAAACTTTCTCTTTTCATTATATCAGCCTCCGCAAGCAAGAACAAAATTCATAAATATCGTTGCGACCTGCGCTCTCGTTGCGCTGCCGTCGGGGTCATATCTGCCGTTGCCCACGCCCTGGATAACTCCGGCCTGCTGAAGGGTATAGACCTCATCCTTGAAGCTGATGGCGGCATCATCCGTGAACACGGTCTTGTTGTTGACGGCGTTGAGATTGATGGAACAGCTTCTTGCGTATCTGCAGAGCATAACGGCCATGCTCTCTCTGTCAATTATATTCTCCGCTGCAAATCCCGAACCAACTCCGGAGCTTATGCCCATGAGCCAGAGCCACTGAACGTAAGGACTGTAGTACTTACTCTCATCAAGGTCTGCAAAAGCGCCCTCATATGCTTTGACATAATCAGGATGCATATATCCACCCTTTCCGTCGGCGAGCGCGATCTTGTACCATCCGTTTTCGATCCCGAGCACAGTAAACACGTCAAATTTGTCAACCTGAGTCACAATACTGTAGCCGGTTCCGGCTCCGCTTCTTACGTTAACATCGTTTCCAAGCGAAATGCCGATGCGGCCTGTAAGACCGTTCGGTATCCCGGCAAGACGACCGAGAACAGTTGCGAACATTCCGCGTGTCATGGTGCCGTAGGGGTCAAACTTCGTTGCGCTGACACCGTTGAAAAGACCTCTGCCGCTGACGAACTCGACAGCGTTCGTGTACCACGCGCCGGGTTCAAGGTCACTGAATCCGGCAAAAGAGCCGATGGTAAAGCTGAAAGATGCCTCAGCGCTCTGGATATATCCCGCACCTACAGCTATGGCTTTGATCGTACAGGGACTGCTGATAACTATGGGAGAGGTATATTTCGTGCTCTGTTCGGTGGGAGTGCTGCCGTCGAGAGTATAGTAGATACTCACGCCCGGAGTTGCACTTTTAAGGGCAACCGAGCTGCCCACAGAAAGCGTAGTTCCGTTTGCCGTTCCATTTACTACGCTGTAAGTAGGTGCGGCAGCTGTTTCAACGCTGACTTTATACTTAAGAACCCTACTCGAACTTCCATCCGGGAAAGTGGCATATGCTCTTATCACGTAGCTTCCGTTCACCGTGATGGGGGCGGTATACTGTGCGCCGCCATTCCGAGGATCAGAGCCGTCCATGCTATAGTAAATAACCGCGCCGGCTTTGTCGTGGCTCAATGTTACGGTTTTGCTGCTGCCGGAAACACTGGTCGAAGCATAAGGTGCGTGATGGCGGCAATTGGGGCACCATTCACCGTCAAGAGGTACTGCGCAGGAGTGAACATACTGAACACTGTCGCGCTCATAGTATCTGTAAATGCGGTAGCCGCGGGAGAAATAGTAGTTGCTGAAATAATCAAGGGTCCTTGTTCCGCCCTGACCGTAGCGAGTGGTCTGGGTTATGACCGGTGTCTGCTCCATGATCTCGATGGAGACTACTTTTCCGTTTGCATCACGCACAACATCACTGACCAGAACCGCATGGCTCGTGGTGTTATTCATGCAATCGCCCATCTCAAGAGCTTCAATGCTCTGGTTTTCAATAGCATATGATACAGAGGGCAAAGTTGCGGTAAAGCAGCGGGTTTTGAGTCCCCATGAATAGGAAACATAGCCGGAGCAGTCCGTGGAGTAGTAAGGGGCGGCTTTGTTATAGTAACTGTAATCGGTATAGAACTTGCTGGTATTGTCTTCCGTAGCTGCGATAAAGCCGTTCAGGTCAACAGCATAGCCGATGTAGCCTGTATATACAGGCTGGCCGTACGGTGCGCCGACATAGGTTTTTCCCGCTCCGAAGGTTCCCTGCCAGCCCCACTGTGTTCTGTCGGCCAGAGGAGTCCATTTAATCTCCATAAGCTGACGGGCGCGCAGAACAATGTTCTTCTGTCCCTGACTCGGCTCAGTTCTCACCGTCTCAGTCTGAGCTTCCGCGGCGTAAGCGCAAATGCTCAGCAGCATCGCAAAAGCGAGAACAAACGTCAGAATTCTCTTTGTTTTCTTCATATATCTCACTAATTCCTTTAGTTTTTATCCCACGTTGACAATACTAACACAAATTTGCATCATTTTGAATATAAAAAAACCACGAAGATGCTGATCTTCGTGGTTTTTTGTAATTAATTCCCCACTTTGGAGAAATTTATCTGATAACGCGTACGCGCATGACTTCGTCCATTGCAGCGATCTCGGCCTCGATATGGGCGCTGATGTCGGCGCCGGTATCGATAATGGTGTAAGCAATATCACCGCTGGGCTTATTGATCATATGCTCAACGTTGATATTCTCATCACCGATCAGATCGAGGAAGCGGTTGATCATACGGGGAACGTTGCGGTGGATAACGCAAAGACGGGCCTCACCAATGCGTTCAAGAGTGACGGTGGGCAGGTTTACGCTGTTTTTGACGTTGCCGGTCTTGAGATATTCTACAAGCTCCTGAGCCGCCATGACTGCGCAGTTGACCTCGCTCTCCTCGGAAGAACCGCCAAGATGAGGAGTGAGGATAACATTCTTATGTCCGATGGTAGCCTCAGAGGGGAAATCAGATGCGAAATAAGCGATCTTACCGCTGTCAAGAGCAGCAATAACGTCATCTTCTTTCACTATGCCGCCGCGAGCGCAGTTGATAAGACGAACACCGTCGCGCATCTTGGCAATTGCCTTTGCATCGATCATCTCCTTGGTTTCGGGAGTGAGAGGAGGATGGAGAGAAATGTAATCGCAGAGGGGATAAAGCTCGTCAAGGCTCTCAATGCGCTGAACATTCTTGCTCACCTTCCATGCAGCATCGACGGAAAGATAGGGGTCATAACCATAAACGGTCATGCCGAGGTCAAGAGCAGTGTTGGCGACCTTGCTGCCAACAGCGCCGAGACCGATAACGCCAAGGGTCTTGCCCTCGAGTTCAGGACCGACGAATGCCTTTTTGCCGCGCTCCACTTCTTCCTTGATGTTATCATCGCCGAGTCCCTTTAGAGTGTCTATCCAGCGCATGGAATCCACCACGCTTCTTGCAATAAGCACCATCAGGCTGATGGTAAGTTCCTTGACAGAGTTGGAGTTTGCACCGGGGGTGTTGAAAACGGCAATACCCTCGGAAGTGCAGCGGTCAACAGGAATGTTGTTCACGCCGACGCCGCTTCTGGAAATCGCCAGAAGTTCGGGATTGAAGACATAGTCATGGATTATCTTGCTGCGCATGAGAATGCCTACGGGATTTTCTTCCTCCTCGGAAATAACAAAGCCGGCATTTCTCAGCACGTCGAGACCGCTTTCGGAGAGATTGTTTATTATCTTAATATCAGCCATTGTTTTTTACCTCGAATTCTTTCATAAAATCACGGAGAGCCGCAACCGCCTCAACAGGCTGTGCATTGTATATGGAAGCTCTCATGCCGCCGACGGAGCGGTGGCCTTTTACATTCAAAAATCCTGCAGCAGACGCTTCTTTTGCAAAGCGCGCATCGAGTTCCTTGTCGCCGGTTGTGAAAGTAACGTTCATGTAAGAACGGGCATCTTTCCCGGCACAGCCTTTAAAAAGCTTGCTTTCATCAAGATAGTTATAGAGAATGGCGCTCTTTTCTTTTTTCAGCTGAGCCATAGCCTTGATGCCGCCCTGTTTATCCAGCCACTTAAGCACAAGACCGAGCATATAGATGCTGTAGCACGGCGGAGTATTATACATCGAATCTTTATCGATCATGGTCTTATAGCTGAGCATAAGCGGAGTAATTGGCAGCTCGTTTCCGGCAAGCGACTTATCAATTATCACGACCGTCACACCAGCGGGCGCCATATTTTTCTGAGCTCCGGCGAAAATCAGACCGAACTTTGATACATCCACCTCTTCGGTGAGAATATTTGAAGACATATCCGCAACGAGAGGTACATTTCCCGTTTCGGGAACATAGTGCCACTCGGTACCGTAAATCGTATTGTTTGCGCAGTAATAGAAATATTTCGCATCGGCATTGAGTTTCAGCTCCGACTGCTGCGGAATACGGGTGTGGTTGCAGTCGGCTGTGTTCGCTGCGATATTCACCTTGCCGTATTTTCCGGCTTCTTTTGCGGCTATGTTAGCGAAATTTCCGGTAATCGCATAATCGGCGCTGCCGTCTGTGCCCATGAGGTTCAGCGGCACCATTGAAAACTGAGTTGAAGCGCCTCCCTGAAGGAAAAGGATCTCATGACTGTCAGGTACATTCATGATACGCTTGAGGTCGGCCTTCGTCTCAGAAAAAATATCCATATAGACTGAAGATCGGTGGCTCATCTCCATAACACTCATTCCGCTTGAGCGGAAGTCAAGCATCTCCGCCGCGGCAATCTCAAGCGCCTCAGTCGGCAGAACGGACGGTCCGGCAGAAAAATTATATGTTTTTTCTCTTGACACGGTTTAAGCCCCCTTCAATTTAACGCATTAGCGAAAACTAGTATTCATATATAATACATCTTCATGCACGGAAAAGTCAAATGATTATTCCGCCGAGTTTTCCCTTGTTGAATGATTTGATACTAACACATTTTACAATTCCGTGAAGATTTTCTCCTATTGCAGTTACTTCGCAGTAATTCTCCGAGTGGCCTGTCCAGACTCCACCGCTCTCCGTCTCGAAAAGAACGCTGAGCGTTTTGTCCAGCATCGAGCCGAGATATTCGTCTCTCATCTCAGCCGCCGCCTTCTGCGCCTCGCGGGCGCGGGCGTTTTTCACGGCCTTGTCAAGCTGTCCAGGCATGGACGCAGCAACTGTACCGGGACGTATGGAGTAAGGAAATATATGCATGGATGCGAAAGCGCATTTGCGTATAAAAGCCATTGTCTCGGCATGATCTTCTTCGCTTTCCCCCGGGAAGCCGCATATAAGGTCTGCACTGATAGCGCAGCCGGGGAAATAACGGCGCAGAAGTTCCACGGCTGAATAAAACCGGGCGCAGTCATACTTTCTGTTCATATTTTTCAGCGTTCTGTCGCAGCCGCTCTGCAGTGCAAGATGGAAATGGGGACAGATATTGCCCAGGGAGCGGAGCATCTCGCAAAATGCCACATCTATGACTGTTGGTTCCAGTGAACCTATGTGAATTCTCGCCCCAGAGGCTGCTTCAGCAATAACCTTGACCGCATCAGCCAGTATAGGTTTGTCGGGAAGATCGACTCCGTAGGAGCTGATCTCTATGCCCGTTACCACGATCTCCTTAAAGCCTTCTGAATACAGCCTTTCGGCCTCGGCTGCACACTCATCGAGCGGCATACTTCTGACATGGCCGCGCGCATAAGGTATAATGCAGTAAGAGCAATAATTGTCGCATCCGTCCACGATCTTCATATGCGCTCTGGTTCGACCGTCCATAGCTCCGGAAGGCAGACGCTCTATCTCCGTGCGCAAAAATGGATCATCAACATTTATGCACTTGAGTCTGTCGGCATACGCCTTTTCCAGCGCATCGACAAATGCAGCCCTGTCTCCGCTGCCGAAAACAATATCCGCACCAATGGCAGCCGCTTCATCGGGACTGATCTGAGAAAAGCAACCGCAAACGGCACTTATCGCGCCGGGATTTTCTGCCATAAGCCGGCGTATGGCCTGACGGGACTTTCTTCCGCTCTCGGCAGTTACGGCGCAGGTGTTAACGATAACAGCGTCCGCATCACCACTTTCGACTCTTGTATGTCCACGCGCACCGAGAAAATTCTCTATCGCCTGGGTTTCGAACTGATTGACCTTGCAGCCAAGGGTTACTATTGTATATTTCATAAAGCTGTCCTTGTAATAAATCAAGAATTGATATATAATTTGAAATCGTATTTAAGAATTTTACACGGAGTTGAAAGCCATGTCAATATATCTGGATAACGCAGCAACCACGCGGGTATGCCCCGAAGCAGCCGCAGCGGCAATGAAAGCAATGACCGAAGATTACGCAAATCCCAGTTCCACACACCGCATGGGCCGTCAGGCAAAAAAGCTGCTTGACGATGCAAGAGCCAAGGTCGCCAAGGCTCTCGGCTGTGCCGCCGATGAAGTATATTTCACCTCCTGCGGAAGTGAGGGCGACAACTGGGCCATTATTCAGGGCGCTCGCTACGCCGGAAGAAAAGGCAAGCACATCATCTCTTCAAAAGTAGAACATTCGGCTGTACGCAAGAGTCTTGAATTGCTTGAAAAAGAAGGCTTTGAGGTAACGCTGCTCGATCCCGAAAGCGACGGCAGCATCTCTAAAGAAGCCGTTATGGCCGCGCTTCGTCCCGAAACCTGCCTTATCACGCTCATGCTCGTCAACAACGAAGTCGGAGCTATCACCGATATTGCCGGTATCGCCAAGGCTGTCCGCACAAAAAATCCCAACACGCTTATCCACACCGACGCCGTTCAGGCTTTTTTGAAGATACCTTTTGCCGCTTCAAAGCTCGGCGTTGACATGGTCGCTGTCAGCGGTCACAAAGTCCATGCTCCAAAAGGCATCGGCGCGCTCTATATCCGCAAAGGTCTGAATCTTCCTCCCCACATCATCGGAGCATCTCAGGAAGGCGGACGCCGCGCCGGTACCGAAGCTATGCCGCAGATAATCGCCTTCGGTGAAGCCTGCGAGAGCGCCAGACTTGCTTTTCGCGAATATCACACTCGCCTGCACTCGCTGCGAGCTCACGCCGTTGAGAGACTCCAGTCCGAGGTCGCCGATGTCGTTATCATTGGCGGCGGCGCACCGCAGCTTCTCTCCGTTGCACTTCCCGGATATCGCAGCGAAGTCATCATGAACTTCCTCGAAGCTCGCGAGATCTATGTCTCCAAAGGTTCCGCCTGTAAAAAAGGCAGACGCAGTCAGGTGCTGGAGGCCATGAAACTTCGCCCCGAGGTAATGGACGGAGCTATACGCGTCAGTTTCTGCCGCTACACCACACTTGAAGAGGTCGACGCCCTCTGCGACGCACTCAGAGATGCGCACGACAGCCTCCGCGCAGCAGTTAAGTAAATACCGAAATATTAAAAGCCCCGGAATCCCGGGGCTTTGTCTTTTTTTATTCGTCTGTTTTGTCAGAATTCATTTTTCCCTTGACTGCCTCTCTGTTTTTCTGCTTGAGCTCAATAAAACGCTTCCATGTGCTGGTCTTACCGTCACCTTTGCGGAAGGAACGCTTTTCCTCCCGCTCAAGCTCAATATCGCGCTCCATAGGCTCGCCGGTTTCGGGGTCTATATGGCTCATGGATTTGTAAACCTCGTTATCGGTCGGCAGTCCGCTTCGCTCAAGCTTTCTGTTAACAATACTGGAAATAAGGGTATAGATAAGCACGAACACGGGAACACCGAGAAGCATACCCATAAATCCGAAAAGGCCGGAGCCGACTATAATGGAGAACATTATCCAGAAGCCGTTGATTCCGACACTGTTTCCGAGGATCTTGGGACCAAGGAAGTTACCGTCAAACTGCTGGAGAAGAATGACAAAGACCAAAAATATCAGCGCCTTTATCGGAGATACCATGAATATTATCAGTATGGAGGGAATGGCTCCGATAAAAGGTCCGAAGAACGGAATCACATTCGTGATGCCAACAATAACAGACACGAGCATGGCATAGGGCATTCTAAGAATGCTGCATCCGATATAGCATATGATGCCGATAATAGCACTGTCAAGGATCTTGCCGGAAAGAAAACCGTTGAAAACTCTGTCTGCGAAACCGACACCGGTGAGCACCTTTTCAGCAGCCTCAACCGAGAATATGCAGTAAACGATCTTCTTCATGTAAGCGGCGAAAGCCTGACGGTTATAAAGCACATATACCGCTGCGATCATGCCGATAAGGATATTGTAAACACCCTTCACGACAGTGAAAACACCGCTCGTAACATTGCTGAGCAGACCGCTCAGTTCGGGAAGAATGGCCTCCACCCAACCGAAAACGGATTCAGAAATATTTCCGAAGGAAATACCGAGAGTGGCAGAAAGTTCGGGATAGTCGGCGAAGAACTTCTCGATCCAAGCATAAACGCTATTGATATAGTCGCTGCTGTTGAGAACAATGCTCTGCAGACTGAGAAGCAGCTGAGGTGCCACAAGCCATATAAATGCAGCAAGCAATGCGAGCAAAGTCAGCATGGAAAAGAGTACCGCAAGGCCTTTTGCGAAGTTTCTGCGTTTTCCATCCGCGCTCTCCGGCTTTTTTATCACCTTGAGCATAAGCGGCTCAAACACGTGATTCTGAAGAATATTGGTAAGCGGGCAAAGCAAATATGAAATAACAAGACCCCAGATGAAAGGACTGAGAATAGTTATAAACTTACCTATCGCAGATCCGATCTTTGAAAAATCGGAAAGTATCAGATAAAAAGCGACCGATGCAACAATTACAAGGAAGGCCGTCATTCCCCAATACAAATATTTCTTGTCCCATCTGAATCGTTTCATAGGCAATTACCATCCGTGAACAAAATAATAGATTAACATAATTAGAGTTTACTATTTTGAATCACGCCCGTCAACCTTTGGCAAATAATTTATTATATCTTTTCAAATTATTTATTAACAGTCCGGAGGAAAACTTTTCTCATTGATACCGCTGAATACAATTCATACAATGGCGAATATTGACGATTGTGGAAAAATATTATCGGAAAGTGTTGTTATGTAAACTATTTATGAATAATTTCGAAAGAAAAATGCGTTTTCAGCTTGTTGATAATTCTGTTGAAAGTGTTCAAAACCTTGATATCAAAGACTTTTTCGACCATACAAGTTAAATTATTCAATTCAGGCGCAGATGAATATTCAGCACAAAAATAATCGAACCCTTAATTATGTAAAATTTATTACGACAACCACATCATATGGTATATCTCCGCCTTCATACGCATAATTTTTCCCAAGGAGACCATGTCCCTAGTATTTCATTCCGGAGGCGGAAGCATGAAAAAATCAGTCATTTTACTTATTATCCTGTTTTGCACTTCCCTTTTCAACATTCAAGTCTGCGCTATAGAAAAACTGCCTTCGGACGCAATAAGCATAGATGCGCCCTCAGCAATACTCATTGAGGCGGAAACCGGTGAGATAATATACGAAAAGGATGCCTATGCCCACCGCTCTCCGGCTTCGGTCACAAAGATAATGACGATGCTTCTTGCCGCCGAGGCTGTTGATTCAGGCGCAGTGAGTCTGGACGAGCCGGTTGTCGCTTCGTCCAAAGCAGCCGGCATGGGCGGCAGTCAGATATGGCTTGAAGAGGGCGAGACAATGAGCTTTGGCGAGATGCTCAAGTGCATTACCGTTGTCTCGGCCAACGACTGCTGCGTTGCAATAGCAGAGCACCTCGCAGGCAGCGAGGAGGCTTTTGCCGCAAAAATGAACGAGAGGGCGCTTGAGCTTGGACTGAAAGACAGCAATTTTATTTGCTGCAGCGGTCTTAGCGACTCCGACGACCATTACAGCTGCGCCTATGATCTTGCCGTTATCAGCCGCGAACTGCTGAAACACGAATTCATAAAAGATTATACCTGTATATGGATGGACAGTATTCGCGGCGGTGAATTCACGCTGAGCAATACAAACAAGCTGATTTACCACTATTCCGGCGCAACTGGTCTGAAAACAGGTTTTACAAGCAAAGCGATGCACTGTCTGGCAGCGTCAGCTGAAAGAAGCGGAACAGAGTTCATCGCAGTCGTGCTCGGAGCGCCAAGTTCAGCCGCACGTTTTGAAAGTGCGAAATCTCTTCTCGACCATGCCTTTGCCGGATACAAACTGATATCCGTAGAGGAATCGCTCTCGCTTCCGCCGATAAAGATCAGCAACGGCGAACGCGACAGTCTTATGCCGCGCATTGGAACAAGTCCAAAACTGCTTGTTGAAAAGGATGTTTCGGATATCACAACAGTCCCCGAATTGCCGCAGGAGTTATCCGCTCCAATAGCCGAAGGACAACAGATTGGTACTCTAAAGGTGTACTCCGGGGACAGTCTGATAAGCGAAATGCCGCTTGTCGCCGCGGAAAACATTGGTCAATTGGGGTTGTTTGAGATATTATGCAAAATCCTTTCGTCGCTCACTTGCTTTTAGCAAAATCTTCTTGTAATATCGCGTAAAGTGTTGTAAAATCAATGTGTTTACCAAACTATGATTTTATTAAAACAATATATTTACGATTGGAGAAATCACTATGGTTAAAGTAGATCTCAGCGGCGCAAAAGATTTTTTCGACGCCGCAGGACCTGATTACGCAGCAGCTGCCGAAGCACACCGTACACTTTTCGGCCGCACCGGAGCCGGCAATGATTTTATCGGTTGGCTCGATCTGCCCCAGCGCATTATTGACACCGAGCTCAAGTCCATTCTTGCTGCAGCAGAAAAGATCAAAAAACAGTCTGAGGTTCTCCTTGTTGTCGGCATAGGCGGCAGTTATCTCGGCGCCCGCGCCGCTATCGAACTGCTCCAGACTCCCAGCCACAATCGCATCAGCGGCGAGACCGAAGTATATTTCATGGGCACCACCCTCTCCCCCGATGCAATAAATGAGCTTATCACCGTTCTCGGAGACAGAGATTTCTCTGTCAATGTTATCAGCAAGTCCGGAGGAACTCTCGAACCCGCTCTCGGTTTCCGCGTTGCCAAGGCTCTGCTCGAGCGCAAGTACGGACGCAACGCTGCAAAGCGCCGCATCTTCGTCACCACCGATTCCTCCAAGGGCATCCTGCATGGTATTGCAAAGAACGAAGGCTACGAGATGTTCACCGTCCCCGATGACGTTGGCGGACGCTTCAGCGTTCTCTCTGCTGTCGGTCTTCTCCCCATGGCAGTTGCCGGAATCGATATTGAGACCGTTCTTAACTGTGCCGTTGAGGAAATGCGCGCTCTTGCCGTTGGTTCTCCCGACAACCCCGCATGGCAGTATGCCGCCGCAAGACAGCATCTTTATCGCCGCGGCAAAAACATCGAGATCCTCGCCGGATACGAGCCCGCTTTCCGTTTCTTTGCCGAGTGGTGGAAACAGCTTTACGGTGAGAGCGAAGGCAAAAACTCCATCGGTATTTATCCCGCATCCGTTGAATATAATGCCGACCTTCACTCCATGGGTCAGTTTGTTCAGGACGGTCCCCGCACCCTCATGGAGACTGTTGTCAGCTTTGAAAAGTCCCGTACCGAATACAAAGTACCTTTCGAGATGGGCGATCCTGACGGTCTGAATTATCTGGCCGGACGCAACTTCTCCGATATCATGAACACTGTTATTGACGCAGTCAAGGCTGCACATATCTCCGGCGGTGTCCCCAACATCGGTGTTTCCGTCCCCTGCAGAGACGAAGCAGGCTTCGCCGCTCTCGTATGCTTCTTCGAAGTTGCCTGCGGCATTTCCGCATATATGATGGGCGTCAATCCCTTCAACCAGCCCGGCGTCGAGGAATATAAAAAGAATATGTTCCGAATGCTGAAAGAGCTTAAGTAAAATTTTATGCAAATTTGCATTGCAGTATTAAAAAAATAATGTTATCATATAGTCACAGTATAAATTGCTGTGACTATATGATTAATTCACTACAAAAGGAGCGTGGTTAATATGGTTAAGCTTATCATGGGTCTTAAGGGCTCCGGCAAAACCAAAACTCTTGTTGATCTGGTCGTTAAGGCCGTTGCCGAGGAAAACGGTGACGTAGTCTGCATCGAAAAAGACAAGAACCTCACTTATGATATACCCTATACCGCCCGTCTTATTCACGCAAGCGAGTACGGTATCAACACCAACAATCTTTTCCGTGGTTTTATCTGCGGCCTCCATGCCGGCAACTATGATATTACCCACGTTTTCATAGACAATTTCTATAAACTGCTTGATGATTGCTCCCCCGAAGCCGTTGCTGATCTGCTCGACTGGATGGAGGATTTCGGCAAGGAAAACAGCATCAACTTCACTATCACCGCAACTGATGATGCAGAGAGCGTTTCTGACCGCATCAAGAGATATTTCTAAGTCTTATACACATAGTTTCAAACGCCGTGTGCTCAAAACTGCACACGGCGTTATACTTTACAAAAAACATATTCTGTGGCACTATATTAAAGCTGAAAACTATACGGAGGTGATAAAAATGGGAAAAGGCACAGTATTCAGATACCTCAAAGGAACAATGCGTAATTTTCTGCCCGCAATGTTCTGTACCCTACTTTATACCCTCTTCAAATTTCTTATCCCTCAGATAGTCGGTCTTACAGTTGACAACGTCATCGGCACACTTCCTGCCGAGGGTCGCCTTGCCCAGTTGCTCCTTTCGCTCGGAGGCGGACGCGACAATTTGCGCGACAACATTATCGTCTGCGCAGCAGCAATAGCCATCTGTGCGATCGCGGAAGGTGTGTGCAACTATTTCTCACGCATTAATATTGCAAAAGGTACCGAAAAATATACCAAAAGCCTGCGAAATGCACTTTTGCGCCACATTGAAGCTCTCCCCTTTTCATGGCACACCGAAAATGTCACGGGCGATATCATTCAGCGCTGCACCGCCGACCTCATGACGCTCAGAAATTTTATTTCCTCGCAGCTAATTGAAGTAATAAAAACGCTTATTCTTCTCACCGTGGCACTTTCGATAATGTTCTCAATGAACACTAAACTTGCTCTTGTGTTTTTCGCAACAGTTCCTGTAATCGTCATTTATTCACTTCTTTTTCATACCCGAATTTCCCGCCAGTTCCGTCACGCAGATGAAGCCGAAGGTGAGCTTCTGACTCAGGTTCAGGAAAACCTCAGCGGCGTTAGAGTCGTTCGTGCATTCGGACGCGAACGTCACGAACTTGATAAATTCAACAAAACAAGCGATGTCTATGTGAAAAACTGGGTCGACCTGGGATATACACTCGGTTTCTTCTGGGGTATAGGTGACCTTGCCACCTGCCTGCAGCTGATGAGCGTAATATGCGCCGGCGCCTTTTTCGCAGCCCGTGGTGAACTCAGTCTGGGTACATTGCTTATTTTTATCAGCTACACGCAGTCTCTCCTGGGTCCCGTACGCAGTCTCGGAAAATCCCTCAGCGAACTGAGCAAAGCCGGAGTGTCCGCCGAGCGAATAAACGAGATACTTGCTTCTCCCATTGAGTGCGACGCTCCCGATGCACTCGAAGACGGTTTCGGTGGGGACATCGTATTTGAAAATGTCAGCTTCTCCTATGGCAGCAACGAAGTTCTCCACGATATATCCTTCACCGTTCCGGAAGGTTCCACGCTCGGTATCCTAGGCACCACCGGAAGCGGCAAGAGCACGCTTACATATCTCCTTAACCGTCTTTATGAGCCTTCCAGCGGCCGGATCACCATAGGCGGCAAAGATATCAAAGCATTCAAGAAAAGCTATCTAAGGCAAAAAATCGGCCTTGTACTGCAGGAAAGCTTCCTGTTCTCCAAAACGATTGCCGAAAACATAGGCATAAGCTCTGAAAATGCCGATATTGACGCTATCCGCCGATATGCCACAATAGCCGCCGTTGACGACGATATTGCCGGCTTCACACACGCTTATGACACCATGGTCGGCGAGCGCGGCGTTACACTTTCCGGAGGTCAGAAGCAGCGCATCGCCATCGCCCGCAGCCTTATGCTCCAAAGTCCCGTTATGGTCTTTGACGACTCACTTTCCGCCGTTGATATGGAGACTGACGCTCAAATCCGTGAAAGTCTGAGGCAAAGTACCTCAGATTCAACCGTCATATTGATTTCCCATCGCATAAATACCCTTATGCACGCCGACAAAATTATCGTCCTCGACGAAGGCCGGATAGTAGAATCCGGTACCCACGCCGAACTGAAATCTGCAGGCGGAATATACAGCCGCGTTTGCGACATTCAGGCCATGTCATATTCGGAGGAGGTGAAGATCGATGAATGAAAACAGCCGCATCGACCTCGGAGTATGGAAAAAGATACTCCCTTTCTTTGCACCTCACAAAAATAAGTTCATCTTCATCGGCCTTATGATGTTGTTCTCTGCCGTTGTGGATGCAATCGTTCCCCTCTTCACCCGCTACGCCGTTAATAACTTCGTTGTTGCAGGCACCACAGCCGGAATGGGCGGTTTCGTGCTGCTTTATCTCGTTCTCGTTTTGCTTCAGACAGCCACAACCGTTATTTATTCGAGGCTGAGCATGGAAATTGAAATGCACTCCAGCCGCGAATTGAAACGGCAATGTTTTATCCACATCCAGAAGCTCCCGCTTTCTTATTTCAGCCGGAACTCTGTCGGCTATGTTCTCGCGAGAGTTATGAGCGACACCAACCATATCTCCGGAATGATTGCATGGGCGCTTTTTGGCCTTGTATGGCAGGCGTTTTACCTTATCTCACTCATCGTGGCCATGTTCTTCGTCAGCTGGCGAATTGCGATCATAGTTGCGCTTGTAGTCCCACTCGCCGTGATTATTTCGTTCTGGTTCAGACCGAGACTCATGGCCGCAAACCGCGATATGCGCCACCACAACTCCCTGATAACAGGCTTTCTCAATGAACATATTAACGGAGCAAAAACAACAAAAACCCTGGTTACGGAAAACATAAGCGCCCACGAATTTGAAGATCTCAGCGAAAAGATGTATTCAGCCAGCATCCGTGTTGCCCGGCTCAATTCCCTTTTCCTACCTCTCGTAAGTTTGCTCGGCTCCATAGCCGTTGCTGCTGCGCTGCACACTACAGGCTCTTCTGTTATCAAAGGCGCTCTGGACTTCGGTATACTCTCCGCTTTCATCTCGTTCGCCGTCTGTATAATTGACCCCATCGTTTCTATCTCCGGCATTTTCAACGAGTTCATCGCCGCACAGGTGAACGTTGAACGAGTCTCAGCACTTCTCAGCGAGGAAACCGAAAGCGACGAAAGCGAATCCGTAAAGGCTGAGTACGGCGATGCACTTGATCCGAAAACGGAGAACTATCCTCCAATAATCGGAGATATCCGTTTCGAAAATGTATGGTTTCGTTATCCCGACGCCGAAGAAGACGACTACGTTTTACGCGACATTTCTTTTACAGTTCCCGCCGGTTCAACGGTTGCACTAGTAGGCGAGACCGGCGCCGGAAAAAGTACGCTCGTCAACCTTGTTTGCCGTTTCTTTGAGCCTACACACGGAAAGATTTACATCGACGGCAGTGATTACCGCAGCCGTTCAAGACACTGGCTTCATTCCCAGCTCGGATATGTTCAGCAATCTCCTCAGCTGTTTTCCGGCAGCCTGGAGTACAATATCCGCTATGGAAACCTTAATGCAGACGAATCCGATATTGAACGCGCCGCCGGACTTGTTTCTGTAGACAAAATAGCCGCAAGACTGGAAAACGGATACAAAACCGAGCTTGGCGAAAACGGTGACAGACTCAGCATCGGCGAAAAGCAGCTGGTCTCTTTTGCAAGAGCCATGATCGCCGATCCGCCCATTTTCATTCTCGACGAAGCCACAAGCTCTATAGACACCGAAACCGAAGCGCTTATTCAGGATGCAATATCCCGCGTTCTTCCCGGCAGAACTTCCTTCATAATTGCGCACCGTCTTTCAACGATACGCAACGCCGACACAATCATGGTTGTCGAAAATCACAGCATTACCGAAGCAGGAACTCATGCTCAGCTTATGGCTAAAAAGGGTCGCTACTGGCGTCTTTACACTGCAATGCAGCTCAACGAAGATTCCGGTCTCGGCGAAAAATTCAAATCATAACCACCAGTAAACTGGTGGTTTGAGTAGCCCCTGGAAGGGGCAAATACAGGCTTAACCCCTAAAAGGGGCACTGAAAGTTTGACACCGCATTACCATCTCAGGCCGCCGCTAAAGCGGCCTGTTTTTATGCCTTCTTATTCTTGTCACCCGTGAACGGGTCATAATATTCTTTTA
>JAZOBQ010000113.1:0-33650 GCA_045596005.1 Oscillospiraceae bacterium
TCTCGATCTGGAAATCGACGGTGGCGTTGAGGTTTTCGTGGTCGGCGGGGTCGCTGCCGATGAACATATGAAGCTCGTCGGATTTGTGGGATACGAGCCCCTCGGTGACGAGATCTTTGACTATGTAATGTACGCAGCCGAAGAAGCTGCCGGGGACAACGCTGCCGTCGAGGCAGGTTGCGGGGCGGACTGCGTCAGCGGGAGTGCAGGGGAAGCTCGGGCGGGGGCAAGCGCCGCCTCTTGCAAAATATTTATCGTACTGTCCCAAATTTTTTGCACCTCTTTCCGGTTAATTATGTTTTCGCGCGCCTGGGCTCAGCTTCCTGCCGAGCTCAGCGTGTAATCGATGAAATTCTTGGCCATCTCCGGGCAGTCGTTTTCGCGCCAGGCGATGATGATGGTCTGGTCTTCTATGGGCTTGCTGATTTTGAACATCGCTATCTCCTTGGGGTAGCGCTTGGCAAAGTCGAGACCGTCAATCGTGAAGCCGAGACCGTTTTTCACGGCGAGCTCAACATTTTTGCGGCTGGGTTCATAGCACACTGCCTTGGGCTCGAAACCGTACTGGCGGCAGATGTTGACGGCGCGTTCCTCGGGTTTCTGCATTTCCGCACCGGAAATTAGATAGAGCGTGGATGAGGAGAGATAGCGCATATCGAGCTCGCGGTGGAGCAGCATGGGGTGGGATGAGGAGATGGCGAAATAGGAGTCCACGCGCCTGATGCTGGCCTTGCGGATATTGCGCAGAAGGCCGAAGCCTATTCCAAAGGTGATGATGCAGTCCTGGTGCCCATAGATGAGGCTCTCGCGCAGCTCGGCGAAGTTCAATAGCTCCAGATTGAATTTGATGTCCGGGTGCTGACTCTGGTAGGCGGCGATGAAGCGTCGGGCATGGCTCTCGACCTCGCTGTGGCGCAGGCAGGCGACGTTGATGATCTTTTGTTCCTCGGGGTTGGGGCCCTGACGGGCCAGGGCTAAGGCGTTGTTAAAGCCGCTCATGAGCGTGCTGAACTCGCGGTAGAGTATCTGACCCTCGGGCGTGAGAACCGCGCCTTTGTCGTCGCGCTCAAAAAGCTGAAGACCGAGTGTGTCCTCGAGCGATTTGATGTTGCGGCTGACGCTGGACTGATGCAGGAAAAGACTGCTGGCGGCAGAGGAGAAGCTCTTGTGGGAGGCAACGGCGAGGAACACATCTATCTGTTTGAAGCTGATATTACCCAGATCATCCATTTTTCAAGGCCCTCCTCTTGTGGTGTATGGGTTTATATGCTGCCGATGGATTTCGCAACCTTATAAGCCTGACTTGTTGCGTTGAGAATATTCTGCGCAACAACGCAGTCGCCGATGGGATAGAACTCGGGAGCGCACTGCGCAAGAGCGACCATGTCCTCGGAGAGGGGTCTTCTGCCCACGGCATAGACAACGCTGTCGGAGTCGAGGTGGAAGGTCTCACCGTCTTTTTCGCAGGTGACGCCGTTATCGTCGATGGCGACAGCCTTGGTGAGGAAACTGATCTCCACACCGTAGCGGTCTATTTCAACGGCGACGCCCTTCATGTGCTGGAAGTTGCCGCCGTCGTTCACGTGGTCGGTCATCTCGACTATGCGAACTTTCTTGCCGAGCATGCTCAGATAGATGGCGAGCTCGAGGCCGACGAGACCGGCGCCGAGAATGACGACATTGTTGCCGAGTTTTTCGGGATAGACGTAAGCGTCGTCGCCGGAGAAAGAGTTTGCTCCGTCGATTCCGGGAATGGGAGGCTTTGCAGGGACTGCGCCCAGTGCGGCGACAACAGCGTCGGGCTCAAATGCCTCAACGGTCTCGGGCGTGGCGGGGGTGTTCAGACGGACGTCAACGCCGAGCTCGGTGAGACGCTTTGCCTGAGCGTCCATATACTCGCGTACGCGGGACTTGAAGGGGGCGTTTTCCTCGCAGCGGAGAGCGCCGCCGAGCTGGGAGCTCTTTTCGAGCAGCACAACGGAGTGGCCGCGTTCGGCGCAGGTTATAGCAGCCTGCATACCGGCCATACCGCCGCCAGCGACAAGAACCTTTCTCTTATGTGCGGGAGGACCCTCGAAGCGCTCGGTCTCGCGTCCGGTTTCGGGATTGATGGCGCAGCGGAAGTGACCCGTGGTGATGAGGTTGGAGAAGCAGGCGAGGCAGCGCATGCAGCGGTTGATGTCGTCCTCGCGTCCTGCGCGTGCCTTGTTGGGCAGGTCGGGATCGGCGAGAAGACCGCGGGCGATCTCGACTATGTCGGCCTTGCCGGAGGCGATGATCTCCTCCATCTGGGCGGGTTCGACGAGACCGCCGAGAGTGGCGACATAGGATTTCTTAACATGGGGCTTGATGGCTGCGGCGAACTGGACGTTGCAGCCGTCGGCACGGAACATGCTGGGATGGGTAACGGTGAATACCTCTTCAACCTCGTGGCTGCCGGCTGAGACATGGATAATGTCGCAGTGGCCGTCGATCATTTTTGCAACGGCAATACCGTTTTCGATGTCGAAGCCGCCGTCATAGCACTCCGAGCCGGAGATGCGGCATTCGATGGGGAAACCGGGGCCGACGGCCTCGCGGATGGCGTCGAGCACCGCGATGAGGAAACGGGTGCGGTTTTCAATGCTCTCGCCGCCCCATTTGTCGGTGCGGGTATTGATCTTGGGGGAGAGGAACTGGTGGAGGAGCCAGCCATGTCCGGCGTGGACCATTACCATTCCGAAACCTATGGACTTAAGGAACGCAGCGGCGGAGGCGAATTTGCCGACGATGCTGAGTATCATCTCCTCGGGCATTTCCATGATGTGTCTGCCGTCGTGATCATACTGGTCTACAGGGCCGTAGGCAGGTCCGGGAGGATCCTGCCAGCGGTTTGCGTACATACCGGCGTGGATGAGCTCGGCGGAGCATACGGCTCCGTAGCGGCTGACCTCTTCTGCGACGCGGGAAATTCCGTGAAGCACGTAGGGAGCGCCGGAAAACATACTGTCGAGCTTTACGGCGTAACCGAAGCCGGTGCCGCCTTCGCCGTCGATGTTGCATTCGCCGAGGGTGACTGCGGCGGCGCCGCCCATGGCCTTGCGGCCATAGTAGTATGCGGCCTCTTTATTATACATTCCGCCCTTGTCGAGGTCAATCCATCCGGTGGGTGCGGCAAAAATGCGGTTTTTGAAGTACTGGTTTCCAATCTTGATTGGACTGAACAGGTGCGGGTATTTCAGTTTGCTCATATATCTGTTCCTCCGGAAAATGAAGAAGCTTAAACTTTGGTTTTTTTCTGCTCCGCAGCGGCGGGGGCATCAAAGAGATGCTTGCTGACACCGGTGAGACCCAGGCTTCTTCTGTGGGTGTAGACGTTCAGTGCAACTGCGCTGACGATGATGATACCCTGGATGAAGTCCTGATAGGTTGCGGGAACGTTCAGAAGAATGAGGAGATTGTTGATGATGCCGACGAGCAGTGCGCCGAAGATGGCTCCGGAGACCTTGCCTTCACCGCCGGCGAGGTTGATGCCGCCGACGACCATTGCGGTCAGAACCTGGCCTTCATAGCCGCTTGCGGTGGAGTATGCTGCCTGCATGTTCATGCAGCAGAGTACCATACCGCCGATGGCGGCGGAAACGCTGCTGATGACGTAGGCGGCGATGATGTGAACCTTGGAGTTGACGCCGTCAAGCTCGGCTGCCACGGCGTTGCCGCCGACGGCATAGATGCGGCGGCCGAATTTGGTGAAGCTGAGCACGAAGCTGACTATTACCGCATAGACCACGAATATGATTATCGGCATGGGGATGCCGAACACCTTGCCGCTGCCGACAAAGTGATAGATGCCGTCGGTCAGAGGCTGGAGGTATGTGGCGTTGGTGTAGACATTCACAAGACCAACGATAGCATACTGCGTGGCGAAGGTGAGAACGAAGGCGGGGATCTTGAAGTAAGCGCACTCGAGACCGTGGAACAGACCGAGCAGAATGGCGCTTCCGAGACCGATGGCAACGCCGACGAAGAAAGCTTCGGGGGTGTAGCCGTGGTTCATGGTGTAGTTGGTCATCAGAACGCCGGCCATTGCGGCGGTGGAACCCTGGCAAAGGTCAATGCCGCCGACGAGGATAACGGTAAGCATACCGCAGGCCATGATGCCGTAGAGCGAGATGGACAGGAGTATGCTGTACATATTGGTAACGCGGAAGAAACGGGGCTGGAAGATAGCCATGACTATCATGATGAGGACGAGAATGGTGATTCTCTGACCCCAGGAGCTGCCCATAAAATCGGTGATCTTCTTTTTCATAGTGCAACTCCCTCCTTTGTGTGCTCTCCGGACGAGGCCATAAGTACGGCCTGCTGGGAGGCATTTTCGTGGGTGAATTCCTCGAACATTTTGTGGTCGTGCATTACGAGAATGCGGTCGGAAACGTTGACGAGCTCGGCAAGGTCGGAGGATACCATTATGATGATGGCACCCTTGTTTGCGAGTTCGCGCATGTAGCGGTAAAGTTCGGCCTTGACGCCGACGTCGACACCGGCGGTGGGTTCGTCAAGCAGAAGCACCTCGAGGTCGCGGCACAGCCACTTGCCGAGAACGACCTTCTGCTGGTTGCCGCCGGACATATTCATGACCTGCATGTGACGGTCGGTGGGACGGATGTCGTATTCCTTTATGACTTCTTCGGCCAGAACAGCTTCTTCACGGGAACCGATGAGGGGACCCTTGCCGAGGCGGTCATAGTTTGCTATGGCGATATTCTTCTCCGTGGAGAGGAGAGGGATAAAGCCCTGGTTGCGGCGGTCTTCGGGAACAAGACCGAAGTTGGCGTGGACATTTTTCTTGACGTTTCCGGCTATGGATCTGCCTTTGTAGGTGATGGTGCCGGAGGTGGGTTTGTCCGCACCGAAGATGCAGCGGACGATCTCCGTTCTTCCGGAACCGACGAGGCCGCCGATACCGAGTATCTCGCCGCCGTAGGCGGTGAAGGATACGCCCTTGACCATGTTCTTGTAGTAGAGATCCTTGACTTCGAGAACATTCTCCTTGAAGAGTTTGGGGGGAGTGTAGTCGGTCTTTTCGTGGATCTCATGTCCAATCATCATGGGGATGACAGTGTGGGCATTGATGTCCTCTTTGTTCAGGACACCGATGTTGCGGCCGTCGCGCATGACGGTGAGGCGGTCGGAGATGCGGTATACCTCGTCGAGACGGTGGGAGATATAGAGCACGCTCGTGCCGTTTTTCTTCAGTCTTTCGATGGTGTCGAAAAGTATCTCGGACTCTGCGGCGGAAAGGCTGGAGGTGGGCTCATCCATGATGATGAGCTTGGCGTCGTAGCTCAAAGCCTTGAGTATCTCGACCATCTGGCGCTGTGCCATGCCGAGGGATTCGACTATGCTGTCGGGGTTTACGTTGAAGCCGTACTTGTCGATAAGCTCGCGCACGGCCTTTTTCTGACTGCGGTGCTGGGTGAAGGTGGCCTTGGTCTTTTCCTGACCGAGGAAAATGTTATCGGTAACGGAGAGGGCGGGAACAAGGCTCAGCTCCTGATAGATAACGGAAATGCCGCAGTTGATGGCATCTTTTCTGGTGTTGATCTCAACGGGCTTGCCGTCCATGTAGATGGTGCCCATATCCTTGCTGTAAACACCGGTGATTATCTTTATAATGGTGGACTTTCCGGCACCGTTTTCGCCCATAAGGGAGTGGACCTCGCCGGGAGCGATCTCAAGGTCAACATTTTTGAGGACGGGAACGCCGGAGAACTGCTTGCAGATGCCCTCGCAGCGGAGAAGAGGAGTTACGCTCATTGTGTCACACCTCCCTGAAGTTCTGCTTTCTTCATAAGACGTTTGTGGGAAGCGATACCGAGAAGAGTATCGAAGTTAATTACAGCGACTATAACGATGCCCTGAAGCAGGTTAAGTCCGCCGGTGGAAAGACCCCATTTGTAGAGGCCGTTGGTTATCAAAGTAAGGAAGATGGTACCGAGAGCTGCGGTGATGGCGTCGCCCTTGCCGCCGCTCATTGCAACGCCGCCGACGACGCAGGCTGCAATGGCCTGAAATTCCATGCCGGAGCCGAGCGTGAGTGTGGTGGCAGTCTGGTAAGATACCATGAAGGCAGAGGCGAGACCGGCGAATGCGCCGGAGAGCATGAAGGTAATGATCTTCATTTTGCCCTTGCTGATGCCGGACATCTGAGCGGCCTTGGTGTTGGAGCCGACAGCGCTGATATATGTACCGAGGGGAGTTCTGGAGTAGATGATCTGGAAGACAATGACCAGAACGATCCATGCGATCGAGATCATGTACAGGCCATTGATATTGCTGCCGAAAGCGAGGAAGCTCTTGTTGGTGAGAGCGAGAGAAATGGCACGGCCGTTCTGCTTGAATATTGTCAGCAGTGAAAGACCCGTGAATACCGAGCCGGTGGCCAGTGTGGTGACGAATTCGGTGAGGTGAAGCTTGCTGACGATAAGACCGTTCAGCAGGCCACAGGCGGCACCTGCGGCGACGCCTATGAGCATGACGGCGAATCCGGGGATGCCGGGAATGAAGGAAGCTCTTGCAACAGCAACGCCTACAATGCATACGATGCCGCCGGCAGAGAGGTCAACGCCGCCGCAGACCATAACGCAGCAGACACCGAGAGCGATAAGGCCGGTGTAGGCCGCATCCTTCAGCAGGAGCAGTAGATTATATCTCGACAGAAAAGAATCCGTCGTTGCAGAAAACAGCACAGTAACCAGCGCGATAAGAACCACGGAGATTATCCTGCGCAGATTTTTTTCGTTGATCATTTTTCGGACCTCCCGGAAAAACTGAGAATTCTAATATGTGGGGGTCGTTTGACCCCCACATATCAGAAAATATTAGAGTTTATGCTTTAATTATTATGAGACTTGATTTCCCTGGATTAGTCCTGCAGAGCAGCGTATCTGACCATGGGAATCATGCTTTCAACATTGTCGCTGGTAACGGGCTGGAAGGGGAGAGAAACAGAGGGAGTCTCCTCATAGCCGAGGGCGGCGCCGTTGATGCCTGCATCAATGTGGAGCAGTGCGATGTTGAATGCCAGGGAGAGGAGGCTGTAACGGTCGGACCATGCGGTTGCCTTCAGAGTGCCCTCGCGGATGGCCTCGATAGCGTTGGGCATACCCTCAGAACCGTAGACGAGGATGCCTTCGTCGCCGCGGCCTGCGGCCTCGATTGCCTGGATAGCGCCGATGGCGATGTCGTCGCTCATGCCGTAAACGGCGTCGATCTCGTCATGCTTGGTGAGCATGTCGCGCATTGCGGTGTTTGCATTCTCGGTGGAGAAGCCGTCAATGTTGGCGTAGTCGATGAGCTCGAGGTTGCTGTTCTGTGCAATGTAATCCTGGAAGCCCTTGCCGTGGAGGGTACCTGCGACCATGCCTGCGGGGCAGTCGAGGAGGATGACCTTGCCTTCGGTGCCGATGTCTTCAACCATCAGCTGGCCGATGAGCCAGCCTGCATCGTAGGAGTAGTTGCTGAGGTATGCAGAGTGGGTTGCGGAGCAAGCCATGTTGGTGGTGATGACAACAACGCCGGCCTGTTCAGCTTCGGTTACCAGGGGGTTCATGGCGACGTCATCGGTGCACTCCATGATGATTGCGTCGAAGTCCTGAGCAATGCACTGGGTGACGATGGAAGCCTGCTGGGTGGGATCGTAACCTGCATCGAAGAAGGTGATCTCAACGTTGGGATACTTGACCATGATGTCGTCAGCGGCGTACTGAGCGATCTCGGTGGTGGCGCCTGCGGTGCTGACGGGGATGTAAGCCATCTTTACGGGCTCGGTGCTGATGTCCTTGCCCTGAAGCTTTGCGGCGGAAGCATCTGCGCCGGGAGCCTCAGCGGGAGCGCTGGAGCAGCCTGCGAAGCAGCCGATAACCATGATCAGAGCGAGAATGATTGCGAGAGTTTTTTTCATTTTCATTACCTCCAAATCGTTTTGCGATATGTGTGGATTTTGCCGCTATGGTTCACGTACACTTTTATGTAAGTTGCGCATTCAGTGATTGTGAGAAATATAACGGATATGCAACCATCATACTTCGAAATTTGGATAATGTAAACAGAAGCGCCTAAAAAATCCGGGCGCAGGCTATGCGTTTGGTGCATATCCTGCGCCCGGACGGCTGTGTCAGGCCGCCGTCCGGCGCGGAAATATTAAGAGCGGAGGGAGATGGAGAGCTCGTGTTTCGAGCTCCGAACGGCGGGGTGGTATCAGATTCAGTTTTTCAGGAAGCCTTCCCAGAAGGTGTGAGGCTCGTCGTCCATGCACATCCAGACATGCTTCTGCCAGGTATACTCGTCGAATACGAGCATGGAGTTTTCCTTGGTCCAGCCGGATTCCTTGCGGCCGCCCCAGGGAGTCTCGGGGCAGATCTCGAGGTGCTGGTTGATCCAGGAGGTGCCGACGTCGAACTCGTCGGTGATCTTCATGCCCTTGCGGTAGTCGGTGGTCCATACGGAAGCGCACAGACCGTAGCGGCTGTCGTTGACGAGGTCGATGACTTCGTCGGCATCCTTGAACTTGAAGAAAGTGACAACGGGTCCGAAGATCTCTTCCTGCATGATGGAGATCTTGTTGTCATAGGCCTCGAGAACGGTGGGCATGAGGTATGCGCCGTCCTTGAGAGCGGGATCGGCAGGACGGTCGCCGCCGAGGAGCAGCTTGCAACCGTCGGCCAGAGCCTTGGAGACCATTTCTTCTGCGTGATCGCGTGCTGCGGTGTAGGCGAGGGGACCCATCATGGTCTTGGGATCCATGGTGTCGCCGACGGTGATGGCCTTGGCTTTCTCGATGAAGGCTGCGACGTACTTGTCATAGATGCCTTCCTGAACATAGAAACGGCTGGGAGTTGCGCAGTTCTGTCCGGAGTTGAAGAAAGCGGAGTAGATACCGGCTTCGATGGCGCCATCGAAGGGAGCATCGTCCATAACGACGAAAGCGTTCTTGCCGCCGAGCTCGGATGCAACGGGCTTAACGGCGTCGGCTGCCAGATGCATGATGCGCTTGCCGACTGCGGAGTCGCCGGTGAAGTTGATCTTGGCGATGCCGGGGTGCTTTACGATGGCCTCACCGACAGTGCTGCCGGGGCCGGTGACGACGTTGATAACGCCATCGGGGAAGCCGACTTCCTTGGCGTACTCACCGATTTTCATGATGGTCAGGGGAGCGCAGGATGCGGGCTTGAGGACGACACAGTTACCGGTGGCAAGTGCGGGAGCGAGCTTGCTGGTAGCGGTGCACATGGGGAAGTTCCAGGGGGTGATAAGACCTACGACGCCCATGGGCTCGCGGAAGGTCATGATTTTTGCATTGGGGTTGGCGGTGATGGTGTTGCCGGTGAGACCGCGGGCAATACCTGCGATGAACTCGAGGTTGCCGGGGCCGCCGTTTGCGTCAAAGACTCTGGTCTTGCTGATGGGGCCGCCGTAGTGCAGGGTCTCGAGAACAGCCAGCTCTTCTGCGTGCTCGCGCATCTTGGCTGCCAGCTTGAGGATGAGGTTTACACGGTCGGCGACATAGGTCTTGCGCCATGCGGGGAAGGCTTTCTTCGCAGCCGCGACAGCGAGATCTACATCGGCTTCATCGGCGCAGGGGACGGTTGCAACTACCTTGCCGTTTGCAGGGTTGATGACGTCCATGGTTTTTCCGTTTACGGCATCGACGAGTTTACCGTCGATAAGCATTTTGAATTCGCTCATGCTTTGACCTCCTAAGGATAATATAGAATAAGTTAAGTATTAATTTGCCGGATCTGCTTTTCCCGCTCGTGCTTTGCCCCAAACGGGGAAAAACGGGCTCGGGAATGATAATTTTGACGAATGATTATAAGTATGTTTATAATAATTGCATTATCATGTGTATATCTTAAAGCAAAAATTACAGAAATTCTTCGGTGCAAGACATGAAATGTTTAATTTCTTTTCATATTTTTCTACAAAAGACCTGTCGTATCTGTGTGAGCGTGTGCTGCAAAACTAAGTGAAAAACGGTCTTTGCTTATATTTATGTACAAAAATGAGGCGGATTTTTGTGAAAAAGCGGCTTGAAACAGGGTAAAAGCCTTGTGAAAATGTGCAAATGCAAGTCTTTCGCGCCTGAAAAAGGAGCTTGTACAAGCTGCATTTGAAGCGACTGGGAGAAGTTACAAAAAGTTTCGTTTTCGTTTCGTGAAATCACACGAAGATATAAGACGGGAATCGGAATATACTACAATTAAGAATAACAAAGCGTCTTCCCCACTTTCTGTTCAGGGGAAGAAAGGAGTGCGCTGCGGCGCATTACGGACATATTGATTTAACAAAACTGATTTGCAAGGAGACTGAAGATGTACGAGATGAAGTATCCCAATCTGTTCAAGCCCATCGTTCTGGGCAATACTCTTTTCCGCAACAGACTTTTTGCCTCCCCCACCGGCTACCAGAATGTGACCGGAGACGATATACTGCCTCCCGGAGCCGAGGCCTATTATGAGCGCAAGGCCATGGGCGGAGTCGCCTCCGTCAGCACCTGCGAGCTGATCGTGGACCAGGAGTTCGGCCGCGGCGGCATGAACCACACCTGCATAGAAAACCCCAGAGCCTTTAATCCCCTGTGCCGCATCGCACATGCAATTTCCAGTCAGGGCGCTGTCCCCACTGCAGAGCTTCAGCACACGGGTATGTATGCAAACCGCGAGCTTGCCTGCTTCGGCGCAACCTCACTCGGACAGGCTTACGGTCCCGTTGAGTGCGAGCTTGAGGGCAGGATTATCAAGGCCATGGACGAGGCCATGATAGAGCGCACGATAGAAAAATATGCCGCTGCTGCCGCCACCGCAAAGCGAGCCGGTTTCGGTATGATCCTCATCCACGCCGGTCACGGCTGGCTTTTGCAGCAGTTCCTCTCCCCCACGCTCAACACCCGCACGGACAAGTGGGGCGGAGCCAGCATCGAAAACCGCGCGAGACTGACCGTTGCGATCTGCGACGCCGTTCGCAAGGCCGTCGGCCCCGGCTTCCCCATCGAAGTGCGCATGAGCGGAAGCGAGTGCTATGACGGAGGCTATGACATCGAGGAGGGCATTGCTTTTGCCAAGCAGCTCGAGGGTCACTGCGACCTCATCCATGTGTCCGCGGGCAGCCACGAAGTCCGCGAGGTCTTCGCCGTCACCCATCCGAGTATGTTCCTCGGCGAGGCACCCAACGTACGTTTCGCAGCCGAGATCAAAAAACATGTTAAGACTCCCGTCGCCACTATCGGCGCACTGGGCAACGATCCGGCTCAGCTTGAGGAGATCATAGCCTCCGGCAAGGCCGACGTTATCGAAATGGCACGCAGCCTGCTTGCCGACCCCGATCTTCCCCTCAAGCTCCGCACCGGACGCGAGGACGAGATCCGTCCCTGTCTGCGCTGCTTCCATTGCTTCTCGAGCGAGATAACGAGAGGCGAACCCTACTGCACAGTTAATCCCGAGACAGGCCATGAGTTCGACCTCAAGTTCGCCGCACCCGAGGCTCTGCACAAGAAAAAGGTGCTCATAGTCGGCGGCGGCGTAGGCGGTATGGAAGCTGCCCTGACCTGCCGCGCCAGAGGCCACGAGGTAATTCTCTGCGAAAAGGGCGACCGCCTTGGCGGCTGCATCCGCTGCGAGGAGAATGTGCCCTTTAAGAAATATGTTGACGTCTATCTGAACAGACAGGCCGCGAAGGTCGAAAAGTCCGGCGCGGAGGTACGTATGAACACCACCGTTACCCCCGAGTACGCAAAGAGCGTGGGAGCGGACGTTATCATAGCTGCCATCGGCTCTGCCGCCATCAAGCCTCCCATCCCCGGCATTGAGGGCGAAAATGTGCTTGGCGCGGAATATGCCTACACCCACCCCGATGAGGTCGGAAAGAAGGTCGTGGTTCTCGGTGCCGGAATGGTCGGCGTTGAGCTGGGTCTGTACCTGAGCATGCTCGGACGCGAGGTCAGCATAGTGGAAATGGCCGGCGGCATCAACGACGGAGGCAACTTCCTCCTCGGCTCGGCTCAGGAAGTCGAGTTGCAGCAGCGCGGAATTCCTCTCCACCTGCTCACCAAGGCGGTCGAGATAAGCGCCGCAGGTGTAAAGTGCGAGACAGTCGACGGAGAAACTCCTTTCTATGAGGCTGACACGGTTATTTACGCCGTTGGTCAGCGTCCTCAGAGAGAGGAAGCGCTCGCTCTCAGCGAATGTGCACCCGAGTTCTATATGCTCGGCGACTGTGTCCGCCAGGCCAATATCGCTGTGGCCGGTCACGAGGCCTTCACCGTGGCGAGAAACATCGGACGCGTTTAAGATACAATTGGACATAATATAATTGGATATACATATTAAGAATTAAGGAGGAAAAAAACATGTTCCCTATCACACCCCCCATTGAAAACATGAACGGCGCATTCAGCGTCAAGGGTTATAACGTAGTCGTGACCGGCGGCAACCGCGGTATCGGTCTCGGTATTGCCCAGGCTTTCGCCCAGAGCGGAGCAAACGTTGTCATTCTCTGCCGCAACCAGGCCTCCGGCCAGGGCGTTGCCGAAGATCTGGCTCAGTACGGTGTACGTACCGCCTGCTTCGCCTGCGACATCGCAGACCGCGACAGCGTCAAGGCTGCAGAAAAGGCAGTTTTCGACTTCTTCGATCATATCGACGTTCTCGTCAATAACGCCGGCGTAGCCACCAACACCTTCTTCCTCGATGATGAGGACATGAAGGAATGGTACCGCGTTATCAACACCAACCTCAACGGCGTTGCCAACATGGTCCATGCTTTCGCCCCCCATATGCGCGACTGGGGCAAGGGCGGCAGCATCATCAACATCTCCTCCATCGGCGGCCAGCACATCGGCGATGCACGCAGCCACCCCAACGGACCCTACTTCACCTCCAAGGCCGGTCTTGATATGTTTACGAGATACCTCGCCATCGAG
Organism: Oscillospiraceae bacterium; assembly: GCA_045596005.1. Lineage (GTDB taxonomy): Bacteria > Bacillota > Clostridia > Oscillospirales > Oscillospiraceae > SIG459. The sequence continues at coordinate 12,962 of JAZOBQ010000113.1, forward strand.
CTTGGCGACCTCGGCATCCGCGTAAACTGCGTTGCACCCGGCCCCACTCACTCCGACCTCGACGGCGACCTGCCCCCCTCTGCTCTGCGCGAGATCGCCGAGGATATGCCCATGCATCGCTTCGGTGAGGGTATCGAGATCGGTGCTTATTGCGTATTCCTCGCATCTCCCGCCGGCTGCCATGTCACCGGCAGTATCTGCAACCACGACGGCGGCATGCTCTGCGCCATGTGATCTGCGTACAAAATCGAACGAAAAAACCGTCCCTGTCCATTCGTTTGGCAGGGACGGTTTTTCCGTTCTTTTATACAGTAAATTTTCCAAATACGATTTTGTGCAGATTGCCGGAGAACATAAATAAATCCCAATTGTGCAATTACAAATTCGAATTTGAATATTTTGGTAATGGATCGGGAGCGCATAATATACTATAATTAAAAAGGAAAAGCGGAGAAAGTCTGCTGCTTCTGGCAATAAAATCCAAGTTTGGAGCGTGAAGCAAGGCGCGTAAGGATATTGCGAAGTGCGTTTGGAACAATATACGAAAATCGGTTGGTTTTTTTCATAGATATCTATGAGGAAATTCAATCGAATTTGGAATATAATCCAGTTAAGTCTTAGTCTACGTTGTAGGCTTTTGTGAAATGTGCGTAATGACTTATGTGCATATCATCATTTGGGCGTGAGCGCGGATGTTTGACAGAGGCGTCCGTGCATAAAACAAAACCTATCAGGAGGAAACAAAAATGAAGAAAATGAGAAAGACTATCGCTATTCTTCTCGCTGTCGTATTTGCCCTCGCTCTTATGGCAGGCTGCGCAGAAGACAATGCTCCTGCTGCTCCCGCAGCTGACGGTGCTCCCGCAGGCGCACCCAGCTTCGTAGGCAAGGACATTGACAATGATCCTATCCGCATGGCTTTCATCTCCATCTCCACCGCCGGTGTTACCAACGTCTCTTACCAGACCGCTTTCACCGAGCAGCTGTCCATGTATCCCAACATCAGCATGGACTACTTCGATGGCGAGTACAACCCCAACTCCCAGATCAACGCAATCCAGGAATGCATCACCCAGAAGTATGACTGCATCCTCCTCGAGCCCCTGGATGGTCAGGCTGTTGCTCCCTCTATCCTCGAAGCTGAGGCTGCTGGCATCCCCGTTATCACCATCAACCCCGGCACTCCCGCTATCCACTCTGCTCACGTTCAGGGCAACGACTATGTTTCCGGCCAGCAGGGCGCTCAGGAGCTCTATAAGGCAATCGGCGACGGCGGCAAGTACATAATCCTTGACTGCCCCGCAGAGGCAAAGCCCAGCACCCGTATGGGTACCGGCGCTGAAGATTGGTTCACCCAGAACACCGACTGGGAGAAGCTCGATCATCAGTACATCGCAAACTTCTCTCTCGAGATCGCAAACACCACCATGCGTGACCTGCTCACCAAGTATGACGACATCGACGCTGTCTACTGCGCAACCGACGACCTCGCTATCGGCGCTGTTCAGGCTATCGAAGCTGCCGGCCGTCAGGGCATTCTCGTTTGGGGTAACACCGGTTACTACAACGCATTCCAGGCTATCAAGGACGGCACCATGTACGGTACCTCCTGGTGCGATGTTTACTCTCAGATCCAGGGCGCTGTATCTCTCGCACTGTACTTCGTCTCCACCGGTATCAACTCTGTCTCTGCCGGCTTCACCGAGACTCCCATCATCAACAACGCTCTTATCGTTGTCAACCAGGACAACGTCGACCAGATGCTGCCCATCAGCCGCTGGGAGTATGAGAGCAGCTACCTTGGCTGATTCTCTGCCTGACCGATAATAGTATACCCGCATTCGCAGGCATTAGTCACTGAATCCGACGCCGGCCGACCGAAAGGGCGGCCGGCGTTTCGACTTTGAAAAATCCTCTGCCCGTATGGGGGAAAATGAATTTCTTTTGGAGGAGTTCTATGAAAAATAAAACTATAAGGCGACTCATCACTGTTGGTCTTATTCTGATCCTGCTGATCGTGTTCGCCCTCACAACGGATTATTTCCTCTCGCTGAGAAATATTTCTCAGATGCTTCGTGAAGCTGCCTACACCGGCCTCCTTGCCGTTGGTATGAGCTTCGTAATGATCGGCGGCGGTATCGACCTGTCGCTCGGCGGTATCGTCTGCGCCACCAGCATCATATGTGCAAGACTGTCCCTCTCCGGCCTTAACGGCCCCAGCTGCCTTGTGATCGGCATCGCATTTGGTTGCGCGCTCGGTCTCATCAACGCGACTCTGGTCACCCGTCTTCACATGACCGAATTCGTCGCAACTCTCGCTTCCGGTCTGGTCTATTCCGGACTTGGTCTGCTTCTCGCATTCCGCGAGGGCAATACCATCGTTACCAAGGCTATCACCGGCAGAACCTTCCTCGCATTCGGCAAGACCATCGGCGGCTTCTACTATATGACTATTATCTGGCTCATCGTGGCTATTATCGCCTATCTGGTGATGACCAGCACTGTATTCGGACGTCATACCTACGCTGTCGGCTCCAACGCCCGCGCAGCGGAGATGTCCGGTATCAATAACCGCAGAATCAAGACCAGCGGCTTCGTTATTGCCGGCGGTATTGCAGGTCTGACCGCATTCCTCATGACCGCATTCCAGGGTTCCTCCACCGTATCCATGGGTACCGGTATGGAGTTCCAGGCAATCGCAGCCTGCGTCGTCGGCGGTATAGCAATGAGCGGCGGCCGCGGAGACTCCATCGCAGCCGTTCTCGGCGCTATTTTCCTTGCCATGATCAAGAATGGTCTGAACAAGTTCGGTCTCTCTACCGCATGGCAGTATGTCTACATGGGCGCCATCATCATCCTTGCAACCGCATTCGACGCATGGTTCCGTTCCTTCGCTTCCGGCCGCAGAAAAAAGCGCATGGAAGCCGATTTTGAAAAGCTGTCTCAGGAAGGGGTGAAGGTCGATGGCTGAAAACAATATTCTTCTCAAAGCTGAAGGTATTTGCAAACAGTTCAACGGTATCCCCGTTCTCAAGGATGTCGACCTTGAGATCCGCCGCGGCGAAGTTCACTCCCTCATGGGTGAAAACGGCGCCGGTAAATCCACCATCATCAAGATCCTTACCGGTGTTTACACCAAGGATGCCGGTCAGGTCTACATCGAAGGTGAGCCTGTTGAGATCCGCAACCGTCAGGATTCCGCCAAGGCAGGTGTCTCCGTTATCTATCAGGAGCTGAGCCTTGTTCCCGACCTCACCGTTGAGGAAAACATCCTCCTCGGCAAGGAAGAACACAAGTTCGGTATCACCAAGAAAAAGTCCATGCGCAAGCGCGTCAAGGAACTTATCGAGTACTATGATTTCGAGCTGGCTCCCCAGATGGTCGTTGAGACACTCGGTATGGCCCAGCGCCAGATGGTCGAGATCCTCAAGGCTCTTTCCGTACGTTCCAAGCTCATCATCATGGACGAGCCCACCGCCTCCCTCTCCGCTGCAGAGTCCGAAAAGCTGTTTGCCACCATCGACCGTCTGCGCAGCAAGGGCGTCAGCGTGCTCTACATTTCCCACCGTCTGGACGAGGTTTATCGCCTTTCCGACCGCCTCACTGTTATGAGAAACGGCGAGAACGTCGGCGTTCTGAACAAGGAAGAGATCTCTCCCCAGACCGTTATTCCCCTTATGCTCGGCCGTGAGACCAACCGCGCCGAGAAGAAGGGCAGCGTAAACAAGCGCGAGGATATCTGCCTCTCCGTCCGCGGCCTTTGCTACGGCGACCTGCTCAAGGACGTTGATTTCGACGCCTACGGCGGTGAGATCCTCGGCATCGGCGGCCTCGTCGGCTCCGGCCGTACCGAGCTCGTCAGCTGCATCTACGGTATTCTCAAGCACGAAAAGGGTACCATCACCCTCAACGGTGAACCGGTCAGCAACTCCGTCAAGAAGAACATCGAGGCGGGCTTCGCCTTCGTTCCCGAGGACAGACGCGGCGCCGGCTTCATACCCAAGCTCTCTATCGAGCGCAACCTGGCTCTGCCCAGCTATGACATTCTTGCTCCCAAGGGCGTCGTCAGCAAGCAGAAGGAAGTGGAATGGGGCAAGACCAACATTGAAGAATTCGATATCCGTCCCGCCGTGGCATCTCTGCCTGTGCAGAATCTCTCCGGCGGTAACCAGCAGAAGGTCGTTATCGGCCGCGGTCTTGCAAGAAAGCCCAAAGTGCTGATTCTTGACGAACCCACTGCCGGTATCGACGTCGGCGTCAAGTCCGAGCTTTACGAAATCATCCGCAAGCTCTCTGACAACGGCACCATCGTTATCCTCGTCTCCTCCGATATGGCGGAGCTCTGCGCACTGTCCGACCGCGTTCTGGTCATGCACGGAGGACGCTTCTTTGAGGAGATACCCGGCGCTACTGTCACCCAGAATGACATTCTGATGGCAGCATCCGGCGTACACACGGAAGGAGGTCGTGCACTGTGAAGAAAAAGATAGGCTCTTTCATGTCCTCCCCCTGGGGTCAGCGTGTTACGATTCTGGTTATTATTATGATCGTAATGGCGATTGCTGAGCCGAAGTTCTTCCTGCCCAGCAACTTCTCCAGCATTTTCCTCTCTATCTCCATCTACGGCATCATGGCCTGCGGCATGCTTTTCGCCGTTCTCGTCGGTGGAATGGACCTCTCCATGGGCTCCATGGCAGCTCTCGCCGCGACCATAATGGCACAGATGTCCCTTAAATACGGCACCGGTGTGGGAACCTTCCTGCTGTCCTTTGCTGTTGCAATGGCATGCTGCGTTGCCGTCGGCGTACTTCACGGCCTGCTCGTGACCAAGGGCGGCATACCCGCATTCGTTGTCACTCTCGCTACCAAGTATCTGATCTACGGTATCGTACTTCTGATAACCAACAGCAGCTACGTTTATCTTACCGAGCGTACCGGTCTGGCCTTCCTCATCGGTAACGCCCGTCCTCTCGGCATCCCCATGCCCATCATAATCTTCGCTATTATCATCATCGCCACCATCTTCGTCCTCAACTTCACCGTTTACGGACGCAGACTGTACGCAGTTGGCGGCAACATGACCGCAGCAGACTATGTCGGCATCAAGTCCAAGCGTAATGTCATCGTAGCCTTTGTGGTCAGCAGCGTTGCAGCCGGAATCGGCGGCCTGGTTCTCGGCTCCATGAACATGGTCGCGGGCAGCGGTACCGCAGGCGGCTATGAAGGCGACGTTCTTATGGCTATGATCGTCGGCGGTATCAACCTCGCCGGCGGTGAAGGCGGCGTCATGGGCGCTGTTTACGGCGCACTGCTCGTCGGTATCATCAACAACGTCATGGTCCTTCTCAAGGTCCCCTTCGACTATCAGGACTTCGTCAAGGGTGTCATCATCATTGGCGCTCTGGCACTCAACATTTACACTGCACGCCGCAGTCAGGGTCTGGTCGGAAAGCCCAAGTTCAAGTGGCATAAGGCCGAGAAAGAGGCTCCTGCCGAGACGGCTGCTAAATAAATCATTCTAATCTGGAGGAATTGCTGTGAAAGATATGCTCAAAGATCGGGTAGCTATCGTTGCCGGCGGTACCAGCGGCATGGGCGAGGCTACAGCCAAGTATTTTGCAAGAGAAGGCGCCATCGTTATCATCGGCGGCACCAGTGAGAAAAAGGGTATGCGCGTTGTCGAGGCTATCGAAGCCGAAGGCGGCATCGCCAGATTCTATGGCCCTCTGCGTGTTCAGAATAACGAGGATTGCCTGAATGTTGTTGCCAAGACCATCGAGGAATTCGGCAAGATCGATATTCTGGCAAACTATGCCGGCAGAACCTTTGACGGCAACTCCGGCCTCAGCCCCGAGGACACCTTCAACATCACTATCGATGTCAACCTCAAGGGTGCTTTCAACATGGTGAACGCAGTTCTTCCTTACATGAAGGAACGCAAGAGCGGCAACATCATCCTCTGCTCCTCCAACGGTGCATTCAACCCCACCACCCCCGCATATGAGTATCATATGGCAAAGGGCGGCGTTGAGTCCCTGACCGTTAACCTTGCTATGGATCTCGCTCCTCTGGGTATCCGCGTCAACTGCATCATGCCCGGTCCCATCGTGACCCCCTTCTGGGATGAGCTCTTCACCCCCGAGCAGGAAGAAGCCAGACAGGCAACCTTCAACCGCATCGCTTACAAGGAAGTTCCCCTCAACCGCATGGGTACTCCAGAGGACATCGCAGGCGTCGCTCTGTTCTTCGCCTCCGACCTCTCCGCCTATGTCACCGGACTTCGTATGTATGTCGGCGGCGGCATCGGCTATGTCTATGCCCACGGCCAGTCTGCTCTGCTTGCAAACGACTGACAAAAATCATAAAAAAAGTTCCATCACTCAGTGATGGAACTTTTTTTATGCGCAAAAACAAAAGAGGCAGCTTTAGCTGCCTCTTTTGTTATATTTGGACTACTTCGCCTGGAAGAATTATTTTACAAGTCTGCCTTTTGCCTCGAGATCCTTGCAGAGGTCCTCGATGGACTTCTCAATGGGAGACTCGGGGGGATAGACGTGGTCAAAGCCGATAGCCTTGAACTTCTTTTCGTCGTCGGCGAAGTCGTGCTTGCCGACACCGAGGATACCACCGATGGAGAGGATGATATCGTCAAGACCGGCCTCGATGCACTTGTCGCGGAAGCCCTGGCAATCCTGCTCAGCCATGCCGTAGAGAGAGCTGACGAACATAGCGTCTGCGTTGGTCTCGAGAGCTGCCTTGATGAATTCTTCGGCAGAAGTCTGAGCGCCCATGGCAACGACGTTGAAGCCCTGCTCGCGCAGTACGCGGCTGATGAGCTTGGTGCCGATAACATGGGAGTCAACGCCGACGGTACCGGTTACGACGGTGGGAGGATTCTTCTTGATGGCCTCGGAATACTCGTTGGGCTTCTCTTCCTCATAGCTGATCTCCTCGATGGGATCGATGAGGGTACCCTTTGCCAGGGTGAAGAAGTCAGCGACGGAGACCTTGTAGTTCATCTTGCGCTTCTCGTACTCTTCGCGCTCAGCGATCTTGCCGCGCTCGTACTCGCGAACTTCCTGAGGAATGGGAACGTTGCCGTACTCGAGGTAACGGACAGCGCCGTTGAGGTCACGAACGCCGAGAGTGTTGTCCTGGAGATGCATGCTGATGGAGAAGGGGCAGTCGAGAACGCCGGTCTCGAGAGCCTTTACGATACCGACAGCGACGTCGCCTTCGCCGAGCTCCATGACCTTGTCAACGATAGCGGCGACAGCCATGTAGCACATACGCTCTTCGAGGTCGATATCCTTGGACTCGATCTGGAAGTTCTGCTGGCGAACAACGTTGTAGATCCAGTTGGCGCTGCGGTAGGTCTGCTTGTGGGACTCGAGAGAGGGAACACCGATAGCCTCGTCGATGGTCTTGACGGAGCAGGCGGGAACGTTTGCCAGTGCGCCGAGCATAGCGGTGTAGTTGATGTAACCGAATGCCATGCCGACATCTCTGGGGAAGGTGTAGAGGAAGGACTGGTTTGCGATAACGCCGGGGATCTCGCAGTCGGCGTGGCCGTACTTATCGAGCATGTCTCTGTAAACGCGCTCTGCTGCACGGAACTCACCGAGGTCCTGAGCCATGTTGCCGTTGAAGTTGACCATGGGGGAGAAGCTCTTTGCGCCCTGACCTGCGGAGAGGAGAGCTTCGAGGATCTGGCAGGCGATGCCGACGTAGGTGGGGATAACGCCATTTGCCAGCCAGCCGTGGGTGGCGTGGTTTATGATGTGGCCGCGCTCTGCGTAGTAACCGGAGAGACGGGCGGAGTACTGAGCGGTCTGAACGCACTCCTGGGGAGTAGCGCGCTTGTCGTAACCTGCGACCCAGCCGAACATACTCTGGGGGATAGCAGAGATACCGGAAGCGAAGCTCATCTCGGCGATGAAAGCCTGGCCTTCGCGGGAGCTGCGGGAGTCGAAAGCACCGATGCAGGACTCGATGACCTTACGGGTGTTCTTGACGCCGTGGTTGATGATGGGGAAGCCGTTGAGCTTTGCAACGCCGGTGCGGTTACTCTCGTCGAGAGCCTGCTGGGCGAGGTCAAAGCGCATATTGCGGCTATAGGAGTCGGTGGTGAAGGGGAACATGTAGACGCCAACGTCGTTGAGACCCTTGAGAAGCTCGATTTCCTGCTCGAGAATGGGGGTACCGGAGCGGGGGTACAGGCTGGTCTTGTGCTCGGCCTTGTACTTCTTGAGCATCTTGTTCATGTTCTTGTGATCGGGAAGGCTCTTGTTATAGGCAACAGCTTCTTCGAGATCGATCTCTTTACCGGTGGGCCATGCGCTGATGACCTGTTCGTGTTTCTTCAGGAACTCGTCCTCGGGCATCTTTATGTCGCGGACAAGGATTCTGGAATCATCCATATATTTCTTCCTTTCTGTGCGTGCAGCATCATATAAAAAGTGTCAACCTGTGGGGACGGCTTTCGCTGTCCCCACAGGGTCAGTTTACAGGGAGATATTAGCCCCAGTTGTTCTCGTCGTAAGCGCGGGAAACGATGTCAGCGACGAGCTCCTTGGTGACAGGCATGGGAGGAGGTGCGATACCGCCGAAGCCCTTGATCTCCATTTCGACCTGCATGACGACTTCATCGGGAACCTTCTCGAGCAGCTCTTCCTTCTTCAGGCCGAGAGCAGCCATGCCGGGGAGGTTGACCTTGCGGAGAAGCTCGGAAGCGGCCTTGTATGCGAGCTCGCCGATCTCTTCGCCGGTGGCGCCTTCGGGAACTTCAACGCCGAGGCACTCGGTGATGTACTTGACCTTCTCGGGCTGTGCGGGAGCGATGGCCTGCAGAACCTGAGGCAGGGTGACGGAGCAGCCGTGGCCGTGGGGAACATGGAACTTTGCACCCAGAGAACGGCCGATGTCGTGGCAGAGGTGGCAGAAGGGGCCGGACATTGCCATGCCGCCGAGGGTGGCGGCGAGCATCATGCCTTCGCGGGCCTCGAGGTTGGAGCCGTCCTCATAGGCGGCGACGAGGTACTTACCGACGAGGCGGATGCCTTCGCGGCCGAGAATGGTGCTGAGGCTGTTAGCCATAGCGGAGGTATAGGACTCGAAGCAGTGGCAGAATGCGTCCAGACCGGTGGTGGCGGTGACGTACTTGGGCAGACCGAGGGTCAGCTCGGGGTCAACGATACCGAGGTTGACGGAGCAGCCTACGCCTGCGATATTGGTCTTGATGCCGAGTTCGGTGTTGGTGATGGTGCCGCCGGGGGTGCACTCACTGCCGGTGCCGGCGGTGGTGGGGATAACGATGAGGGGCACGCTGGGAACGGTGACAACGCCGGTGCGGCCGAAATACTGACGGAGGGGAGGAGGATTCTTGATGAGCAGCTTTACACCCTTTGCGGTGTCCATGGAGCTGCCGCCGCCAAGACCGACAACGCCGTCAACGCCTTCGTTGATAGCGAGAATACCGGCCTTCTCAACAGACCAATCGGGGGGATCGGCGATAACATCGCTGAAGCTGATGACTTCAAGTCCGGCTTCCTCGATGGATGCTATGACCTTGTCTGCAATGCCGGCATCCTTGATGCCCTGGTCGTAAACGACCATTATCTTGGTGCAGCCGAATTCCTTGAGCTTCTGACCGGTCTTCTTGGAAGAGCCGGAGCCGAAGAGTATGGGGTTTGGAGCGTGAAATACAGTTTCCATAGCCAGTAGATCTCCTTATTTAAATATTTTAAAATTTCCATTCTTTTTTGCGGCTTTTTTGGACAGGGGGCAAAAGGCAAAAATGCGCAGAATACGCCCCTTAAAACCGCCTTAACTCATAGTTTAGAATAGCCGGGCGAATAATTCAAGTAAGGCATTTCGAAATGAGGGCGCTTAGGATTTAGTTGATTTTAATTATATGTATTTTTCAAAAAGACTTAAATTATAATTTAAGTAAATTACGATATTTGCTAAAATATTTTTTTGAGAAAATCGCGCCAAAATGCAAGAAAAGCACAGTGCAAAGCAAGCTTGACCGGAGGCGGAAGAAAGGGTAAAAGCCCCGCCCGTACGGCGATTGGAAACACAGGCGCACGGGTGGAGCTTTTATTATGAATGATGAGAGGGGTCAGCTCAGAATCTCTCGCGTACGCGTCCGGGCTTGTCGAGCTCGTATCCGCCGAGTGCACCGATGCGCTCGCGAAATGCTTCGCTCGAGAGCACCTCGATAAGGCGGCGCACCATGGGGGTGTCCCATGCGTAGTCGGGGATAAGCAGGTCATACTGCTCCATGCAGATGGGAAGGAAGTCGAGGTCATAGAGCTTGGCGGCAGAATAGATGCCCATACCCGCATCTGCGGTGCCGGAAACTATCTGGGCGGCGACGGAGGTGTGGGTGAACTCTTCGCGCTCATAACCGTAAATCTTCGAGGTGTCGATGCCCTCTTTCTTGCAGAGATAATCGATGAGTATGCGAGTGCCGGAGCCTTTCTGACGGTTGACGTAGCGCAGACCTTCTTTTGTGAGGTCGGAAATGGAGCTGATGCCGAGGGGGTTGCCCTTGGGGAGCATAAGACCCTGGCTGCGGCCGACACATTCGACGAGCCTTACACCGCCGTTGGGGAAGTAGCGGCGGATGAAGGCGCTGTTGTAGCTTCCGTCGGCTTCATCGAGCAGGTGAACGCCGGCGATGTGGGTCTCACCGCGGCGGACGGCCATGATGCCGCCCATGCTGCCAACATGGCTGGAGCTCATATATGTATCGCGGTCGGCGAGGTGGAGCATATCGGCAAGCTCGTCGAGGAGAGGATCGTGGCTGCCGATGGCGACGAGGGTGTTTTCAAGCTCGGCTTTCGGGCGCAGGAGCTTGATGCGGACAGTGCTGCCGGCCTCGTAGCCCTCAAGACCCTGGGGGATCTCAAGAATTCCGTCGGCCTTCATGAAGGAACTGACCACGCCGCTGCCGCGGTTGAGAGGAGTGGCCATGAGCTTGTCTCCGACGCGGCCCATACGGACGCGGACAAATTCGCGGTACTTCAGACCGGAGACAACGGGGCGGGAGAGCGTTGCATCGACAAATTCAGCCTCCGCGGCTGTGCGGCGGTACCATTCGTCGATGAAGGGACGGAGCAGCTCCTCCATGACGATTATACCGGAGACGGGATAACCGGGAACACCAAGAACGGGTTTGGCGCCGCTGTAGCCAAGGATGGCGGGTTTGCCGGGACGGATGGCGATGCCGTGGTAGAGGACGCCTCCCTGCTCGGCTATGACGGAGGCAGAGAAGTCCTCGCGTCCGGCGGAGGAACCGGCGTTGAGCACGACGGCGTCGCACTTTCCAACGGCTTCGGCGAGCGTTGCGGTGAGAAGTTCCTTCTTGTCGGGGACGATGGGGAAACATACGGCTTCGGCGCCCCATTCGTGCAGCATGGCGGAGAAAATGGAGGAGTTGAACTCTATGATGTCGCCGGGTTTGGGGTCGGAGGTGGGAGGCACGATCTCATCGCCGGTGGGAATTAGGCCGACACGGATGGTGCGAAGCACCTCGACTTCGAGCACGCCGCCGGCGAGCATGGAGCCGATGGCTGCGGGACTGATGCGTGTGTGGGAGGGGAGGACCATTTCACCGGCGCAGATATCCTCGCCTATCTGGCGTATATGCTGCCAGGGTGCGGCAGGGGCAAAGAGCTTGACCTTGCCGTCGGACTGGCGCACTACATCCTCTATCATCACAACGGCGTCGCAGCTGTCGGGTATGGGGTCGCCGGTGTCAACGACGGTAAACTGAGTTTCGCTGAGCGTAACGGGACTGGTCTCGCCCGCGCCGAAGGTGTCGGCGGCGGAGACGGCAATGCCGTCCATGGCGCTTGCGGGATAGTGGGGGGCGCAGATGGCGGCGTAGACCGCTTTGGCGCTTATTCTTCCGCAGGCATTCTGCACCGGGACAGTTTCCGTGCCGGGAGCAAAACCCTTTGAGCGGAGAAGGTCAAGGTATTCATCTCTCGCTTTGTCGAGAGGAACATTTGTAAGATACTGAAAGGCCATTTTCAAACCTCCTGGTCGGTTGTATAGAGTATTACTTCTATTTCATCTCCTGCGGCTACGCCCTCGCTGTCGCGCGGGATGCAGAAAAAGCCGTCGGCGGAGCAAAGCGAGCTGATGAGTCCGGATTTGCTGCGTATAGGCTGGGCGTACCAGACGCCGTTTTCGCGGTAAAGGCTGACGCCGCCGTACTGGGCGCGTCCGTGGTTGGCGCTGACGGACTCGGTGATGCGGGCCGTGAGCGTCAGGGGGTGGCTTTCTCTGCCGCAGAGGCGGTCGAGTGCGGCGCGCACGAATACGCGGCTGACAAACCATGCGGCGCCGGGGTGTCCGGGCAGGCCGAAAACGGCTTTGCCTTCCGCGATGCCCAGAATGGTGGGTTTGCCGGGTTTGATGGCGAGACCGTGGAAAAGCATCTCGCCTCTTGTTTCGATTATGCGGCCGGTGGCGTCCTTGGTGCCGACGCTGCTGCCGCCGGAAATGAGCACTGCGTCGCATTCGGCAAGTGCGGCGTCGAGCGCGGCCGAGAGCAGAGCTTCCTCGTCGCGGACAATGCCGAAAAGACGGGGCACTGCGCCGTATTCGCTCATTATCGCCGCTAGCATGGGCGAATTTATGTCTCTTATCTGGCCTTCGGCAGGCGTGTCGGAGGAGTCCACAAGCTCATCGCCGGTGGAGATGATGCCGATAAGGGGTCTGGCGAGCACCTTTACTCGGATTTTTCCCATGGCGGCGAGAGAGCCGATATCGCGGCTCGTTATGTGTCTTCCGGAGCGCAGGATGACCTTTCCGGGATAGACGTCGTCACCCTTGAGTATCATGTTTTCACCGGGGGCGACGGCTTTGCTCAGGGCGATGGTGCCGTCGCCGAAATCCTCGCAGTATTCTATCATCGCAACTGCGTCCGCACCGGGGGGGAGTGCGGCGCCGGTGGGTACATAGGCGCAACAGCCGGGAGCGATCGCAGTTCCGGCGCTTTCGCCCATGCTGATGCTTCGGCTGAGCATGAGCAGAGCGGGTATGGATTCCGAGCAGCCGAAACAGTCGGCGGCGCGCAGAGCGTAACCGTCCACGGTGGAGCGGTCGAATCCGGGAACGAATTCGTCAGCAACGATGTCTTCGGCGAGAATGCGTCCGAGAGCATCGGAGAGCGCGACCTCCTCCGTTTTTTGGAGAGGGCTGAATTTTTCCCTGATAAGGCTGAGGGCTTCCTCGGGAGTCAAAACTGTGAGCATAGGGGGGCCTCTTTCTTGCTTTTTTATTGGAAACAGACTATACTGAGATCAGTAAAACAAAGGAGCGGTAGAGCGATGGAGCAGAGATTTATCAGAAATATCCCCAGCATAAGCGAGGATGAACAGCGGCTGCTGCGCACAAAGCGCGCGGTGGTGCTCGGCTGCGGCGGACTCGGCGGCTATAATGCCGAGATACTTGCGCGCACCGGGATCGGCGCTCTCACTCTCGTTGACGGCGACTGCTTTGAAGAGAGCAACCTCAACCGCCAGCTGTTTTCGCTGCCGTCTCTCATCGGTTTTCCCAAGGCGACTGTCGCTGCGGAGAGAGTGGCGGCTATAGACCCCACCATCGAAGTGCGCAGTTTCGCAGAGTTTTTCACGGCGGAGAATGCCGACGAAATACTCTCCGGAGCAGATATTGTTCTCGATTCTCTCGACAATATCCCATCCCGTCTGCTGCTTGAGGATAAGTGCGCGGAAAAAGGGATAAGCATAGTCCACGGCGCAGTGGGCGGCTGGATGGCTCAGCTGTGTGTGGTCAGACCCGGGGACGGATTTCTCCACCGCATCTACGGCAGCTCAAACGGAGAAAATGTGAACAAAACTCTGCTGCCCGCTGTGGCTCCGCTGTGTGCCTCGCTCCAGTGCGCCGAGGCTGTCAAGGCGCTTTGCGGCAGAAAATCCGAGCTGGAGGGCAAGCTGCTTCTGGCAGATCTGCAGAGTTTGAGTTTTCATACGATCGAGCTTTGAATACTCTTATTATATAACTTCCTGTGGAAAAAACAAGGCTCATTACCGTGCCGTATATGAATAATAGGCATAAGGTAAATGAAACTTTGTCATATAGCAAACAAAAATGTTGCGCTGCGCCATGGGAGGATGTATAATTATCGGGTACATGAAAGCTCCCTTTTCGGGAGCCGACATCACCGCAAGGTGAAGAAGGTTGACGAGCCTCTTTCCCCGGCGGCTTATGGGATAGCTATACCCATTTGCCGGAAACGGGGACAGAGGTTCGTTTGCATTTTACCACAGAAAAATGGAGGAAAACAAAAATGAAAAAAGTATTGTCCCTGGTTCTTGTCCTGGTCATGATGCTTGGCCTCATGGCTGCCTGCGGCAGCGCTCCTGCCGAGCCTGCAGCTCCTGCTGAGCCTGCAGCTCCTGCCGAGCCCGCAGCTCCTGCTGAACCCGCAGCTCCCGCAGAGCCTGCTGAGCCCGCAGAACCTGCAGAACCCGCAGAGCCTGCCGAGCCCGACGTACCTGCCGTTGACCTGAGCATTCTCTATGAGCAGGATGACAGCATGATCAACACCTACTCTCTGCTGGCAGTCAACCCCGACGCTCCCTTCGTGGATGCTGACGGCAACCCTGTTGACGGTGTTGCTTTGAACACTGTCGGTGCAGAAGCTCTTATCAACTGGTTCATCTCCGAAGAGGCCAAGACCCTCGCTGGTGAATTCGGCTATGCCGAGTATGGCGAGTACCTCTTCTACGTCCTCGAAGACGGCGCTCTCTCCACCGCTGATATCCCTGCCGCCACCGAGGAGACCAAGCTCATCCGCCTGTCCACCACCACTTCCGTAAACGACTCCGGCCTGCTCGGCTACCTCATCCCCATCTTCGAGATGGAGTACGGCTATGAGGTCGAGGTTTATTCCGCCGGTACCGGCAAGTCCATCGCAAATGCAAAGATGGGCAACGCAGACCTTATCTTCGTCCACTCCAAGAAGCAGGAAGAAGCTTTCGTTGCTGACGGTTTCTCCTATGTCATCGAAGGCCAAGAGTCTGAGCGTCTGAGCTTCATCTATAACTTCTTCGTCCTCTGCGGTCCCTCTGCCGACCCCGCCGGTGTTGCATCCTGCGCCACCGTTAAGGACGCTTTCGCCGCTATCGCTGCCGGCGAGTATCCCTTCGTCTCCCGTGGTGACGCTTCCGGCACCCACACCAAGGAGATCAGCCTCTGGCCCGAGGATCTCGGCATCACCACCGAGAGCGACTCCGTCGCCAACTACACCGCATGGTACAACTACTCCAACGCCGGCATGGGTGTCTGCCTGACCATGGCTGAGGAGCTCGGCGGCTACATCCTCTCCGACAAGGCCACCTACTTGACCTTCCGCGCAAACGGCGGTATTATGGACTAAAGCATCCAGCTGAATAAAAAACTATGCACAGGCGGCGGGATTCTCGCCGCCTGTTTAAGCTCGATCATTGAATAAACACCGAAAGAAGGGGGTGAAGCGCATGTCCTCGGCCATAGCAAAGGCCATAGATCTGATAATCGGACTCGACCCGGAGCTGCTGAACATTCTGGGAACGACGGGAAGACTGTGTTTCACAAGTTCCCTCCTTGCTCTCATTATCGGCGTTCCCATCGGAGTCTGGCTCGGCGCGGGACGGTTTCCCGGCAGAGGGGCGCTTGTGGTAATAAACCGCACCCTCATGGGTATGCCGCCCGTGGTCTGCGGTCTGCTTTTCTATATGCTGTTTTCCGGAGTCGGCCCCTTCGGAAAGCTGAAGCTGCTTTTCACAGTAACGCTCATGATCGCGGCGCAGGTCGTGCTGATAACGCCCATAGTAATCGGCAATATGGAGAGCTTTGTGTCTGCAATCGCGGACGATCTGCGCGAGAGCGCCGCCGGCATAGGCATCGGCAGAGCAAAGCGATATCTCCTGCTCGTGAACGAGAGCGTATATCACATTTTTTCCACTTATCTTCTGGCCTTTGCCCGCGCCATCGCTGAGGTCGGCGCGGTGAGCATGGTCGGCGGTGCGATCGCGTGGAAGACCAATGTCATGACCACTGCCATCATGCAGTACACGAACCGAGGCAATTTCTCCCTCGGTATTGCACTCGGCATAATTCTGATGAGCATTTCTCTCATCGTCAATATAGTTATCTCCCTTGCACAGAGGAGGTTGAGCCGATGAAGATAAATGCCCTATCAAAGACCTACGAGGAGCGCTGCGTGCTGAATCTGCCCGGATTCGAGCTGCAGCCCGGCGAGATCTGCGCTCTCATCGGCGCGAATGGCAGCGGCAAAAGCAGTCTTGCGAAAATAATTGCCGGAGTAGTGAGCGCCGACGGGAAAGCGAAGCCGCTTTCCGCAAAGACGGACATAGGCTATATGCCTCAGAAAAGCTATGCCTTCCGCATGAGCACGCTCCGAAACGTCCGCATGGGCGGCGGAACTGAGAGCGAGGCGCTCGCCATGCTCGAAAGGCTCGGAATCGACCATCTCGCCAAAAGCCCGGCTAAAAAGCTCTCCGGCGGCGAGACTGCGCGCATGGCTCTCGCCCGTGTGCTGATGGGCAGCCATGAGCTTGTTATCCTCGATGAGCCCACCGCGTCCATGGACATGGAGTCCACGGCGCTCAGCGAGGAGATCATCATGGATTATTGCAGAAAAAGCGGCGCTGCCGTGCTCTGGGTCACCCATTCCCTCGCCCAGGCAAGACGTGTGGCGGACAAGGCTATGTTCCTGCGCCGCGGCGAGCTTGTTGAGTTCGGAAGTGCGGAAAGGGTGCTGAATGAACCCGAACGCGAGGAAACGCGCGAATTTTTGAAGTTTTATGAATAAAACGAAAAACCACATCCCTGCGGATGTGGTTTTTCGTTTATTTGAGCGATTCAATATAAGCCTTGGGGCCCATTTCATAGAGGTCATTTCCCTCGCTGTCGATGATGACCGTGAGCGGCATTTCCTCAACAATGAGCTCGCGCAGA
Organism: Oscillospiraceae bacterium; assembly: GCA_045596005.1. Lineage (GTDB taxonomy): Bacteria > Bacillota > Clostridia > Oscillospirales > Oscillospiraceae > SIG459. The sequence continues at coordinate 29,963 of JAZOBQ010000113.1, forward strand.
GCTTCACAGCCGAGGTCTTCCCAGCATATGAGCCTTGCCGAACGTACGGACGAAGCCATGAGTGCGCCCGCGCCGCCCAGAGCGCCGAGATATACTGCGCCGCAGCGGACGATGGCATCCTTGACTTCGCCTGAGCGAGGCCCCTTGCCTATCATAATTTTCTGACCGAGTTCCAGAAATCTCGGCGCGAAAGAGTCCATGCGGCCCGAGGTGGTTGGGCCGGCGGACCCTATGACCTCGCCGGGACGCTCGGGAGTTGGGCCGACGTAATATACCGCGCTGCCCTCAAGGGAATAGGGCGGCTCTTTGCCCGCGTCGAGCAATTCAATGAGGCGCTTGTGTCCGGCGTCGCGCGAGGTGTATACCGCGCCGGAGAGCAGTACCGTGTCACCCGCACGGAGTTTTTTCAGTTCTTCGGAGGACACGGGGGTGCTGAGTCTGTGTTCCATGTTTTTGCCTCCTTATATCTCCGCTGTGGCGCGGCGTGTGGCGTGGCAGCTGATGTTTACAGCCACGGGCAGCCCTGCAACATGGGTTGGGTATTGCTCGATAGCAAGACCGAGGGCGGTGGTTTTGCCGCCGAAACCCTGAGGGCCGATGCCCAGAGAGTTTATCGATTCGAGCAGCTCGCTTTCAAGCTCGGCATAAAGCGGGTCGGGGTTGGCTTCGCCGAGTGGGCGCAGCAGAGCCTTTTTGGCGAGTGCGGCGCATTTGTCGAAGCTGCCGCCTATGCCGACACCAACGACGATGGGAGGACAGGGATTGCCGCCCGCCGAGGCGACGGTGTCGAGGATAAAGCGCTTTACGCCCTCAACGCCCTCGGCAGGTTTTAGCATGGCGATGCGGCTCATATTCTCGCTGCCGAAGCCTTTGGGGAGGACAGTGATGCGGCAGATGTCGCCCTCGACGAGTTCCACGCTCAAAATGGCGGGGGTGTTGTCGCCGCTGTTGACCCTTCTCAGAGGCTCTACCACGCTTTTGCGAAGGTAGCCTTCGGTGTAGCCGATGGCGACGCCCTCGTCGACCGCTTCGCGCAGCGAGCCGGGAATGTGGACATCCTGGCCAAGCTCGATAAAGACGCAGGCGAGACCGGTGTCCTGACACACGGGGAGGCATTTTTCATCCGCCATGGCGATGTTTTTTTGCAACAGCTCAAGTCCGTTTCGGGCGAGAGGCCAGCTTTCCGTTTCGGCGGCGGAGTTCAGCGCCGCCACAACATCGGCGGGCAGAGTGCGGTTGGCGCGGATGCAAAGCTCGGCAACGGTGTCGCGTATCAGATCGGAGGAAACAGTTCTCATATTCTTGCGACCCCACTTTTGCGTGCGGCCTCGGCCACCGCGGCGGCGACTGCCGGTGCAACGCGGGGGTCAAAAGCCTTCGGGATTATGTAGTCGGCGCGAAGCTCGCTGTTGGGGATGAGTGCGCTCAGAGCCCTTGCGGCGGCGAGCTTCATGGTCTCGTTTATGTCGCTTGCGCGAACGTCAAAGGCACCGCGGAAAACGCCGGGGAATGCGAGAACGTTGTTTATCTGGTTGGGATAATCGCTGCGTCCGGTCGCGACGACTGCGGCGCCTGCGGCGAGAGCTTCCTCGGGGAAAATTTCGGGAGTAGGGTTGGCGCAGGCGAAAATAACCGCGCCGGAAGCCATGCTGCGTACCATGTCCGAGCTGAGTGCTCCGGGAGCGGATACGCCGATGAAAACGTCGGCATTCTCCAGAAGTTCGGCAAGACCGCCTTTCACGCAACGGAGATTGGTGAGACGGGCGATGTCAGCCTTGGCGGCGTTCATGCCTTTTTCGCGTCCGGCATATATTGCTCCGCTGCGGTCGCAGAGGCTCACGTCAGCAAAGCCGTCGCTGAGAAGCAGCCGGCAGATGCTTATGGCGGCGGCACCCGCGCCGTTTATGACCACGCGGACATTTTCCTTCTTCTTGCCCACGACCTTGAGGGCATTCGTGAGTCCTGCAAGGGTGATGATGGCGGTGCCGTGCTGGTCGTCGTGGAAGATGGGAATGTCGCAGCACTCCTTGAGCTTGCGCTCTATCTCGAAGCAGCGCGGAGCGGAGATATCCTCGAGATTAACTCCGCCGAAGGAGCCGGAGATGAGCTGAACGGTGCGCACTATCTCGTCCACGTCCTGCGTTTTCACGCAGAGGGGGAAGGCATCAACGCCGCCGAAGGCCTTGAAAAGCACGCATTTGCCCTCCATGACGGGCATGCCTGCCTCGGGACCGATGTTACCGAGACCGAGCACGGCGCTGCCGTCGGTGAGGACGAGGCACATATTCCAGCGGCGGGTAAGCTCATAGGACTTGTCGATATCTTTCTGTATCTCAAGGCAGGCTGCCGCAACGCCGGGGGTGTAGGCAAGGGAGAGATCCTCTGCGGAGGCCACCGACACGGTGGGACAGACTTCGATTTTGCCTTTCTTTTCATAGTGGAGAGCCAGACTTTTTTCGGAAATATTCATTGAGTAAGTATCCTTTCCATCGGCCGCGAAAAAGGGGCGGGAATTATTTTCTGATTTAGCATGATAAAGAAATCATATCACATTTTAACGACAAAATCCATACAACTGCGTTGACAAAGCGAAATAATTAATTATAATTAAATAGGAATACGTTCATTTATTTCAAAAAACAAAAAGAATAGATTTTGGAGGAGAAAACATGAACAAAACACTTGCCGGACTCAAAGTTATTGAGCTCAGTACTTTCATCGCTGTTCCCGCTTGCGCAAGATTCTTTGCCGACCATGGCGCAGACGTCATCAAGGTCGAAGCCAAGGGCGGTGACGCAGTTCGTTGGAACGGCGTCAGCGAAGGCCGCAGCGGCAGCCCCTATGAGAACACCACTTTCGACCTCGAAAACGCCAACAAGCGCGGTATCGTTCTGAACCTCAAGAGCGAGACCGGTAAGGAGATCCTCTTCAAGCTCCTCGAAGATGCCGACATCTTCCTCACCAACTGGCGTCCCCAGGCTCTTGCAAAGGCCGGTCTGACCTATGAAGAGCTGCACGAGAAGTTCCCCAAGATGGTTTACGGTACCCTCACCGGTTACGGCGACAAGGGTCCCGATAAGGATCTGCCCGGTTATGACTTCACCGCATTCTGGGCTCGCGGCGGTATCATGGACTCCCTCCGTCAGAAGGACGAGTGGCCCTGCAACCTGATCCCCGGCATGGGCGACCACATCTCCGGTCTGCTCCTCGCAGCCGGCGTTATGTCCGCTCTTTGGAACGCACAGCGCACCGGCGTTGGTGAGCGCGTCTGCATCAACCTGCTCCACACCTCCATCTGGGATCAGGCCATCATGCTTCAGGCTGCTCAGTACACCGAGTACGGCCAGAAGTACCCCATCTCCCGCCGCACCGCCGACAACCCCTTCAACTGCGCATATCGCTGCTCCGACGGCCGCTTCATGCAGATATCCATGCCTCCCTTCGACATGTTCTATCCCAAGTTCATGCCCCTCATCGGCCGTGCTGATCTCGTTGGCGATCCCCGCTACACCATGGACAACATCACCAAGAACAAGCTCCATCCCGAGTTCGTCGACATCCTCACCGAGGGCTTCGAGAAGAAGACTGCTGCCGAGTGGGATGCTATCCTCACCGAGGCTGACATTCCTCACGCTCTGCTGAAGAGCTGGGAAGAGGTTCTCGAGGACGAGCAGGCATGGGCCAACGA
>JAZOBQ010000114.1:0-4043 GCA_045596005.1 Oscillospiraceae bacterium
CCCGTAGCACAAGCCATTTTATGTACAAGGCATAGTATGCCGAAACGGTTTTTTCGGCATTTTTCTTCCTAATTCGATTTTTTTTGTTACATAATTGTCCCGTGCAGCGTTTATTGCTCAAAACCATAAAACGGGAGGCAAAAATGTGTTAGTATGTAGCAAATTGACAAGAGAAGAAAAACGCAGCTGTGGCGAACTGTACACGAAGTACCGACGATTCATGTATAGCGTCGCCATCCAGTATGCAAGCCGCGATCTGTCGGCGGAGGATATCGTTCAGAATGCGTCATACACGCTGGCGATGTATTCCAATCATATCCGGGAAATGGACGAGCCAGCGCGGCTCACCTATATCAGACTCATAGTGCAAAGTGCGGCGGCAGACCATTACAGGCGTGCCAGTCGCGATGAGCGACTGCAGTCACGGATGGAAATCATCGGCGGCTGCGCGCAGTCCGCGGAGGACGACTACATGGACTTTGCAGACATTGAGCTGCTCGGCAAAGTTTTGGACTCGCTGGACGAAAGGGACAGCCTGCTGCTTACGGGCAAGTTTTATCTTCGCCTGTCTGATGAAGAACTGGCGGCGCTGGTGGGCTGCAAGCCCGACAGCGTACGCATGCTGGTAAAACGCGCAAAGCAGAAAGCGCAGAAAAAGCTTATAAAGGAGGGGTTCAGCCGTGATGAAATATGACCGTAAGTATGTCAGCGATGAAGCTGTTGAAAAATATGATGACGCCCGTTTCGCCCTGCTTATGGAGGGTTACGCTTCCCGTCTGGGTGAGGACTATGTGGAGGAAAACATCCGCCTTCAGGAGGACGAAAGCTTCATGCTTCCCTCCGGTCTGGATGAAAAGTGCATGAAAGCCATTGACAGTGCCATTGCCCGCAAAAAGTGCCGCGAGAACGCGGAAAAGGCCAAAAGGCTCGCGAAACGCCTTACTGTGGTCGCCGCGTCTTTCCTGCTCGTGGCCGTTCTCTCCTGCGTGGTGCTGTATAATACGGTAGAGGCGTTCAGGCTTAGTGTAGTGGATTATGTTATTGAGTTGTTTGATGTGGGTGATGGTTCTATTGTGTCGGTAGAGCCGAATAGCGATGAAAGCCACGCCTTAGCCACTCCCTCTTGGATACCCGATGGGTATGAAATCACCTTAGACAAAAGAGAAGTTGATATGACCATGCTGCGTTATTCAAACGGGAGCAACACCATACTTTTCACGGCACATTCGGATGTCAATATGGGCAGTTTCACCATTGATACAGAAAACGCTGTTGAAGTTCTTGACATCAAAATATCGAGTTATAGTGGTGTTGCAGTAAAAAAAAGTCAGGAGGTTCTGCTGTATTGGTTTGAAGCCAATACTGCGTATTACATAAGAACAGAAATGAAAGAATTCGATTCAATTATTAAAATGGCAGAAAGTTGCTATGAGTAATTAGTGTGTATTTTAAGGTTGCAAAACTCACGTTTCGTGTCTAATTGTTTGATCGATCAAATAATTATGAAAAGGAATGCTTATTATGAAACGCTTGTTTTGTGCCGTACTTGTCGTGTGCCTTCTCATTAGTTGTCTGACGATTGGAGTATCCGCTGCCGATGATTCAGCCGGGAACAACAGCAGATATACCGGCTTGGCAAGTATGGGTGTAAGTCTTAGTATTTCAGATTTAGGTCGTGCAGTTGTTTCTGTGTCCATGGATCTTCGCGATGGATACAAAGCTCAGATGTATGTAGACCTTCACCAAGAAAGCATGAGTTCTTCAATACCGAAATCATGGAGCATTTCCATTCCCGAAGGCGGAGATATATGGGGCGGTGTATGGTATGTAGCCAAGGGATATCTGTACTACGCCACCGTCACCCTCGATGTCTATACCACCAGTGGAACTTTTGTTGAGCGTGTGACCCTCGACTCCAACGCTGTCTACTATTAATTTAATACCTCATTTCTATTCCCATATCCCGGCGGCATTGGTACCGTGCCGTCGGGAGTATTATTATCCCACGCCGCCTTCTCGCGGCTGATTTCAGCAGAACAGAACTCGCAAAACAACAAAACCCACCTTAGGATTTGCTCTAAAATGGCAATTCCCAAGGTGGGTTTATTCATTTCGTTCTAGTTCTCGTTGACAACGGCAACATTCTCTATGCCATAATAGCGGAAACATTCGACGGCATGGCGGTCTATCCGTTCTCCGCAAACCAGAATCGGCACCGCGGGAGGACAGCCAACAGAGGCCGCCGCCAATATCCGGCCTTCGCTTTCCACTACCGGAACGGTTTTGGCGGGCCAGAGCATGGCTTCACGAACAGAAAGCGCCCTTTCCCCTGCGCGAAACTCGGGAGCGCTGTGCTCTATCGCAGTTTTTTGGGGCAGAGCAAGCAAAGCTTCCCGCAGTCGAAGGAGATCCGACTCCTGAATTTCCGGGTTCAGCATCAGCACCAGATAATCCCGGTCAGCAAATTCGCACACCATGTTATGTTCCAGCAGGTATTGCGCCATTTCCTTTCCCGTGTAGCCGTAAGGCTTAGCCGCGATGGTAATTTTCAGCGCCTCGTTCCCGGTCAGGCAGTAGGCATTACGCTTCAAATCATCTTTCAGTCTCGCGACTATGGGCAAATAGGTCTGCAGCTTTTCTTTGTAGTTTTCCAAATACGCATTCGCCGCATCCAGAGATTGCAGGATCATATAAGAAGGACTGGTGGAGCCGAACAAAGCCAGCGCATTTTTCTCCTGTCCGCAAAGCTCAGCGGACAGCGAAGTAGAAACATGCAGATACGCACCGCCCGTGAGCACAGGCAGCGTTTTGTGAGCAGAATCGCAGCAGAGGTCTGCGCCAAGGTCTATCGGGTGCAGGGACGGCTCCAGAAATCGCAGATAGGCGCCGTGGGCATTGTCCACCAGCAGCAAAACATCATGTCGATGGCAAATCTCAGCGATACGCTCCACATCCGCAATATTTCCCAGATAGTCCGGACTTGTCAGATACACCGCCGCGGGTTTTTGCTCCGCCGCGCGGAGCAATCCGTCCAGCGTCTCCGGGCATATCCCGCAGGAGAGATAGGACTCCGCCTTTTCGGGATACAGCCACATTACATCCAGATCCAGCAAAGCACAGGCACTTAAAAATGTTTTATGTACATTTCTTGCCGCGGCGATCAGCGGCTGCCGCCCATGAGTTCCGGCATGCTGCATAGCCAAATACAGCATGGCACGAATGCACTGGGATGAGCCTTCCGCAGAATAGAAAGTGGGGCAGCCGAACAAAGCGGAGGCATTTTCTTCGCTTCGCCGGATTATTCCCTCCGCCTCATAGAGACTGTCTGCGCCGTCGATTTCCGTAATATCCAAATGCTCCGGCCCCAGCATGGTCCTACCCTTATGCCCGGGCATATGCAGGCGCAGAGCATTGCTTTCGGCATAGCGCCGAACAAAATCACAAATAGGTGTATCCATTTATTCGTTCAGGGCGCGTGCGATGGCGACCATGATGGCGCACTCCATGCGCTTGCGGAAAAGCTTGCAGCCGTCTTCGTAAACACCGGTGACAGAGCCGGTGGCGTGGTAGGCGTTTGCCGCGCACCCGCCGGAGCAATACAGCCTTGCCCAGCAATCCCTGCACTCGGGATGGGCGTATACATTGCAGGCAGCAAATTCACCCTGTACCTCAGTGTTGGTAACGCCGGTCCAGATATCGCCCAGCTTGAGGCGCTCCTCACCCACGAACTGATGGCAGGGGTACAGGTCGCCCCAGGGAGTCACGGCCATATATTCCGTTCCGCTGCCGCAGGCGGAGATACGCTTATAAATGCAGGGGCCGCCGGTCAGGTCGATCATATAGTGATAGAAGGTGAAGGGTTTGCCCTCGCGGTCTTTTTCAAGCATCAGCTCGGCGAGCTTTTCGTACTGCTCCATTACGATGGTAAGATCGTCTTCCGTCAGCGCGGAGGGGTCATCCGCGGCGCATACAACCGGCTCCATGCTCAACTCGTTAAAGCCGAGGTCGTGCATCTGACGAATATCCTCAAGCAAGTCGGGGTT
>JAZOBQ010000115.1:0-10118 GCA_045596005.1 Oscillospiraceae bacterium
ACAACGTCGACTTCCTGCTCAAGCAGATGGGCGTTCAGACCATCGGCTACGATAAGATAAACCAGCTGCGCCACGTCAAGTTCTTCAAGAGCGTGGACGGTCTGCGCGCACACATGAAAAAGCAGGCCGACTATCTCCGCCCCAAGTTCGACTGCGCCCTCGCCGCCCTCAAGAGCGGCCTTGCCGGCACCGGCATTGGCGAATGGACCAACCCCAACGGCGGTTACTTCATCAGCTACGAAGGTCTCGACGGCACCGCGGCACGCTGCGTTGAGCTCTGCGCCAAAGCCGGCGTTAAGTTCACCGAAGCAGGCGCCGCCTTCCCCTACGGACGCGACCCCTATGACCGCGAAGTGCGTATCGCGCCCTCCTATCCCTCCACCCCCGAGCTTTACGCCAGCATGAACGTTTTCTGCATCTGCCAGCGTATCGCCGCCCTCGAAAAGCTCATCGCAGAGGAAGAAGCATAAGCAAACATCAAAAAAGACGGAGTCTCTCAGAGACTCCGTCTTTTTGCGTCTGTAATGCGCTCTCACCACTCAAAGGCTTTGGCGTTTTTGAATCTGCGGAAAGCGCCCTCGGATGTGGCTATCAGCGTATCCGGGTCGCGTGTATCATACATCTCCGCACGGATGTGGATAAGACTGCCGCCGAGCATGGTTATCCTGCTGTGTACGGCAAGCGTTCCGTCCGCCGGGCAGGGGCGGAGATAGCTTATCTGCAGATTTATCGTGGGTGTAAGGCTGTTGGTAACGCATATGGTCGTAAGACCCATAGCCGTATCCATCATCGTAGCGATAATGCCGCCGTGGATAACGCCGTTGGGATTCATCTCCCACTCCATTGCCGGGTAGCCGATGACCGTGCTCATCTTGTCCATGTCGCAGGCTATGAGCTGCGGCTTTATCATACCCGCCACCATGTGGCCGCGGCTGACATTGGCATCTTCGATTATCTTTTCGAGCCTTGCGCAAAGCTCTCTGTTTTCCATAAGTTCCGCCTCCGGGAAAAAATATTGTGTCTATTTTATATCCATATTCTCTCCCGTGCAACAAAAAAATTCCCGCAACAGGATAAAAAGCTCCGCTGCCCTCGTTGCATTGGCGAAAAATTTGGATTATAATTATTTCATTAAGCATTTTTCGGGAGGACTGCAAAAATGGCATACACACGCGAAGACTATCTGAAAATGTACAATGAGCGCAAGGCAAGCCTCGGCGAATGCCTCGACCTTATCCGCTCCGGAGATATAATCTGGTGCTCGAACAACTACAACGAGCCCTCCACGCTTTTTGGGCATCTCCACGAGATCGCCCACCGCGTGGAAAACGTCCTTGTCTACAAAAGCCGCATACGCCGCTATCCCTTCATGGTGACTCCCGGCATGGACGGACACATAAACTTCGCCAACTACTTCTACGGCCCTGCTTACAAAGAGGCGCACCGCCTGCGCAACTGCACCTTCATCCCCGTTGACCTGCCCAGCTATTACCGTCAGGTCAGCGCAAGACAGGATTGGAATATCTTCACCGCGCAGGTCAGTCCGATGACCGAGGACGGCAAATTCTATATAGGTATGAACCAGACCTTTGAGAGCGACCTTGTGCGCGACGCCATCGAAAAGCGCAAGACCATCATACTCGAAGTCAACCCCAACCTCACATGGATGCGCGGCAGCGTGGCGATCCCCGTAGAAGCCGTCACCAAGCTCTTTGAGGTCAACACTCCCGAGGACGTCACTCCTCCCATCGTCTGCACCCCCGACGAGATTGCCATAGGCCAGACCTGCGCCGAGATAATCCAAAACGGCGACACCATACAGATGGGCATAGGCGGCATTCCCAACGCCATCGGCAGCTTCCTCATGGACAAGCGCGCTCTCGGTCTCCACACCGAGCAGTTCACCTCCTCCATGGCCGACCTTATCGAAGCCGGCGTCATCACCGGCGAAAACAAGGTCTTCGACAAGGGCGAACACGTCGGCGTTTTCGCGGACGGTACCCACGAGCTCTATGAGTATCTGCACAAAAACCCCAACTGCATACTCAAGCCCGGTCCCGAGGTCGTCAACCCCTTCAATATCGCCCGTCAGGACCATATGGTCAGCATCAACACCTGCATAGAGATCGACCTCACAGGTCAGGTCTGCGCCGAGAGCATCGGCCCTGTGCAGTATTCCGGCTCCGGCGGCGGCTTCTGCTTCACCCTCGGCACCTACTACGCCGAACACGGCAAGGGTCTCATGACTCTCACGAGCCGCACCAAGAAGGGCATGCCCAAGATCAAGGCTCAGCTGACCCCCGGTGCCATCGTCACCCACCCCAGAAACTACATCGACTATGTCGTTACCGAATACGGCGCCGTGCGCCTCAAAGGCACCAGCGTTCGCGAGCGCGCCGAGCTGCTCATCTCCATTGCCCATCCCGATGACCGCGCCGAGCTCACCAAGGCAGCGCGCGAGCTGTTCTACATCTGATATCCGGCTGCAAAACACCCCGTCTTCGGACGGGGTGTTTTTTATCTTTTTTTGCCAAAGCCGGGTCTTAATAAACTCTTAAACATTTCCCCTCTTTTTTGTTTAAGAATTTTGCGGTATCATAGCCTCAGAAAGAGTAGAGGAGAACGCGAAAAATGTACAACATCCTTATCTGCGACGATGAGCGCGACATAGTCAACGCTCTGAAAATATATCTGTCCGCGCCCGATATCCGCATTTTCGAGGCCTATACCGGCCGCGAGGCTCTCGCTGTGATGGAGCGCGAAGACATACAGCTCGTGCTCATGGACATAATGATGCCAGAGCTCGACGGCATTTCCGCCATGGTGAAGATACGCGAGAAAAGCAACGTCCCCGTTATCCTTCTCACCGCCAAAAGTGAGGACACGGACATCATCCTCGGCCTCAACACCGGCGCGGACGACTACATAACAAAGCCCTTCAACCCCGTTGAGGTCATGGCGAGAGTGAGAAGCGCCCTGCGCCGCTATATGCTGCTTGGCGGCGGTGCAGTGAAGGCCGAGAGCATACGCATCGGCGGCATTGAGCTGGACGACCGTGAAAAGTCCGTCACGCTCGACGGCGAGAGCGTGAGCCTCACTCCCACGGAGTTCGAGATACTCCGGCTTCTGATGCAAAACCCCGGGCAGGTATTTTCCCCGAAGGAGATATACCGCCGTGTCTGGCAGGACGCCCCCTACGGCAGCGAGAACACCGTCGCCGTACACATCCGCCACCTGCGCGAAAAGATCGAGATAGACCCTGCCCGTCCCCGTTACCTGAAAGTTGTCTGGGGACAGGGATATAAAATGGAGAAAGGAGCGCAATAAATGGACGAAAACGCCGTTAAAACCGAAAAACGCAAGCTGCCCCTCACCCACTCCGCCATGCTGAAGGCGGTCGCCTTCATAATGACTATAATTTTCCTCGCCGTTCTGGCCGCCGGAGTTCTCGGCGCGGCGCTGATGTGGGAGTATGGCGTATACGACATGGACAAGCAGGACTTCTACGATGAGCTCTATTGGGGCTACGCCAGCTCAGATGCCCATGATCTTTGTTACTACGTCGGTATAAATGACTTTGAAAGCGTCGGGAAGCTTCTCGCCCGCCGCAATATCGAAGCCGCGGAGATAATCTGCTCCGGCGCGCAGGACTGGACATGGTCTTACGGCGGCTGGGAGGATTCCACCGAACCGAGCTTCGAACGGACATGGTTCTACTGTGTCACAGAGGAAGGCCACGCCATACCCACCTATGATCGGTATGAGGGCAACTACATGCTCGCCCGTCTGCGTCTTGCGGAAGTCCCCACCGTCTATGACGGCTACTGGCTGTCCTACTGGGTCGCAGAGATAACTTACGCGATGATGTACGGCGTATATCTTATGATAGTGCTGGCTTTCGCCGCCTGTGTGCTCTGCGTGATATATCTGCTCAACGCAGCCGGACACCGCCGCAAAACCGAGGGCGTCACCCCCTCTTGGAGCACATGGATACCCTTTGACCTCTTGACCGCCATTGTATTCTTCCTCGGCGTGGGAAGTTTCTGGCTCTGCGACGCCCTTATGTGGCGTCCATACAACGAAGTGCTGAGTATCATGCTTGTAGCCGCCGTCATAATTGTCGATGTGGCGATAGCGCTCGGCTGGCTGATGAGCGTCGCACTGCGCATCAAGCTGCGTACGATTTTCAGCAACACTATCATCTTCATGCTTCTGCGCCTCATCTGGCGCGGCGTGAAATGGTGCTGGCATGCTCTCGGCTGCGTCTGGAGAGGCATACGCCGCACCGGCGAGCGCATTGCCCTTTTCTGGAAAGCGGCGCTGATTTTCGTGATGCTGTGCATTCTGGAATTCGCCGTTATTATGATGACGCAGTATAACGCAGGGCTGGAGGTCTTTTTCTGGTTCATCGCACGGCTTGTGCTGCTTGCCGGAATCGTCTACATCTGCCACATGCTCCGCGAGCTTTATAACTGCGGCAAAGCCGTTGCCGCCGGAGATCTCGACTACAAGGTGGACACCCGCGCCATGCCCAGCCAGTTCCGTGAGCACGCGGAAAATATGCGCAGTCTCTCCGTCGCTGTCAACAAGGCAGTCGAACAGCGCATGGTGTCAGAGCGCATGAAGACCGAACTCATCACCAATGTCAGCCACGATCTCAAGACTCCGCTGACGAGCCTCATAAACTACTCCGACCTCGTCTGCCGCGAGAGCTGCGATAACCCCCACCACGCCGAATACGCCCAGGTCCTCCACCGCCAGAGCGAGCGCCTCAAGCGCCTGATCGACGATCTTGTTGAGGCGAGCAAGGCCTCGACCGGCAATCTGGAGGTCAATCTCGCCCCCTGTGAAGCCGGCGTTATGCTGATGCAGGTCGCGGGCGAGTATGAACAGCGCCTGCAGGAAAAGGGGCTGCAGCTCGTGGCGGGACAGCCCGTCCACCCCATAACGATAATGGCCGACGGACGCAGGCTCTGGCGCGTCATGGACAATCTCATGAATAACATCTGCAAGTACGCGCTGTGCGGCACCCGCGTTTATCTGAGCCTCGAGGATATGGGCAGCGAGGCGGTGCTGAGCTTCAAAAACACATCCCGCGACCAACTCAACCTGAGTCCCGACGAGCTTATGGAGCGCTTTGTGCGCGGCGACGCGTCCCGAGGCAGCGAGGGCAGCGGTCTCGGACTGAGTATAGCGCGCTCGCTCACCGAGCTTCAGGGCGGAAAAATGGAGATAGTCTGCGACGGCGACCTTTTCAAAGTCGTGCTCCGTTTCCCCATCGTCGGGCGCTGAAGCGTCTATGCAAAAATAAATTATTTGGTTCATGGCGGGTACAGTGTGCCCGCCATGCTTATCTTTCGGCTCTCCCGGCGGAGAGCTTAATTTTTGCTCTTTGCAAACGGCGCATACTGTGATATACTGTCAAGGTTAATGCAAAAGCAATTGCTGAAAAATATCTCCGCGGCGGCCAGCCGCGGGAAAGGAAGTAAAGAAAATATGAAAAACAGCGAAAAGACAATGGACAAGATCGTCGCCCTTTGCAAAAACCGCGGCTTCATCTTCGCAGGCAGCGAGATCTACGGCGGCCTTGCAAACACCTGGGACTACGGTCCCCTCGGCGTTGAGCTCAAAAACAACGTCAAGAAGGCATGGTGGAAGAAGTTCGTTCAGGAAAACCGCTATAACGTCGGTCTGGACGCAGCCATCCTCATGAACCCCCAGACCTGGGTAGCCTCCGGTCACGTCGGCGGCTTCAGCGATCCCCTCATGGACTGCAAGGAATGCCACGAGCGTTTCCGCGCCGACAAGGTCATCGAGGACTGGTGCGCCGAGAACGGCTTTGAGCTCGGTCACAGCGTTGACGCCATGACTCAGGCTCAGATGAAGGAATTCGTCGAAGAGCACAACATCGTCTGCCCCACCTGCGGCAAGCACAACTGGACCGATATCCGCCAGTTCAACCTGATGTTCAAGACCTTCCAGGGCGTTACCGAGGACGCTAAGAACACCGTTTATCTCCGTCCCGAGACCGCACAGGGCATCTTTGTCAATTTCCAGAATATCCAGCGTTCCACCAGAAGGAAACTCCCCTTCGGCGTTTGCCAGATCGGTAAATCCTTCCGCAACGAGATCACTCCGGGCAACTTCACCTTCCGCACCCGCGAGTTCGAGCAGATGGAGCTCGAATTCTTCTGCCAGCCCGGCACCGAGCTTGACTGGTTCAAGTATTGGAAGGAATTCTGCCACAAGTGGCTGCTCGACCTCGGCATCAAGGACGAAAACCTCCGTCTGCGCGACCATGACCCCGAGGAGCTGAGCCACTACTCCAACGCCACCACCGACTTCGAGTTTGCCTTCCCCTTCACCGAGTGGGGCGAGCTCTGGGGCGTTGCCAGCCGCACCAACTTCGACCTTACCGCTCACCAGAACACCTCCGGTCAGGACATGACCTATTACGACCAGGAGAAAAACGAGCATTACATCCCCTATGTCATCGAACCCTCCCTCGGCGCAGACCGCGTCACCCTCGCTTTCCTCGTCGAAGCCTATGACGAAGAGGTCGTCGGCACCGGCAAGAAGGGCAAGGAAGACGTCCGCACCGTTCTGCACCTGCATCCCGCTCTCGCCCCCTTCAAGTGCGCCATCCTGCCCCTTTCTAAGAAGGACGTTCTCACCGGCCCCGCAATGGAGCTTTACGAGGAGCTGAGCAAGGAATTCATGTGCGACTACGACGAGACCGGTTCCATCGGCAAGCGTTATCGCCGCGAGGACGAGATCGGCACTCCCTTCTGCGTCACCTTCGACTTCAACACCGTCGGCACCGAGACCGACGAGGCTGACGGCTGCGTCACCGTACGCGAGCGCGACAGCATGGAGCAGGTCCGCATCCCCATCTCCGAGGTCAAGGATTACATCGCCCAGCGCATCAAGTATTGATCCTCTCCCGGAGTTTTTGAGCCATGGAAATCGAAAGACTCCCCGAACGCAGCGAGGAAAAAAAGCCTGAGCGCAGCGGCCAGTGGCTCTGGAAAAACCTCAAGCCATTTGGCTGCATACTCTGCCTCGTGATAATGGTGCTCACTGTCGGCATCTGCCTCACAGCAGGCAGGGATCCCATTCCCGGCTACGAAGCTCCGGCCGACAGCAGCTACTATGCCGAACATATCGACGCTCTTGAAACTGAGCTTGAGACCAATGTGCTGCCCCATCTCGACGGCATAGTCTCCTGCGAAAAAGCCGGGGACAAGCTCATCCTCACCATTTCCGAGCATAGCTTCGCCGCGAGCCGCGGCGCCGTGCTCCGTTACTTTGACGACGGACTTTTTGAGTTCGTCATGGATTGAAAAAACCGTCCCTTTCCACCTGAAGGGACGGTTTTTTCTGCCTCTTGTCAAAGGCAGTTGAATATATTAAAATATTGAAAAACAGTTTTTTGGAGACTTAGCCATGGATATTCAGCATCTTAAATACGCCGTTGAAATTGAGCGCCACCGCTCCATATCCAAGGCCGCGGAAAAGCTCTATGTCAGTCAGCCCTTCCTCAGCAAAGCCATCAAGGAGCTCGAGAAGGACATCGGCGTGGACATCTTCAACCGCACGAGCCGCGGCGTCGTGCCCACCAAAAAGGGCGAGGAATTCCTCTACCGCGCCAAGGAGATACTCTCGGAGATGGAAGCGCTCGAACTGCATTTCCGCGACGACCCCTCCGAATCCCTCCGCATCGAGATCAGTGTGCCCATCGCCTGCTACATCTCCAACGCCTTCGTCGAATTCGTCAAGGAGCTCGGCGGCGGCAGAGAGATAAAGGTGGATTACCGCGAGACCAACACCATGAGCACCATCCACCACGTCTCCGCACGCGACTGCAACATCGGCATCGTCCGCTACCAGACCTGCTTCGAGGACTATTACCTCCGCCATCTCGAGAGCAAGGACCTGGAGCTCGAGCCTATATGGGACTTCAAGTATCACCTCGTAATGAGCAAGGCAAACCCTCTCGCAGACCGCGAGCACGTCAGCACAGATGACCTGCGCGAGCTCATAGAGATCAGCCACGGAGACCCCACCGTCCCGGCGCTTTCCGCCAGCATGCTGACCGAGCTGCGCCGCAGAGTCACGAGTCTGCGCGAAATAGTGGTCTACGAGCGCCAGAGCCAGTTCGAGCTGCTCTGCGCCATGCCAGAGACTTACATGTGGGCCTCGCCCACGCCCCAGAGCGTTTTCGACACCTATCCGCTTACCCAGAAGTTCTGCGACTTCCCCAACAACGAGTACAGGGATATGCTCATTTACCGCAAAGGCTACCGCCTGACAAACGAGGACAAGCTGTTTATCAGCAAGGTGCATGAGACCGTGGAAACTCTTAAGGATTAAGTCCCCTGCTATAACGCCATGCGTATATTGCAATGCGCACATATGCTCTTTTCGCCAATATAAAAGAGCATATGTGCTCATTTTTGCAATAATGCTATCACGCCACGGAATAGCTCCATGCTATTTTCATCACTTCCTATAATTACAAACGTTTGATACAATTGCGATGGTAAATAATAAGTATTGATATATAGCCCTCATGGGCGGAAAGGGATAGAATATGGAATTTGTCAAAGGCGCATGGAACGAGGGCATAAACGTCCGCGATTTCATCCAGAATAACTACACCCCCTATGACGGCGACGAGAGCTTCCTCGCCGCTCCCACCGCACGCACCAAGCAGCTTTGGGACGAGCTGTGCGTGCTGCTTGAGCAGGAACGCAAGGCACCCGGCCGCGTACTCGACGCCGACACCAAGGTCATCTCCGGCATAACCGCACACGAAGCCGGTTATATTAACAAGGATCTTGAAGTTATCGTCGGTCTCCAGACCGAAAAGCCCCTCAAGCGCGCCATCATGCCCTTCGGCGGCGTCCGCATGGTAGAGCAGAGCCTTGAGGAGCACGGCTACCACATGGATCCCGAAGTCAAGAAGATCTTCAAGTATCGCCACAGCCACAACGAGCAGGTCTTCGCCATCTACACTCCCGGCATCCGCGCAGCCAGAAGCGCAAAGCTCCTGACCGGTCTGCCCGATGCTTACGGCCGCGGCCGCATCATCGGCGACTATCGCCGCGTCGCTCTCTACGGCGTTGACTACCTCATCCAGGAGAAGAAGGCTGCCAAGGCTCGCTATGATTCCGCCGAGCTCAGCGAGGAGCTCCTGCGCAAGCGCGAGGAGATCAGCGAGCACATCGACGCTCTGAACGAGCTCAAGGAAATGGGTGCTATCTACGGCTTTGACATCAGCCGTCCCGCACAGGACGTCAAGGAAGCCATTCAGTGGACCTACCTCGGCTATCTCGCCGCTGTCAAAGAGCAGAACGGCGCCGCAATGAGCCTTGGCCGCACCAGCACCTTCCTCGACATCTATGCCGAGCGCGACCTCGCCGAAGGCCGTTACACCGAAGAAGAGATCCAGGAGATGGTTGACCACTTCATCATGAAGCTGCGTATCGTCCGCTTCCTGCGCATCCTCGACTATGATGATATCTTCGCCGGCGACCCCGTATGGGTCACCGAATCCATCGGCGGCATGGGTCTGGACGGACGCCACATGGTCACCAAGATGAGCTACCGCTTCCTCCACACCCTCGTAAACCTCGGCCCCGCTCCCGAACCCAACCTCACCGTTCTGTGGAGTCCCCGTCTTCCCGACGCTTTCAAGCGCTACGCCACCAACATCTCCATCCAGACCAGTTCCATCCAGTATGAGAACGACGATCTGATGCGTGCCGACCTCGGCGACGACTACGGCATTGCCTGCTGCGTCAGCCCCATGCGCATAGGCAAGCAGATGCAGTTCTTCGGCGCCCGCGCCAACCTCGCCAAGGCACTGCTCTACGCCATCAACGGCGGCGTAGACGAGCGCACCGGCAAGCAGGTTGCTCCCAAGAGCGAGCCCATCACCAGGGAGTATCACGATTATGAAGAGGTCATGGCAAAGTTCACCGACATGGCAAAGTATCTCGCCAATGTCTACACCAAGGCTCTCTACATGATCCACTATATCCACGACAAATACAACTACGAGCGCATCGAAGTCGGAGGCCAAGCGGTCTTAGGAAGACAAATGTCTTAGCCAA
>JAZOBQ010000116.1:0-16826 GCA_045596005.1 Oscillospiraceae bacterium
TCCCGGAAGCGGCAAAAGCTACAAAAGTATGCGCTTCTACCCTGCAAACGGAGGGGAACATCTGTGCAAAGACGCTTCTGCGATTGCTGAGGTCGTGAATATACTTGATACCGCAGCGGAGATAGAGTATGTCAGCGCCAATGAATACGGCAATGCGCTGTATCTTGAAGGCGAAGACGGCAGTGCCACCGCGATATGTCTGCCCGAAGACAGAAGCACATTCTTCTACTCCGACGGAAAGTGCTGGCAGCTCGGCGAAAAGGACATGGCAAGGCTAAAAGAGATAGTCAACTCTCTCAGAGGGTATTTCTACTTCAGCGGCGACTATGAATCCCTCGTCGAACTCTACGCCCGCGAGATCCACGCGAAAAAGATGCTCGCCGTTGAGGGCGACTACGCCATCACGGACTACAGTCTCGTAAGCTGCGATATACTCTCCGTACGTGTGGACGGCGCTCAAATCGCCGCCGAGATGCACTACGCCATTTCCCCGGTCAACTACGATCTGCCCGACTGGTGGGCAGGCAGCGGTATGGATAAGGGCGAAGGCAAATTCGAAGGAATGTGGATTTGCTCACGGCAGTATGTTCTCACACGGCGCGGAGAGGGCATCTGGGAATGCACAGATATTGGCACCGGAGGTGCCGGAGGCTGGGGCTTTGTGCCCAATGTAAGCTCCGATGATGCCGCCGACGCTCTTTTGAACTTTGCCCTCAACGGCGATGAAGACACAGAGTACATCATGCCCTATCTCCCTTTGCTCGACTGGAACGATGTGCTTGAAAGAGAGATCGTAGATATTGATTTCATCGATTGTCTGTATGATGCCTGCATAGGTGCCGAGCGCATTTACGGCCCCGAGGAATGGCGCACATGGGCGGATGTATACCCCAACGACCAGCTCTACCGCAACCTCTATCTCATGAAGTTCGCACTCAAGCTCGACGGTGCTTTCGCTGTGAGAATGGAGTATGTGATCAACAAGCTTTGCAGCTATGACGAAGACCTATTTGAATATTGTCTGATGTATTTCACTCCGGACGAGCAGGAAGTACTTTGCCATATGGCAGACGAACAGTTCCAATAATATCGCAGTATAATAAAATTCCCCGACCAATGGTCGGGGAATTTTATTCAGCGTGTCAAAAAAGAATTTTGCCACGCTTCAAACAGCATTTTTTGAACAAAATAGTTCAAAAAATGCTTTGATTTAAACGTGCGGGGGCCCTTCGCCCCCTGCACACGCCCCCCGCGGCTCTGTTTCTTCACTCTCAAGCGTGGGTTCTTTGACAGACTCAATAAAATTCCCCGACCAATGGCGGGGCTTCGTAAGACAGTTTAAGCCAAGCTGCAAAATGCAGCTTGGCTTTTATTGTTACTCGCACTACATAGCAAAATGCAATGTATAGAAGTGCGCCCTTGCTATTCGATAAATTGGAACTTGTTGTGGAGAAAGTTTTATCTTTTCTTAAAAAACAAAACAAACTGTGCAGCCGCACTACCCGAACAAAGTGCCAGGGAAAAGCACGAAAGCCCCAACTCGATACCAGTCGGATTAGATGATACAACCATCAACCAGCAAAATGCCGCTACTGTAAAACAAATTGCGGCTATCAGATGTCCTTTTTTCTTTTTTGAAATTAAGCACTCATTTTCCTGTGTTGCATCTTGGACAGCGGGGATATCCTTGTCACTTTCATAATCGTCATTCAACAGATAATCTGTTGTAACTCCGAACAGTTTACTGATCTGCAATACATTTTGTGCATCAGGCAGTGCGGTTCCATTTTCCCAACGACTGATTGCCTGCCGAGAAACATTCAGTTTTTCTGCGAAATCTTCCTGTGACCATCTATGCGCCTTCCTAAGGCTAACTATTTTTTCTGACAATGTCATAGTAAAACCTCCCTGGCTGTGATGACTTCATTATAAGAAAAAGTACGCAAAAACACCACCGCATCAACTTTACATTTCCGCAACATGACTTTACATACCTGCAAATTCAAGTTTGTTTAATTGATTATACGCTATCATAATTTGGCCGAATGTACAACAGGTACAGCGGCATGATCCGCTGTACCTGTTAACTGTTTTACGAGCGCCCGCCTAATGGTCGGGGAATTTTATTATTTTTAGTGTTGGTTTTTTACTTTTCCCAGGGTTCTTTGTAGTCCTGCTCGATAACAGGCTCTGCCTCGGGTCTCCATCCGGAAAGCTCGTTATAGTAGTTTGCCAGAGTGGTAAAGGTATAGGGAGAAACAAAAATGCTGACAAAAGGCACAATGGTCAGCAGCGACCAACCGATGAAGCTCAGGTCAAGGACGAAAAGCTGACCCTTGTAACCGCGTGTCATTTCCTTACTCTCTCTTATGCACTGCAGCGCGCCCTTGTCAGGATCGTCAAGCAGGATATATACGGCGAAAGAATAGCGGTAAGCGGCAATAATACCGGGAACAAAAAGCAGCAGACTCCAGAGGAACACGAAGATACCGGTGAGAATGTTGAGCCAGATGACCTTGAAGAATATTCCGAAAGAATCGAAAATCTCGCCCACGCCGGCTTTTATGCCGCGGCTGACAAGGAGAGTATAGTTTCTGTATCCTACTCCGATGACTATTGTCATAAGGTTGATAGCAATGAGCAGTATCGAACCCCACAGACTGAGTTCGGGCACAGCAGGCTCATATCCCATCATTGCGGCTTCAAGCATGGCCGCATAGTCGACATTGCCAAGCTGCATTCTGACCCCAAGACTGCTGAGTACATTCACGATTATTATATATATGAAGGTCACCAGATAAACGCTGGGATTCTTGCCGCGCATTGCTTCTCTGGCTTTTTTCTTCATTTGAACGCGATCGATCATTTTTATTTTCCTCCTGTTGCGCTAATTATCTCTGTTTGAGTTTGAATTCCTCTGCGGCTTTGAGCTGCTCCTCCGCGCTCTGCAGCGTAAGTGTGCTGACAATATCACCGCCGTAAAGACGGGCAAGTTCGCGGAGCCTTCCCTCCCGGTCAAGCTCGGTGACGCTCGTATATGTCCTTCCCTCACGCTCGGCCTTGCTGATGCTGAAGTGAGTATCGGCCATCGCGGCGATCTGGGGCAGATGAGTAATACATATCACCTGCTTGCGTCCGCTCATCTGTCCTATTTTTTCGCCAACGCGCTGAGCGGCTATGCCCGAAACACCTGTATCTATCTCGTCAAAAACAAGGCTTTCAACCCCATCGCCCTCAGCAAGCACGCTCTTCATCGCAAGCATTATGCGGCTGAGCTCACCTCCGGAGGCTATGCGGGAAATTCGTCCCGGCTCTTCGCCTGCGTTCGCAGACATGTAAAACTTCACATCATCGCAGCCGGTGGCGCAAAAACCACGGCTGTCGGCAAGCGGCTCTACCTTTGCGACAAAGCGCACAGACGGCATGCTCAGATATTTCAGTTCGCTCTCCACACGCTCGGAAAGAACGGCTGCGGTATCCTTGCGGGCTTTAGTGAGTTTGGCACCCTTTGCCATTATCTCCTTCACGGCCTTCTCGCGGTCTTTTTCAAGACGGAGAAGCATGTCGCCGGCAAACTCTATCTCCTCCAGTCTGCTGCGGCAGGATTCGAGATGCGCAAGAATCGCCGCTTCGTCAAGACCGTACTTGCGCTCAAGACGGCGCAGGAGGGACAGTCTCGTCTCAATGGCATCATATTCCTCGGGTGAAAAATCGAGACTTGCGCGCATATCGGAAATGCGTTCGGCCGCATCTTCCAGCATAAATCTGGCATCGGAGATTATTTTAAGTGTCTCATTAAGCTCGGAAGCATAGCCCGAAGCATGGCTCACGCAGTCCTCGGCATCCGACGCAAGAGATACCGCACTGTCCGAGCCGCTGTAAAGCGCCTCATAGGCCGCATCGAGCGCTTCGGTGAGTTTGCCTGAGTTTTTCATCAGACTTCGGCGTTCGTTGAGCTCATCTTCTTCGCCAATGCGAATATCAGCGGATTCTATCTCATCTATCTGATAGCGAAGGTTTTCCGTAAGTCTCGCTTTTTCGAGTTCATCCATAGAAAGGCGTTCGATTTCCTTCTCTATCTCGCGCCACTGTCTGTAGCTCTGTGCGTAGTCATCCTTGAGCTGAGCGAGCGCACCGAATGAATCGAGATAGTCAAGGTGTCTCGTCTCATCAAGAAGCTGTCGTCCGTCGTTCTGTCCGTGGATGTCCAGCAGCAAAGAGCCGAGCGAGCGGAGCTGCTGCACAGTGACTGGCAGTCCGTTTACACGGCAGGAGCTCTTGCCCTCAGCGGAAATGCGGCGCTGGATGATAATGTCCTCTTCGGCATCCATGTCGTTCTCGGCAAACCACTTATCTGCTCCCTCGCAGCGAAACACCGCACTTACGAGAGCTTTGTCCGCGCCATGACGGACTATCTCGCGGCTTGCCCTGCCGCCCAAAACGGCGTCAAGCGAATCGATGACCATACTTTTGCCCGCGCCGGTCTCGCCGGTGAGAACATTGAATCCGGGACCGAATTCGACATCTGCGCGCTCTATAACGGCTATATTTTCAATATGAAGATTGCAAAGCATAATTCAATACCCCCATCAAAGCAGGCTTGCTATCTCCCTGCTGAAATGCTCCGCGGAGGCATTATCCTTCATGGCGAGAAAAGCCGTGTCGTCGCCCGCGATGGAACCGACGAGATTATAGATATCCATGTTGTCGAGAGCAGAACAGGCGGCGTTGGCAAGACCGGGAAGAGTCTTGATAACGATTATATTCTGCGCCACGGCATAGTCCACGACACTCTCGCGGAATATTTTCTTGAGTCTCTGGTCGAAATCGGATACGCCCTCCTTCGAACCGAGAACGTATCTGTAGCTGCCCTCACCGCTCAGTTCCTTCACAAGATGCAGGTCTCGGATATCGCGGGAAAGAGTAGCCTGAGTGCTCTTGATGCCCTCTGCGAGCAGCGCGGTCATAAGCTGGTTCTGGGTCTCGATATTTCTCTTGCTGATTATCTCAACTATTTTTTCCTGTCTCAACGACTTCATTTCGTATCACCCAACTTTTCAAATACTATATCATAAAAACTCTTTGAGCCAACGTGCGCAAGCATGGTCTGGTATCCGGATTTTCTTACTCTGATAACGTCTCCGTCCTCTATCGTGGTGTCCACACCGTCCACGGAGAGCATTGCTTTGCCGCGAAGGCGGCTTATCTCTATTGTTATCACGCGGTCGGGCGCAAGAACGCAGCTTCGTGCCAGTAAGGCGTGGGGACAAATGGGCGTGATTATCAGGTTTTCCACCGTGGGCTCGACAAGCGGTCCTCCGGCAGACATGGAATACGCCGTCGAGCCTGTGGGACTCGAGACCACAATTCCGTCACCGTTGAACTCAAGTATGCGCCTTCCGTCACCGCAGGCGACAACATGGATTATCTGCATAACGCCATGGATAGTGGCGTCATTGAGTGCATAGCTTGAGTAGACAATCTCTCCCTTTCTGACAAGCTCAACGCGAAGCATCATTCTGGGACTTGGGGTGAAATTCCCCTGAGCCGCGGTAACGAGGCGAGCAAGGTCGCTTCTGTCGAGTTCGGAGAGAAAACCGACGCTGCCGAGATTGACGCCGATGATGGGTACTCGGTGTCCCACCATTCGTCTTGCCGTGTGCATTATTGTTCCGTCGCCGCCGAGAGAGACCACAAGCACCGCACCCTCAAGCGCATCATCGAGTTCATGATATTCAAGTCCGTCAGGCAGGCTTATCCCCTCGTCATCCAGAAATTCCGGACTGATCGCCACGTCCATTCCGGCCTTTAGCAGCAGCGAACGCGCCTCAAGCGTAACTTCAAGATCCTTGTCTTTGTACGGATTCGGACAAAGAACTACTCTTTTTTTCATTCTTTTGCCTCCTTGAATGAACTGTGCGAAGCCTCAACAATGGGTTTCGGGTCTATTTCGGGAGCGGGGTGCTCACCTTTTTTCAGCCATCCAAGGTACTCTATGTTGCCCTCAGGCCCGCGTATGGGAGAAAAGCTCAGTCCCATCACGCTGAATCCGGCTGCTGGAGCGAAGTCCAGAAAACGGTGCAACACCTCAAGATGCACCTCCGGGTCGCGGACAACACCTTTTTTCCCGACCTTTTCCCTGCCGGCTTCGAACTGGGGCTTTATAAGGCAGAGTATATCTCCGTTTTCCTTCAGAAGCTCACGCACAGCGGGGATAACGAGTTCGATGGAGATGAAAGCGAGATCCATAACTGCGAGATCGAGCTTTTCGGGTATCTGCTCATCTGTGATATAGCGCACATTGGTGCGCTCCATGTTGACGACTCTCTCGTCGCTGCGAAGTTTCCACGCGAGCTGCCCATAACCGACGTCAACAGCATATACTTTCTTTGCGCCGTTCTGGAGCAGCACATCGGTAAATCCGCCGGTGGACGCGCCGCAGTCTATGCAGACGCAGTCGCTTGGATCAACAGGAAATACCTTAAGCGCCTTTTCAAGTTTGAGTCCACCGCGGGAAACATAGGGCAAAGCCTCGCCCCTTACCTCAATTTTCTTTTCCGGATCAACGGCTGTACCCGGTTTGTCCACTCTCTGACCGTCCACAAAAACGTTGCCGGCCATAATAGTGGTTTTTGCCCGCTCTCTGCTGGGTACAAAACCCATATCAAAAATCAGCTGATCAAGCCTTACTTTCTTCATTTTTCTTCCACTCCATGAATACGCCGCAGATGGCCTCGGCGTCTATTCCGTATCTGGCACGAAGCTCGCTTACGCTGCCGTGCTCCACTATTCCGCTGCCGAGATCAAGTCCGCGTGCATTTCTGACACTTACGCCCGCACGGAGCAATCCGGCAAGTATTCTCGTCCCGAGTCCTCCGCGTCTGGCGGATTCTTCAGCTATGATTATGTTTCCCGTTTTCGCCGCAGAGGCAAATACCAGCGGATAATCCGCCCTGTCAAGACGCGAAAGCTTGACCACTTCAACGCTTACTCCCTTTTCGGAAAGCAGTTCGGCGGCTTTCATCGCTTCATTGACCATAATTCCGTAAGTCACCAGGGTCAGATCGCTGCCTTCCCGGAGAACGCACTCGTCCGAAGCCGAGTTATCGGCAGTATATTCTCCCTCGCAGCCTCTCGGATAACATACCGCAGCAGGGCCTCCCGTCAAGAAAGCCTCGGCAAGCATGCTTCGCAGCTCGGCGTAACTGGAAGGCGCGAAAACAGCCATACCAGGCACCTGGCATAGATATCCGGGACTGAATACGCCCTGATGAGTCTCTCCGTCTGCACCGACAATGCCGCTTCGGTCAACACCGAAAACAACTCCGAGTCCGTCAATTCCGACGTCGTGGATGAGCATATCGTAGGATCGCTGCAGGAAGGTCGAGTAAACGGCGAAAACAGGCTTAAGTCCCTGCTTGGCCATACCAGCCGCAAGGCTTACAGCGTGTCCCTCCGCGATTCCAACGTCGAAAAAACGCTTGGGATATTTTTCGGCAAATCCGTCCATTCCTGTGCCGCTTACCATCGCAGCGGTAATACCCACTATGCGTTCGTCCTTTTCGGCAAGCTCGCTCAGAGCCGAGCCAAACACGGTGGAAAAGCACTCTTTTACGCTTTCATCCACGCCGTGTTCCAGGTCAAATGCGCTGACACCGTGATATTTCTCCGGAGCCTTTTCGGCGCGATCATATCCCCTGCCCTTCACGGTCACCACATGCACGAGCACAGGCACGCCGAGTTCACGCGCATATCGAATGGTGCGCACGAGGGTCTTCATATCGTGACCGTCTATGGGGCCTAGATAGTAAAAACCCATATCCTCGAACATATTGTCCGGGAGGAAAATGTCCTTCACCCATTCCTTTACGCGGTGAAGCGCTTTATAAAGCCATCTCCAATGCGACACGGCGCGGCGGTAGAGTTTCTTAAACTCAATATATCCGCTTCTGACCCGCTGCTGGGCAAGCAGGCGTGCCATACCTCCGACATTTCGGTCTATGCTCATCTCATTGTCGTTGAGGATAATGACGATCGGTTCGCGGCTCGCTCCGCAGTCGGACAGTCCCTCATAGGCTAGTCCGCCGGTCATGGCGCCGTCACCAATAACGGCGACAACGTCATAGTCCTCTCCGAGTATCGTTCTCGCGCGGGCCATGCCGAGTGCGTTGGATATGGAGGTGGATGCGTGACCGGCAATGCTGGCATCGTTCACGCTCTCATGCGGCTTCGGGAAGCCGGAAATACCGTCGAGCTTGCGCAGAGTATCGAATTTATCCAGTCTGCCGCTTATCATCTTATGTGCATAGCACTGATGTCCCACATCGAAAACAATACGGTCGCGGCTGCTGTCGTATACTCTGTGTATTGCTGCGGTAAGTTCCACCGCTCCGAGGTTGGAGCCGAGGTGGCCACCGGTTTTTGATACATTTTCCAGTATAGCTCTGCGAAGTTCGGTGCAGAGGATCTCAAGCTCGTCCGTCGTCAGCGCGTGCACATCGGCGGAGGAGTGAATTTTATTCAGTATCGTATACATCGTTTTACCTCGATGAATATGCATTATGTTCTGATTATATTATAATACCAAAAAATACCCGCGAGTACAACAACTCACGGGTATTTTGACTAACGAAAATATTCAGTAAATTTCGTGAATATTCATAAAAATTATCACACTGTGCCAGACTTCACAACTGCTCATCCTGCGTCAAAGGGCAGTTCCACAGGCTCGCCATCCACGCCTTTTTTCAGCATTACGACCTTCTGCTCGGCCTCGTCGAGCATCGCGCCGCAGCTTTTGATAAGGGCGGTGCCTTCTTCGAAAAGGCTCATGGAATCGGCAAGGGAAACATCTCCCTTTTCAAGGCTTTTTACGATCTCATCAAGTCGCTTAAGGCTCTGTTCAAAATTCATTTTCCGGCTTCTCCTTTCAGTTTTTCCTCCACCCGACAACGCAGTGCTCCGTCAGAGAGGATAAGGTCAATGCTCTCGCCCACATCGGTATCGGCGGTACTTTTTATCACTTTTCCGCCCCCGCCGCTAGCTACGGCATAGCCTCTTGCAAGCACCTTCAGCGGACTTAGGGCATCAAGCGCTGCTGCATAAGCGACGTAGGCATGCTTCAGTGAGCTGACCCGCCTCTCCTGCACGGCAAGGAGACGGTTTCTGAGCATCTCGGTCTGCATTCGTTTGAGTTCTATATACCCCGTGGGACTTTTCAGCACCGGCCGTGAGGCAAGCTCTGTGAGGGCACGACGGTAATGTTCAAGTTTTTTCGTCAGCGCCTGACGTGAGCGAATGTCTATACTGTCGAGATACTGACGCATCTCATCCTGGTCCGGAACGGCAAGCTCCGCACCATTGGACGGAGTTGCAGCGCGAAGATCTGCCACGAAATCGGAAATGGTAATGTCCGGCTCATGTCCCACAGCGGAGATAACGGGTATCTCGCTGTCATATATCGCTCTGGCCACGCGCTCATCGTTGAATGCCCAGAGATCTTCTATGCTGCCGCCGCCTCGTCCGGTGATAATAAGATCAGCGACTTTGTAGCGGTTTGCGTATGCGATGGCACCGCGTATCTCGGCTGGCGCCTCCACTCCCTGCACGCGTACAGGCATGACTATTATCTTAGACATGGGCCAGCGCTCGCGCGATACGCGGATAATATCCCTTACCGCAGCACCCGCTCCGCTCGTGATTACCGCGATCGTTGCAGGAAAACGGGGTATCGGTTTTTTGTGCGCACTGTCGAATAGTCCCTCGGCTGCAAGCCTCGCCTTGAGCTGTTCGAATGCAAGGTAGAGGTCTCCGAGACCGTCCATCCGCATATCTGAACAATAAAGCTGATACGCTCCGTCGCGCGGATAGACACTTACCCTGCCTATCGCGAGCACGCCCATTCCGCTCTCGGGACGAAAGCGCAGTTTCATCGCGCTGCCTTTGAACATAACGCAGCGAATACTGCTCTCAGCGTCCTTAAGCGTGAAATAATGATGCCCCGAAGGATATACCTTGTAGTTTGAAAGTTCACCCTTTACACAGACATTCTGCAGCATGGGGTCAAGGTCAAGCAGCCCCTTTATTCGGTTGTTGAGGTCAGATACCGATAAGATTTTCTGTTCCATAGCTTATAAATATGGGCGCACGGAAAGTGCGCCCTTTTGATTTGGTTTATTCTTCTTTTTCTTCCACTTCGCCGCGAATGAATCCGCCGAGAACGCCGTTGATGAAAGACACAACGTCTTCATCCTCATAACCCTTTGCAAGCTCCACCGCCTCATTGATGGCGGCAGCATTGGGGATATCGGGCATATAGAGAATCTCGCACATGGCGCAGCGCATGATGGCTGCTGCGGTCTTGCTGATGCGACCGACCTTCCAGCCCTTGGAGTATTTCTCAATATATGCGTCAAGCTCAACGCGATGGTCAAAAATCAGCTGCACGAGTGCGCGGATGTATTCCATCTGCTTGCGCTCGGGATATTCGGCATAGAGGGGATTCTCCTTGCCGAGGCTGTCATAATGCTCATGATCGAAAAATTCGTCAAGGAGTTCGTCTGCAAACTGCTCGGTCATAACGAGCGAAAAACCCAGCTGTACCGCAATTTCTCTGGCTGTTGTTCTGGTCATCTTTATATCCTCCCGAAAAAGTAAATATCTTACTTGTCGAAGGAAATGCCGGCCACGCGGATATTGACCACGGGGCTCATGCCGGTCATAGCTTCAACGGCGCAGGAAACAGCGCCCTGTACCTTCTGAGCGATGGTGGCGATGGTGGTACCGAAACGGACCATGATGGTGGCGTCGATAACAATGGTGCCATCCTCGAAGCTGACCTTTATTCCTTTGGTAACGGACTTTCTTCCGATGAACTCATAAATCTCGCTTCCGACGCTGTTGGAAAGGCCGGCAACGCCGTCAGTCTCGGAAATAGCGGAACCGGCGATAACGGCAATAACTTCCTCAGAGACATTGATGCTTCCCTTTTCAGCGGAGAGGCTGATGTAGTTGTCAGGCATTAAACTTACCTCCGTATATTAGTAACTAAATTATATTAACACATGAAAAGAAAAAAATAAATAGCATTTTGAATTTTTGTTGGAAGTTTATGCTTTCTCTTGACGCTGTGCCCTGCTCATCCCCGGATTTTCTCCACGAAAAAATATACCCGTCTGCACCTCATGTAAAACATGAAAAATATTGACAATATCGAACATCGATAATATACTTAAAGCAAGTAATAACGATATTCGATATAGGAGCTGCGTTTCATATGCCGAGAGCAAAATTCCAAACTCTTACCGAGCAGATGTTTTACATACTTCTCTGCCTTAGCTCCGAGTGCTGCGGAATGGACATAATGGACCGCGTACCGGAACTGACCGGCGGCCGGGTCAGCGTCGGTCCCGGTACGCTCTACAATCTCCTTGAACAGTTCGTTGACAGCGGTATGATAAGACAGACCGCTGCCGAAGGAAGAAAACGAAGCTACATCATTACGGACGCAGGACGCGAAGCACTCAGAAACGAATATGAGCGTCTGCAGCGCCAAAGCGCCGACTATCTGCGTATATTCGGAAAGGAGGATAAGTAATGAGGAACACAAAGCGGATCGTATCCCAGTTCACTTTCCACGACCGCACGGGTATCCAAAGCTATCTCGAGCGTATGGCCGAGAAGGGCTGGATGCTGGAGAAGATAACGAAATGGTCATGGATCTTCCGCCGTATCGAGCCGAAGAGGATACACTTCGCCGTTAGCTATTTCGCAAAAACGAGCTCATTTGAACCCTCCCCTCCCGAGGAGCTGCTGCGTTTCCGCGAATTCTGCGAATACACAGGCTGGAAATTCTGCGCCGAGGCCGCGCAGATGCAGATCTTCTATAACGAAGCTGCTGACCCCGTCCCGATTGAAACGGACGCCATGCTGGAGATTGAGAGCATACATAAGGGTATAAAAAAGCAAATACTGCCCTCTTTCATTGCACTTGGCATCGTCGCGGTGCTCAACGGCTCTACCCATATTTCCTCCATCATAAACAGTCCCATCAGCTTTTTCAGAAACCACCTTGGTGTCTTTGTCCTGCTGAGCGTGAGCCTCCTTTTTCTCATGGTAGCCATTGAGCTGGGCAGCTACTTCATCTGGAGAGCAAGAGCACTCAAAGCCGCCAAACGAGACGGCAGCTTTATACCCACACGCGGCAACCGAATACTGTTATGCGTACTGTTATATATACTGCTCGCCGCATTTGTACTGCTGATACTCAGCGAATGGAACAGCTATATCTCCAAGGCACTTGTAATTGTTCTGGCTTACTATTTTGCGCTTCTTCTGCTTGTCCACGGTATAAGCGACATTATGAAGCGAAAGAAAGTCGGAGCAGGAGCAAATGTTACAGTCACCATCATTCTCGCCTTCGTACTGAGTTTTGCCATTGTCGGCGTGGCGACATGGACAGTGACAAAGCTTGGTTTTTCCGATAACAGCGAAGATGCCGTGTATGATTATGTTCTCGCGCCCGACGAGGAATACACTCACAACGGGTATGTATACACCAAATATAACCATGAGCTGCCTCTTTATCCCTCGGACATTTTCGATATGGATGAGGAGATAAAGGCAGAGGGCTATTCCAATGAAAAGACTGTATATGACAGCGTCTTTCTGCATCAGGAACTTTGTTACAGTTCTGCGCTTGCGTACATCATCGACGCACCGGACATACACTACGGCATAATTGACGTAAAAATGCCTTTCCTCACCGAGCATATATTCAACAGTGTCGTTGAACATTTCAAGGGCACTCCACTCGAACGCAGCTATGAATACCGCTCCTCTGACCCGACACCGTGGAACGCCGATTCGGCATACAAAGTATGCAGCACTTATTCTACTTACGAAGGTACGGAATATCTTATCCGCTGGGGCGAGCGCATACTCACCATAAGCTGCAGCGAAGCAATAGACGAAGCTCAGATTGCCGTCATTGTTGAAAAAATCGGAAAATAAACTTAACAAAAAAAATAACCGCTTGGTATTACAGACCAAGCGGTTTTCTTTTGCGCCGGAGCGCCTGTATCAATTATCCTTGACTTCGATTATCTTTATCTGGCTGGCCTGGAATTCCGTTTCGCTTGTTATGGTGTCCGTAATGCGTGCCACCGTCGCCTCGGCAAGCCCCTCCTCCGGAGCAGGCACGGCCACCGTGACCCCGTCGCCGCTCATATATACGACGCAATCATCAAAGTCTTTGGCAAGGAGGAGATTTTCAATCTGCGTCTCCTGCATGCTCCAAGTCGCCATCGCGGCTATTGACTCCATGGCGGAATCTATGGTCTCCTGGCTCGCCGTCTCTGAGGACGCTGCGGACTCCAGTAAACTCAGAGCCTCGTCTCTGGACTGCTGACGGGTGAGGCGTGCGGAAGCGAAATAGGCGCTGACCGTCTCGCTCTCGCTCTCCTCCTCCGCAAGCGCTTGCTGATACATATCGTCCGCCTCGAGCATTGCTTCGTCCTCAGCCTCCACCATGGCCTCGTCGGCTTCGCCCCATCGGTTATTGTAGCTCCAGTTCAGATACACCGATGCACAAACGAACAGCAGCACCGCGCACATAACTATGTTCCTTTTGAGATTTTTCTTCACTTTCAAAACGCCTCCCGAATATCATTTCATTTTAATTACGCGTATCTTATCGCTGCCAAGTCCCGTATAGGCCGAAACAGCGTTTGTCACACATAGGCGAACCGCACTCTCGTCCGCTCCGCGGCAGATCACCACCGCTCCTTCTGCGCTGAGAAGTACCCTCGCCTCGCCCACTCCTTCCATCTCGGACAGAAAGGCCGACAGTCTCTCGCTCTCGGTGTCCAGCGCTATGCCCGAGGACTCAAGCGCGCTCCCCTGTCCCGAAGCCGCGGCAAGTCCCTTATCGCTGCCCGAGGGCATTAAAATAAGCACCAGCGCCAGCGCCGCCACCAAAAGCACATATTTGTTTTTCGCAAGGCTCTTCCACAGACTGCTTATGTCATGCACTTTCATCTTTGCTCCATTTCTGATTCTCCTTCATTATGCCAAGTTCGCTTTCGATAAGCCGCGATAAAGGCTCATAATATTCTCCCCATATCTCACACTCCACGGGATACCAGAAACCCTCCCCGCTCCACTTCAGCTTCACTACGGCGTCTGTGATCTCCGCACCGAGTGCCGCGCCTTTGTCCAATATATATGCGCGGCAATCCTCTTCTATGATTGTCCGTGACATATTGTCGGACATTTCCCTGCCTGCAGCCGCTATCTCTTCGCCCCTGAGTCTGTATTTTGCCATGTTCATCGAATACCCGGGCATATCAAGCTTCAGTACAGGAGATATGAGCGCAATCGCCATCACTATTCCGCAGAGCACTTTCACAATATTTTTCACGGCACCTTTGGGACATATTTCTGTCATCACCGCGCAGAAAACAGCCGCTCCGGCAAGTCCCAATATCCAGCTGCGCAGCAGATTCAGCACCTTAAACCACCGTCCTTATCAGCGACAAAATGGAGATAAACATGAATATGGCGCTGCACCCCACAAGTCCAAGCAGCATACCGTACGCTCCGCATATCCCATTCACGAGGCTGCCTATCCTGTCACCGGCAATCAGTTCAACAACCGCAGCAGCTGCCTTGAACAGGAGATAGCGAAGTCCCAGAGCAAGAAAAGGTGCAGCACAAACCGCAAGCACAGCTCCGAGGCCGAATATCCCAACGGCGTTTCGAATCATTCCCGCCCCGGCGACAAGGCTTTCCGAGGCTCCTGCCACCATCTTTCCGACAACAGGTACAAAAGAACTTATCAGCGCCTTTGCCGTCTTGGTCGCCGCCGCATCCGCTCCGGAGGCAGCTATTCCCGTCAGGCCTATGTAAAAGCTGAAAGCTGAGACAAGCGCGGTCATTGATATTTTGCAAAACCATTTCATAAGCTTCACTGCGCCCTTGAGTCTTCCGTCTCCGCTCGCAGAAGCGGCCACGAGTGCGGCGAGATAAGCTCCTAGCAGGGGCAGCAGAAAATTCGTAGTAAGCGATATCAGCACATCCAGGAACAAAGCCGTAGCCGCGTATTTCGCCGCCGCGGAGCTGACCGCTCCGGCACCGGCTGCAGCTGTGCAGAGCGCCGGCAGCAGCACCCTCGAAAAATCGTGGATCTCGGCTATAGTCTCCCGTCCCATCGCAGCCACGGAATTCACATCCCCCAGCGCCGCTGCGGCTATCACAAGGCAGCCGGCCAAGTTTACATA
Organism: Oscillospiraceae bacterium; assembly: GCA_045596005.1. Classification (GTDB taxonomy): domain Bacteria; phylum Bacillota; class Clostridia; order Oscillospirales; family Oscillospiraceae; genus SIG459. Next base: position 15,279 of record JAZOBQ010000116.1, read on the forward strand.
ATCTATTTCCTTTTTGATTTGCAGTCCGTCTGCTACAGAGCAAAGTACTGCAGCGGCAACGACCGCCCCCACGGGTCTGAGCACCGCTGTCAGTTCCGTACTCAGATGCTTCTTTATGTATCCGCCTATGCGGTCAATTATCCCGTCGGCGCTGACCGAGTCTGTGCCTAGGTCTCCCATTATCTCCTTTGCCGACTCCGGCAGCGCCTGTTCCACAGACGAACTGTCAAACGCGGCACATGCCGGTATACCGAGCACAAGCATAAACAGCATTAGAAAAATCAGCTTTCTCATACCAGTTCCTCCAGCATGTCCAGCAGTGTTTCCATCAGCGGAAGCGCTGCATAGAGCGCGCAGACCGCTCCGACTGTTTCAAGACATCCTGCGATAGCACCCTGTCCGCTGTCCTTGCATATATCGGAGGCCGTTTTGGCGCAGATCCCTATGCCAACACTTTTTACCACCGGGAAAAACAGCGCGTCGGAAAGTCCGCTCATGCGTCTTGCTCCGTCGAGCAAAGTAAGTATTGGCGAAATAAGTCCCGCCGCCATAACGAGCGCCCCTGCGCATACCATCAGCGACAGCGGCAGTCCCATCTCCGGATTGCTCTTTTTAAGCAGCAGGCAGACCGCCGATGCCATAAACGCCGCCGCTGAGATTTTTATAAGCGTGTCCATTTTTCAGAGCGAAAAGAGCTTCTTGATAAGTGCGAACAGATCGCTTATCTCCTGCACAACAATTACAAGCACGCACACAAGTCCTGCTATGGTCACCATAAGAGCCTGCTCGTCCCTGCCGGATCGCGAGAGGAGTATGTTCAGCACAGCCACAAGTATGCCCACCGCCGCTATCTTGAAAATCAGTTCCACGTCCATATTTTCAGTACCTCTTTCCGCCTTTGTTTCCGACTTGTCCTATTTCTATTCAGATCCAAAGCCAAATATGCCCGCACCAACCCTATTTGTGAGATAAATTTACGACATAAACGGCACTCAATCACTAAATTGCTCTTTTCTTTTCAAAATTTCATGTTATAATGTAAGATGCTCTAATAATGGGTAAGTATGCTCTTGTTCAAATAACTGTACGGGCCTAGCCCGATGTGAGGAATAAATGGATAACAACAACACAACACTCCTTGAACGGGACGAATTCGATTTTTCCGATATTTTCAGTCCCGAAGAACTCGCCGAAATCGAACGCTTTGCCGAGGCGCAGCTTCAGGCAGACGCCGCTTTGCACGCATCCGCCAAAACCGAAACTCCGGCCGCAGTGCTCACCGAAGAAGTCGAAGAAGATGAGTCTCTCCCCTCCTGCACAGCTGTTGAGGAAGCCGCTTCCTCAAAGATATCCGAAACCAAGACCGAAAAGCCGACCGCAAAACGCCCCGGAATTCTCGGTATAGTTGCGCGCGTGCTCAGCTTCGTACTCGCCACGGTGATTCTTATACTCTGCGGCGCACTCGGTGTCGTATATATGATGAGCCGCGGCCCCAGTGAAAGCGCAAGAGATCTTTTCGTGCTCTCTCTCCGCGAAACCAGCGCAGCC
>JAZOBQ010000117.1:0-2670 GCA_045596005.1 Oscillospiraceae bacterium
ATGGAGCGCCGCGAGGCCGAGGGACTCTATGCCGGCTTCGGCAAGGCATATTTTGCGAGCGAAAACTGGAAGCTCTATCTGCTGTCGAGCCACACCGAGTTCGAGCGCACCTTCGGCCGCACCGCCGACAAAAAGAGAAAGCTCTACAACGGCATGATAAAGTGTGACCTGTTTATGTATCTGAAATAAAAACGCCAAAAATCCTGCACGGCAGCAGGCGGCGCTATGCGAAAGCACAGCCGCCGGACCTTCCGCGCTTGACGCGGCGGTATCAGAGCGAAACGATACATAAAAATCCCCATGGGGGTCAAGGGGGCCGCAGCCCCCTGTGGGTTTTTGGTGACTTTTGTAATGGGACAAAAGTCACCCGTCGGAGACATTTTTCGGAACGGTCAAGACCGTTCCCTACAGTCCCTTTCGGGAAGCTCCTCGCTGCAAGGTGAAACCAGCAGTCTGACAATCCCTCAGTCATCGCCCCTTTGGGTCGATGACAGCTCCCTTTACACAAGGGAGCCTATCCCTGCCCAACAAAAAGCAGAATAATTATTCAATTTGTGAGGTAAACTTATGAAGCATCTGTTCATCGTAAATCCCGCGGCAGGCGGAAAAGACAGCACAGATTTTGTCTCTGCCAAAGTTGCTCAGTTTTTCTCCGGAAAAGAAGGCGACTTTGAAATATACTCCACCAAGGCTCCCATGGATGCTGTGAAAAAAATCCGCTATGAGGCACAGCTTTGCGATGAACTCCGCGTCTACGCCTGCGGCGGCGACGGCACCCTCAACGAGTGCGTCTGCGGTGCGGCGGGACACGACAATGTTGCGGTCACCCACTTCCCCACCGGTACCGGAAACGACTTTATCAAGACCTTCGGAGACGAGAGCAAGCGCTTTTTCGAGCTTGGCGAACTCGTCGGCGGCGAGGTTCGTCCTATCGACATCATCAACTGCAACGGACGCTGCAGCGTGAACATCTGCTCTGTCGGTATTGACGCGCGCATAGGCGGCGATGTTCATAAATACAGCAAGATCCCCCTCATCGGCGGCGCCACCGGCTACGTCACGAGTACCGCGGTCAACCTTTTTAAGGGTATCACCGACAATCTCCGCGTTATCTGCGGCGGCAAGCTCTACTACGGCGAGATGAGTCTCATCTGCGCCTGCAACGGCAGATTTTACGGCGGCGGCTTCAATCCCGTTCCCGAGGCTCGCATCGATGACGGCATGATCGATTTTCTCATCGTAAAGGGCGTCTCCCGTATCACCTTCGTCAAGCTCGTCGGTCTCTACGCCAAGGGCAAGTACGCCGACTTCCCCAAGTACATAACTCATGTCCGCTCCACTTCCATGGAGATCGAGAGCGAAAAAGAGCTCGTGGTGAACGTTGACGGTGAGATAATCCGCGGCAAAAAAATCAGCATGAAGATGATCCCCGGCGGCGTCAACTTCATCTTCCCCCGCAATATGCAATTCTTCGCCGACAAGGCTGAGAAAACAGCCGCAATCTGAAGCTTTCGCGAGATTTTCGCCCAAAAGCGGCAGCTAAATGAAAATAATTTGCGGTCACAAGTTCAAATTCACAGATTGTTTTCAAAATAAGGCTTGCAAAAATGCAATATCTGGACTATTATAATAAGCGTGTTAGCACTCTGGCTGCAAGAGTGCTAACACGCTGACAATGTTAATAAATATAATCATATAGGAGGCACAAATATGAATCTCAAACCTTTGGCCGACAGAGTGGTCGTCAAGCAGACCAAGCCTGAGGAAAAGACCAAGGGCGGCATCATCCTCACTTCCGCCGCTCAGGAAAAGCCCGAAGTATACGAAGTTCTGGTTGTAGGCCCTGGCGGCATGGTTGACGGCAAGGAAGTCGTCATGGAAGTCAAGGCCGGCGACAAGGTCATCATGGGCAAGTATTCCGGCACCACCGTCAAGCTCGACGGCGAGGAGTACACCATCGTCCGTCAGAACGACATTCTGGCAATCGTAGAGTAATCGTAATTAAAGGAGAATTCGAAATATGGCAAAGCAGATCATTTTCGGCGAAGAAGCCCGCAAAAGCCTTCAGACCGGCGTCGACAAGCTCGCCGACACCGTTAAGATAACCCTCGGACCCAAGGGCCGCAACGTGGTTCTGGGCAAGAAGTTCGGCGCTCCCCTGATCACCAACGACGGTGTCACCATCGCAAAGGAGATCGAACTCGAGGACGCATTCGAGAACATGGGCGCTCAGCTCATCCGTGAAGTTTCCACCAAGACCAATGACGTCGCCGGCGACGGCACCACCACCGCCACCGTTCTGGCTCAGGCCATGATCGGCGAAGGCGTCAAGAACCTCGCAGCAGGCGCAAACCCCATGGTCATGCGCCGCGGTATCCAGAAGGCCACCACCGCCGCCGTTGAAGCCATCCGCGCTGCAAGCCAGCCCGTTTCCGGCACCAGCGACATCGCCCGCGTCGGCACCGTTTCTTCCGGCGACGAAGTCATCGGCAACCTCATCGCCGAGGCTATGGAAAAGGTCGGCCAGGCAGGCGTTATCACCATCGAAGAGGCCAAGACCGCCGAGACCTATACCGAGGTCGTTGAGGGCATGCAGTTTGACCGCGGCTACCTCAGCCCCTACATGGTCACCGACCCCGACAAGATGGAAGCCATCCTCGACGATTGCTA
>JAZOBQ010000118.1:0-29676 GCA_045596005.1 Oscillospiraceae bacterium
GCGCGAGAACATGGAACTCTACTTCGCCATGGGAGGCTGTGAGTATCTGGAGAGCCGTGAGGAGGCCACGCCTGATGGTGAACTGCTTCCTACGGTTGATGATGCAGTCAGTGGTCTGGTTGCTATCTTCGATGCGCTGGCCATTGGTGACAATGACCGTTTCCACATGGAGACCGTCCATCACAGTGAGGAAGAAGAGTATCAACAGTACCATGGTTTCGGAATGACCATGATGATGTAAGCAAACAGGAGGTTAAACATGAAAGACATTCTTATGGATTATCTTCAAACCGGATACGAGGGGGAGTACAGACCGCGCGATGTAGTAGCCGCCATAGAGAACGGCGAACTGTATCCTGTCTTCAGCGGTACGGATGCCTGTACCACAGAGCGTAGTCTTGAGATCCGACGGCAGATGTTTGTGGAAGGCAGGCGGTTCATCATCAGTTCCGTACTGTCTCCCACAGGTGGCGATACACCCACAAAACGTCTTCTTCAGGTCATCGACAACGACTTGAAAAAGAACGGAAATTAACCATAGACTTTGGGAAACTGATACGGTATGTTTGGTGTACCGTATCGGTTTGCCCGGAAAGGAGGCCAAATGGCAAACCAGGAAAAATATACAATTCTCTACGGGCGCCTCAGTCAGGAGGACAACAAAAAGATAAATGCCACAGACGATTCCAACAGCATTCAGAATCAAAGGCTTCTGTTGGAAAAATACGCTGCTGACAAAGGCTTCCCCAACCCCAAGTTCATCTACGATGACGGCTATTCCGGCACTAACTTTAATCGTCCAGGCTAGCAGGAAGTTATGGAATTGATGGAGGAAGGACTTGTAGAAACTCTCATCGTGAAGGATATGTCCAGACTGGGACGTGAGTACCTACAGGTTGGTCAATACACCGAACTGATCTTCCACAGCTACGGTGTACGCTTTATAGCCGTCAATGATGGTGTGGACAGCCTCTACGAGTCCACCAACGACTTCACGCCTTTCCGCAACATCATGAATGAGTTCTATGCCAAGGACTGCAGCAAGAAAGGCCGCTCGGTGGTTCGGCTTAAAGCAGAAACCGGCGCAAGAGTTGCGTCCCGTCCCCGCTACGGCTACATGAAAGATCCTGCCGATCCCAAACGGCACATGGTTCCTGACCCGGAAACAGCCTGGGTGGTAAAGTACATCTTTGCCCTCTGTGTTGATGGCAGCGGTCCTACGCAGATATCCAAACGATTGGAGAAGGAGCAGATCCCGACGCCTGCATATTATTACTACCAAAAGTATGGCGTAGCGCTGACGGGACTGAATCTGGCAGAACCGTATAAGTGGTCGGATACCACTGTAGGCAATATCCTGGAGGATGAAACCTATCTCGGTCACACCGTCAATCTGAAATCCACCACGATGTCTTTTAAGAACAAGAAGCGCATCGAGCGACCCGAGTCGGAGCAGCTTCGCTTCGAAAACACGCACGAAGCTCTGGTGGATAAGCAGACGTGGGATATCGTTCGAGATGTCCGAAAACACAAGCGACGCAGAGCAAACTTCGCGGAACAGAATATCTTCTCTGGTCTGGTGTACTGTATGGACTGCGGCGCTACCATGGTACTGCACAGAGCACATACTATGGATGCCGTAAAAAACAACTTCATGTGCTCCACCTACAAGAAGAAAGGCAAGGATGTCTGCTCCGGCCACTACATTCGGGAAATAGAACTGGAGCAGATACTGCTGGACGATATTCGGCGCATCACACATTTTGCTCGACAGAACGAAATGCGCTTTGCCGCCTACATTGGTATCAAGTTGGGCAAGGAAGCCCAGCGGGAGATCACAGCTCTTCAAAAGAAGGTCGATACCATGACCAAGCGCCAGTCTGAGTTTTCTGCCTTGTTTAAACGACTGTATGAGGACAGCGTTCTTGGACGTATCCCCGACGAACAGTACAGGATACTTTCTGCTGAGTATATTTCGGAGCAGAAGGCCATTCAAGAGGAACTGCCTGAGGCACAAGCGCGCCTGGTGGAACTGAAGGATTCCGAAGGAAATGCTATCCGTTTCATTGAGAATGCCCGTAAGTACACAGAGATAACGGAACTGACCTCCGAGATCCTGCACACCTTCATTCAGCGAGTCGAGGTTGGAGAGCGTGCAGAGCGTTATTCCAGAACAGCGCCTCAAGAGATCCGCATCTACTACAGGGATATCGGCATCGTAGACGATATCCCCGAAACGATGGACATCTCGGCACTCTACGAGGAATACCCCGACGATGTGGCATGAACAAAAGAACAGGACGGCTGTGCGGTAACACCGCCGTCCTGCAGGAAAACAATATTAACTTTTATGATGGTTCAAAATGTTTCCCTATGAAACGCTGGCGAACCGGACTTGTTTTTTTAAATTATCATTTTATCGGTAAAGGTGGACGACGGTCGAGAAGCACCTTGCCAAAGCAGCAAAGCGTCACGCCGGAAGTGGCGGAAACAAAGCTGTCGGCATCGGCGCGGGCGCGGTTAAGGCTGAAAAGATATACGTTGCCGAAGCTGTCGCGGCAGTATTGCTTGCACTTCATGTCGCCGTCGACGAAGAAAAGTCCGACATCGCCGTTTTCGATGGGGCAGCGTTTTACGAGCGCAACGTCGCCGTCATGCAGCACCGGCTCCATACTGTCGCCATCGATACGGGCGGCGAAATCTGCCGGGGATGACTCCGGCACAAGGTAATCGTCATAATCCTCGCCAAGCGCGGGAGCGGCATATCCGGCAGCGGCTGGGGAATAGTACAGCGGTATGATACGGCATTTTTCGGGATTTTTATTTTTTGCAGTGACGCGTTCATATTCTTTTTCGAATACAGTGTCGACCACGACGCGTCCGTGTTCGTCAAGCTCGCGATAGCGCTTGACCATTTCCCATTCGTCCGGTGCAGGGAGATCGGGAAGTCTGCCTTCGCCGCAGAAAAGTTCAATGGGCGCATTGAGGGCGCGGCAGATACGAAGGAGTACGTCGAAGTCGATCTTCATATTATCGCGTTTGATTATGCTGTAAAGGGTTTGGGCAGGAACGTCAATAATGCGGGAAAGTTCGCCGACACGCATGCCGCGGTCGGAGAGCAGCTGCTTGAGTATGCTGCCTATCATTTCAATACCTCCTTCAATTAATATGGGAGACATAAATTATTTATTGTCATAAGAATATCATGCAATATTGCAAAGGTCAAGAAGAAAATTATGAAATATCATAAATATCGACTTGACAAATTATGCAAATGCAGGTAATATTAAGCCTGTAATTACGCAAACGGATAATTATGGGCGACAAGAAAGCCGTGCACGAAGGCACGGCCGGGATATGTGACGATGGGATAGGTGTGGGGGACGGCCATCAGCCAATGAGCTTTATATACATGATATTGCTCGTGATACTGCTGCCGTAGCGTCGGGTATAAGAGAGGTACTCGCAGCGGCTGATATAGTATTCGTTGCCCCAGGAAGAGACACGCAGAAATTTTTCATCCATACCGGTGACGGTCATGAAGTGTGCTTTTGTTGAGGCGCCGGGGCGCATACAGCCGTTTTCATCCTTAATGTACAAATGGCAGCGGTGTTTTCCCCAGAAGAGGGGGAAGTTGGCTCCAACGGAGAATATCACCGGCAAGTCATTTTTCAGCATTTCTTCTATGCGCTCAAAAAGCTTTTCGTGGCTGATGCACCATTTCGCCCGGCATGGTATCGAGTAGCGGCTGAAGTAGGCGTTAAGTCCGGCGGCAAGGGCAGGACCGGTCTTGCCAAAATGCGGGATTATGGGCATGAAGCTTGAGCGAAGGCGGGTGCAAAGACGTTCGTATTGCTCGAAGGGGACTTCGTTTGAGTCGGGACGGCCGGTATAGGGACTTGCCCAGTTCGGGCGGGTCAGAGCCAGATAGAAAAGGAGGTCGGCCGCGCCGACGACTCCGCAGCCGTAACCGCGCATGGTGGGATTGGAAAAGCGGCGCTGGTTTCCTCCGCAGCTTGGTTTTCCATTATCGGGAACAGAGATTATGGGACGAGAGAGACTGAGCATATTTCGCAGATCCTTTCTCAGAACTCAAGATGACAGGTGAACATTTTTTCACCTGCGGAGTTTTCGCCGCGGGCAAGAAAAGCGTTTTCCTCTCTGCGGCTGAAAATATTCAGAGTTTCGCCGGGCAATACTTCGCGGTGGTACTCAATGCGGAATTCCTTTAGTGCCTCACTTTCGTTTGGAACCATGGCATCCATGACAAAGTTGGCGTAGCGTGTGTTGTTGACATGGCCGTTCATATCGAAGTCGGAATATGGGGGGGCGAAACTGTATGCTTCACCATCAGCTTCAAAGCTGCGAAGGCGAGGGAAACGACCCGGGTAGTTTCTGATTTCGCAGAATTCGTCCAGTGGATATATTTCACCTGCAGGGATGATCTTGCGATTCACAAAGTCCATGAGTACCCATTCAGAGGAGCCTTCAACGATACTGTCGCCATTTTCGTCGAAAATAATGAACTCACGGGTATAGCCTACGCGCTCGGGATGAAGAGGCCAGGTGCGGATCCTGACGGTCTGGTGCATACGGGCGCTTTTAAGTATGCGAAAGCGTGCTTTCACGATTACCCAAACAAGGTTTTTTTCGAGCATTGGCTCAAGACCAATGCCGAGATCATCGGCATGGCGGCCGGCAATATCCTGAAAAAGCTCCAGTATAGACGCCGGACGAAGGCGTGACCAACGGTCGAAATCCGTAGCGCGGAGATTATATGCGGTTTCATAGATTTTATTCATTGGGGATCTTCCTTTGGCACGATGATTAGTAACAGTATAGCATGTTTTCATTGTTTGGAAAAGAGGCTCTTAGAAAAAGTCCGCCCCGCTGAGCGGGGCGGACAGGGACAGGAGGGAACAAGCGTTTTACTGCTTATCCTTGTTTTTGACGATGTTTACGACAATGCCGCTCAGTGCGAAGAGGGCGATGGCGTTAGGAAGAACCATGAGATAGTTAAATGCGTCGGTCAGCTCCCAGACAAGGTCGTTGGAAACGAGGGTGCCAACGAAGATGAAAACAAGAGCGATGACGGTATAGACAGCGGTACAGAGCTTGGGGTTTTTCTTGCCGAAAAGGTAGACAACATTGACTTTGCCGAACATATTCCAGCTGAGTACAGTGGAGAAAGCGAAGAAGAAAAGGCAGACGGCGACGAAGATAGCGCCGAATTTTTCGCCAAATACGGTTCCGAATGCGGTCTGAGCGAGGTTGGCCTTGGTGATGAGGTCGGTGACAGAACCGATATAACCGTTGGCAAGAGGTCCGTCAGCAGTATACAGGGTGGAGATGATGACGAGTGCGTTGAGGGTGAGAACGATGAAGGTGTCGATGAAAACGCCGATCATGGCGACAACGCCCTGTTCGTGGGGATTCTTGACATTGGCGAGAGCGTGGGCGTGGGGGGTGGAACCCATACCGGCTTCATTGGAGAAGAGGCCGCGCTTTGCGCCCTGGCTGATGGCAGCCTTGATGCCGGCGCCGAAAGCACCGCCGAGAATTGCCTGAGGCATGAAGGCATACTTGAAGATCATGCCGATAGTGGCGGGGATATACTGAATGCGGGCGATAAGAACCACGAGAGAGCCGAGGAGGAAGAGGCAGGCCATGATGGGGACTATCTTTTCGGTGACGGAAGCGAGACGCTGGACACCGCCGAGGAAGATGATGGCGCAGATGATGACGAGAATGAGACCGATGATCCAGGTGGGGATACCGAAAGCGGTCTGCATAGTGGAGCCGATGGAGTTGGACTGGACCATGCAGCCCATGAAGCCGAGGGCCAGAATGATGGCGACAGCGAAGAAGCCGGCGAGGAACTTGCCGAAGCCGCCCTTGAATGCGGTGGTGATGTAGTAAACGGGGCCGCCCTTGACGTTGCCATTTTCGTCGACCTTGCGGGTATGGATAGCGAGGGTTGCCTCAGCGTAGATAGTGGCCATGCCAAGGAAGGCGATGATCCACATCCAGAAGATGGCACCGGGGCCGCCGACGAGTATCGCACCGGAGGCGCCGACAATGTTGCCGGTACCGACCTGAGCTGCAATAGCTGTTGCGAGAGCCTGGAAGGAGCTCATACCGGCTTTCTGCTTGCCGCCGCGGAGGCTGATGCTGCCGAAGACCTTTTTCATACCTTCGCCGAAACAGCGAACCTGAACGAATTTGGTGCGGATGGAGTAGAAAAGGCCGACACCGATGAGCAGGACGATAAGGATATAGCTGGAAAGATAATTGTTGATGTCACACACTATGGGATAAAGTGCGGCTTCGATGTTTGCAAAGAATTCGATCATGTTTTTTCCTCTCTTTTCTTTCTTTTGGGTAAAAAAAGAACGAAGCTGCCGAATTATCGGCAACTCCGGAAAATAAGAAATGCAGACAAAGGAAAAATCTATGTCTGCTCTGTCCTTTTGCCTGAGAGATTCGGCGGAAATAAGCGCCTTGCACCTTCGGCACCCGATTTAACGGGATTCTCCAGAGTTCCCTCCACCATCAGTCTTACTTTCAATTCTGACGGTTTCGATGGGTTATGTTCAATTTTGATATTCGGATTGTAGCACACTAAAGCGATGAATGCAAGTCCCCAATGTCTTTTTGGGAGAAATGATTGTTTTCCGCATAAGAACATTGAGGGATTTGGTTATAATGACATGAAAAATTATTTGCGCTTTTTCGCGCTGTCAATGCTTTTGCCGAAAACGAAAAAGCGATCATAGAGAAATTCCTTAAATTGAAAGCCGCCGCACCGAATAGGGTGCGGCGGCAGGAAAAACCGAACTTATGCAGCGATGAAGAACTTGAGCAGGAAGATCAGGGAGATGATGTAAGTCAGGGGAGAGACCTCCTTGAACTTGCCGCCGCAGACCTTGATGATGGTGTAGGAGATGAGGCCAAGGCCGATAGCATGGCCGATGGAGCCGGAAACGGGCATGCCGATGAGCATGAGTCCGACAGGAACGACCTGGTCCATATCTTCGAAGTTGATGTTCTTGAGACCCATGAGCATCAGAACGCCGACGTAGATGAGGGCGGCAGAGGTTGCAGCTGCAGGAATGATGGCAGCGATGGGAGCGATGAAGATGCAGGCGAGGAAAAGAATACCGGTGGTCAGAGCAGTCAGACCGGTACGGCCGCCGGCCTCGACGCCGGATGCAGACTCAACGAAAGTGGTGACGGTGGAAGTACCGGTGCAGGCGCCAACGACAGTGCCGACAGCGTCGGACAGAAGAGCTTCCTTCATCTGGGGCATATTGCCGTCAGCATCGAGCATGTTGGCGCGGCTTGCGGTGCCGACCAGCGTGCCGATGGTGTCGAACATGTCGATGATGCAGAAGGTGATGATAAGGGTGATAACGGTGAACCAGCCTATCTCAAGCAGTCCGGCGAAGTTGAACTTGAAGAAAGTGGTCTCGATCATATCTGCAAAGGGAGGAACGAAGGATGCAGTTGCGAGAGATGCAAAGGGGTTGGTGCCAAGGAAGATGGCCTGACCAGCCCAGTAGATGACGGAGGAGATCAGCATGCCGATGAGAACGGCACCCTTGATGCCCTTCTTAGCCATTGCAACGATGACGAAAAGGCCGATAAACATGGTGACCACAGTGAGGATCATGGTGGCATAACCGATGTCGCCCATGCTGCCCTTGATAACAGAGGGGGTAAGAGCACCGAAGAAGTCACGCATTACATAGAAAGGTGCGGCAAAGCCGTTACCTTCGGCATAGATGCCGACATTGGAACCAAGGCCGATGTTCATGAGCATAAGGCCGATGGCGGGAGAAATGCCGAGGCGGACGCCGAGAGGAATGGCCTCAACGATTTTCTCGCGAATATTGAAAATGGAGAGAACGATGAAGACAATACCTTCGACAAGAATGATGATGAGTGCAGCCTGGAAGGATGCAACGTAGCTCATGCCGGTGATGCCGACGATGTTGGCAACGACAACGGCGAAGAAGCTGTTGAGTCCCATACCGGGAGCCATTGCAAAGGGTTTGTTGGCCAGAAATGCCATTACGAACATACCTACTGCGGAGGCAATGCAGGTGGCGAGGAATACGCCGTTCCACAGGGGAGAGCCGCCGTCGAAGTTTGTCAGCAGGTTGGGGTTGAGAGCGATGATGTAGGCCATGGTCATAAAGGTCGTGAGACCGGCCATGATCTCCACCTTGGCAGAACTGCCATTGGCTTTCAGCTTGAAGATCTTTTCAAACATTGTGTTTTCTCCTCTTTCTCTTTTATTGTGGTTTTTGAACACTCTTTCAGAATAACATTTTACGCAAAAATTTCAAGACCAAAGAGAAAAAAACACCTCTCTTTTTTTGAAAAGAGAGGTGTTTAATGGGCAGCGATACTTATTTCAATTCCCGGATGCAACAATATTTTTGACCCAGAAACCGCTTTTGACGAGCAGTATGCCGATACCGGCTTTCAGCACAGAGCTTATCTGAACAACGGTGAAAATGGTGACAAAGGGCATGGCGGTAAAGCGGCTGAACACAAATGCGAGCAGTACGTTCACGCACCACATATAGCAGGAGTCGAAGAAAAATGTCACCAGCATTTTACCGCCGGAGCGGAGTATGAAGTAGCTGGCGTGGCACAAAGCTTCAAGCGGCATGACCACAGCGGTGATTCGCATGAGCTGCGTGGCAAGAGTCCGGATCTCCGGCTCGGTATTATATGCAAGAGGGATGAAGCCTGCGCAGACGAAGTAAATAATGGCGACAGCCAGAGCAACTGTGAAAGAAAAGGCTATCATCTTTACGGCGGATTCCTTTGCTTCCCTGAGCTTGTTCGCACCGAGAAGCTGGCCCGAGACGATGGCTATTGCCGAACCGAGCGACATGTAGGCGATGGAAAAGACGTTCCAGAAAGTCTGGGAAATGTTGCCGGCGGCAACGGCGTCGAGCCCACGCAGAGAATAGCACTGGCTGATGAAAGCAAGGCCGGAGGCCCACAAAAACTCGTTGAGCAGCAGGGGGAGGGTCTTGATGAACAGGCTGCCTGCAAGAGCACGGGGGAGGCGCAGCGTTCGGTAAACGCCGACGATGAAGGTATAGCGGTCGCTCCGGCGATGTGTGCCGGTGACTACAATGGCAAGCTCAACGTAGCGGGACAGTACGGTCGCTATCGCGGCACCGGTCACGCCAAGCGCGGGAGCTCCGAATTTTCCGAAAATGAGAATATAGTTGAAAACCAGGTTCACAAATACGGCTGCGATACCGGCCAGCATGGGGAGTTTCGGATCGCCGCCTTCGCGCAGCGTTCCGGAGTAGCATTGGACAAGCGCAAATGCCGGGACACCGGCGAGCATGATGAGCATATAGCTCTTCGCTGCGGAAAGTGTGGCAACCGGGTCGGTGACGCCTTCTTCGCCGATCATATACATGGTCAGCAGCTTTTCGCCCATCGTGCCGAAAAGCACGATGCCTGCTGCGGTAAGCGCGCCGCAGAAAATCAGCTTGAAGCGGAAGCAATGGCGTACACCTTCAAGGTCGCCGCTGCCGAAAAACTGGGCGCCGAAGATGCTTGCACCGGAGACTGCGCCAAAAATGCACAGATTAAAAACAAAGAAAAGCTGGTTGGATATGGCAACACCGGTCATGGATGCGGTGCCCACAGCGCCGATCATTATATTGTCCAGCATGTTTACGAAGTTCGTGATGCCGTTTTGTATCATGATGGGAAGCGTCAGATTTATGAGAACGGCGTAAAAACTTCTGTCACCTATAAGCTTTTTTAGCATGGAGGGCACCTCCTTTCGCGGGTGTGTGAAAAGAATGAGATATCAGCGTTTTGCGAAATCTTTCAGATATTCAATGGCCTGTGCGTCCACCTTACCTCTGAAGCCGTGGCGTGCTTTTTCAATGATATGGAGAACGGCATTTTTATAGGCCTTCTGTGCCTTTACCGCATAGTCGATATTGACGATGGAGTCACGGGTGCCGTGGACGATCAGTACGGGCCCCTCATAGGTGCTGATCTCGGTAAAAGGATCAAGATTGATAACATCGGCAGGATATATGCGACCGAGTTTCATGGGGCCGCATCTGAGCTTTTCGGGGATGTTGTTGGGGTCGAATTTTGCGAACATCATCTTGCCGGCACGTGCGTCATCGGGGATACACAACGCAGGATAAAACAGAACGAGCTTATCAACGAGGCCGGAGTTCTTTGCTGCGGCAAGAGCGGAGACAAAGCCGCCCTGGCTCGCACCCATGAGAAGGAGCTCGGAACCGGTGTAGGGAAGGCTCTGGGCATAAGCGATGACCGCTTCAAGGTCACAAAGCTCGGTGAGAACGGACATTTCAGTGGTGAGACCGTCGCTCTTGCCCTTGATGACGCAGCCGCCGCAGAAGTCGAAGCAATAGGCGGCGTAGCCGAGTGAAGCGAGAGTGTGAGCATACTGCCTTACGGTGTCCTGAAAAGCCATAAAGCCGTGGCAAACGATGGCGACCGGCAGATTATCACCTTCTGGGCGATATTCGGTGCCGCGGATGGTAAGTTCATCGCGTTTGCATTCAAAGAATCTTTCGGAGACACCTGCGGGAGGCGTCAGCTTTTTGAAAAGTGCCATGATAGTACCTCTCCTTTACATTTTGTTCAGCAGTAGATTATGAAAAGACCGGCAAGTATTCCGGCAATCGCGGAAAAAGCGGGAAGTTTGCTGTGGTACATGAGTATGGCTTGGGGCAATATCTCGCCGAAGACCACATAGAGCATGGCACCGCTTGCGAAGCCGAGGCTGAGTGCCAGACCGAGAGGACCTATCTCTCCGATCATAAACCCAAGAAGCGCACCGATAATTGTAGGAACACCGGAGAGCGCGGTTATCAGGACAGCTTTGAATTTGTTCATGCCGCCGCTAATGAGCGGAACAGAGACGGCCATACCCTCGGGGATGTTGTGCAGACCAATCAGGACGGCGAGAATGAGCGCCGAGCTGCCGACAAAGCTGTCGCTGCTGGCATATGACGCGCCGATGGTCATGCCTTCGGGCACATTGTGCAAAGCTATGGCGCTTGCCATAACGACGCCTGCAATAAGCAGGGCGGCTTTGCTGTCCTTGCGGGCATAATGCTGCTCGAGATGGTCGCTGTGTATCAGCTCGTCAAGGTCGTCGGCGGTTTTGGGGTGGTTCGCATCGATATGCGGAACCTCGGGGTTGGTACTGCGGTCTATCAGATAGTTCAGAAAATAGATGATAATTACGCCAAGAGCAATGGCGGCGATTACGACGCCTACGCCTACCTGGGTCTCAATAGCCTCCGTGACAAGGTCAAAGCAGACGACGCTGAGCATGACACCGCCCGCAAAGCTCAAAAGCAGACTTACCGTGCGGTTGGAATCTTTCTGCAGTATCGCGCCGATGGCACCGCCCAGACCGGTGCCGGCGACACCGGCAATAGCTGTTGCCAATATCAAGGTTGAAACAACTCCCGTAAAAACCCCTCCGATCCATTTGTGTTCAATAAATAACATGATAACACAGGCATCGACAAAATACAACTTTATGTGCGTTGGGAGATGTGGCAAAAAGCACCGCCCATCCCAAAGGATGAACGGTGCTTTCGTGTGAGGCAGATGAATTGCGGTTCAGGCAAACTCAGTCGCCGACGATGTTTCTTGCAACATGGATGCCGCTGGCGGAAGCGTGGGACAGAGAATGGGTGATGCCGCTTCCGTCGCCGATGATGTAAAGACCTTTGTGTCTCGACTCCAGCTTTTCGTTTACTTCAACTTCCATGTTGTAGAACTTGACTTCAACGCCATAGAGAAGCGTATCTTCGTTCGCAGTTCCGGGTGCGACCTTGTCCAGAGCATAGATCATTTCTATGATACCGTCGAGTATGCGCTTGGGGAGAACGAGGCTCAGATCGCCGGGGGTGGCGTTCAGAGTGGGAGTGATGAATGCTTCCTCAATGCGGCTGACGGTGGAGCGGCGGCCTCTGATGAGATCGCCGAAGCGCTGGACGATAACGCCGCCTCCGAGCATGTTGCTCAGGCGGGCGATGGATTCACCATAGCCGTTGGAGTCTTTGAAAGGCTCAGAGAAGTGTTTTGCTACAAGGAGAGCAAAGTTCGTGTTCTCTGTCTGCCTTGCGGGATCTTCATAGCTGTGACCATTGACGGTTATGATGCCGTTGGTGTTCTCGTTTACCACGGCACCCTTGGGGTTCATGCAGAAGGTACGTACTCTGTCGCCGTATTCCTTGGTGCGATAAACGATCTTGCTCTCGTAAAGCTCATTTGTGAGATGGGCGAAAACGGCAGCGGGAAGTTCAACGCGAACACCGATGTCAACGCGGTTGGACTTCGTGGGTATATCAAGCTCGCGGCATACTTTTTCCATCCATTTGCTGCCGATACGTCCGACGGAAATAATGCACTCCGAGCAGGTGTAAGTGGCCTTGTCGCACTTGACTTCATACCCACCGTCGATAATTCCGACGGTCTGCACCGGGGTGTCGAAGAAAAAGTCGACCTTATCTTTGAGGTAGGAGTAGATATTATCAAGGACTATATAGTTGATATCGGTTCCGAGATGGCGCACGGAGGCATCGAGAAGATGCAGGTCGTTCTGTATGCAGATGGTTTTGAAGCGTGTCCCTGCAGTTGTATAGAGCTTCGTGCCTTCTCCACCGTAGCGCATATTGATATCGTCAACATAGCGCATAAGCTCCAGAGCGTTCTTCTTGCCGATGTATTCGAAAAGGGTTCCGCCGAAGACATTCGTTATATTGTATTTGCCGTCGGAAAAGGCTCCGGCACCGCCAAAACCGCTCATAATGCTGCAGCTTTTGCAGCCGATGCAGGTTTTCACCTTGTCTCCGTCAATGGGGCAATGGCGCTTCTCAAGAGAATGTCCGGCCTCGAAAACCGCCACCTTAAGCTCGGGTTTTCTCTGAGCAAGTTCATATGCGGCAAATATTCCTCCGGGACCGGCTCCAATAATAATTACGTCGTATTTCATAGCTTGTCCTCCAAAAAATAAAGCCGACCGCAAAAATATATCGCGGCCAAGCGTGTAGTGAGCAAGATTGTTATTCTTTTGGCCTTGAAGATTATAGCACAAGGAGCATGTGCCTTCAAGCTTTTCAATCGGCGGGTGCAGCTTTCGAACCCACTGCAAACACAAAATACCGTCACACCTGACGGCATAACGGTATTTTGTGATTGCAGTACCAAATAGATCCTATGGAGTTTGTATCGGAAAACACCCAACTTATAAACGTTTTTCGATGTTACGCCAACTATGTGTTGTTAAGCAGCTTTTTTCCAAATCCTTGTTCATGTTAATCCCCCTAATATGAGTTGCATATGGAATATGCGGTGATAGAAAGTTCGCAACACGCTGAACTACCTATTTGTTAAACTACTATAGTCACTTTACGGTGACAAGATAATCTTAAAGGTGCCCGGGAGAAAAGTAAAAACCCGAACGCTTTCGCATTCGGGTTTTTGGTGGGGGAAGGTGGATTCGCTTTTCCTGCGGGAAAAGCCACGGCGGTTGCAAGGCTCCCCCGGAGCCTTGCCAAGAGCCGCCTTTCGAATCCACTTCAAATAAAAATACCGACCACCCTGACGGGTAATCGGTATTTTTGGTGGGGGAAGGTGGATTCGAACCACCGAAGTCGTCGACAACAGATTTACAGTCTGCCCCCTTTGGCCACTCGGGAATTCCCCCCTATTTAATTAAGCTGGTTGGAGCTGGTAGACGGACTCGAACCCCCGACCTGCTGATTACAAATCAGCTGCTCTACCAACTGAGCTATACCAGCAAGATGTCCAGCTCGATTATCATAACAAATGCGGTTGCATTTGTCAACAACTTTTTTTAGAAAATTTGTGTTTTTTGCAAGGAGGATGAAAAATGGAACTGAAAGAACTTGCCCGGGAGTACCGGGAGAGCGGAAGATTATGCTATGAAAGGGCGGTGGAGCTGAGGCAGAGTCTGCGTACATACCCTGCTGCGGGACAGGAGACCATGCTCCTTAGACGCAGAATAGCTATGCTTGAAAATATGGCCCGCGATGCGGGAGCCACATCGAAATACCTTGAGAATTACTACGGGAGGCCGGAGAAAAATGGAGAAAAGAGCAAGAAAAATGGCGTATCAGCGGGAGACGGAATACTTGACTTTGAGGAACTTTGTAAAGCAATTAGAGCAGCCGGAAAGCAAAGTCGCAGTGCTGCTCGCCGCAGCGCTGGAGCGTGAACTGACGAGCCGCCAGCGGCAGATGGTTTCCATGTATTATCTCGAACAGTACTCTATGCGCGAGATCGCTTTCTTCCTCGGTGTGAATCCGTCCACCGTGACACGCACATTGCAGGTGGCAAGGGCAAAGCTCAAGGCCTGTCTGCAATACGGCGGCAAGGCGCTTCTGGCTGAGGCGGCAGAGGACTAAAATCAGTAAAAAACATTGAAATATTGAAAAAGGTGCAGTCCCATACAGGGATCTGCACCTTTTTCGCGTCCCGAGTTTGCAAAGGAGATACAAGTATGTTATAAATTAGGCGTGACAATACACAGACTAAGGACGTGGGATGATGAGATATAAACGCTGTATAGCGGCCTTGCTTGTGCTTATGCTTATCCTGTGCGGATGTACGTCGAAAAAAGCCGCAGACCCATATGAGGGCATGGTACAGGTGGAAAGCGGACTCGGAACAAAAATGTGGGTAACACGCCACGATGATGTCCCTGTAAATGAACTCAAGGCTGAGCACTTCAGCGGCGGAAAGTACATAGGTTCGGAGTACACCGTGCTTGACGGGATCGATGTGAGCGAGCATCAGGGAACGATAGACTGGGAGGCGGTGGCGGCCGACGGCATCGACTTCGCCATCATTCGCGCGGCTTACCGCGGTTACAGCGAAGGCGGCCTGTTCACGGATAAATACTTTGAAGAAAATATTAAAGGCGCTGCCGAAAACGGTATTGATATCGGCGTTTATCTTTTCTCTCAGGCGATCAATACGGAGGAGGCTGTCGAAGAGGCGAACTATCTCCTTGGATTGCTCGAAAGCTGCAGCGGAGATATCTCACTTCCGGTGTTCTATGATTGGGAGAGCATAAGCAACGATGAGGCACGCACCGACGGACTCGGAGGTGAGATTATTACAGACTGCGCGCTTGCGTTCTGCGCTGCGATCACTGAGGCCGGTTATGAAAGCGGTGTATACGCCTACCGTAATCTTGGATATTTCAGCTACGATCTTCCGCGTATGACCCATCTGACATGGTGGATGGCGGCCTTGGCTGAATATCCCGATTTTTACTACAAGCACGATTTCTGGCAGCATTCCATCACCGGTGAGGTGGCGGGCATCAGCGGCGACGTTGACAGGAACATGATGTTTATACGCAATGTACCTGCGACGGCGAGCGATACGGAGTGAAGTGCGCTGTAAGTTAATTATACTCAAATAAGTAAGCAGGAGCGACGCTTAGTCGCTCCTGCTTGCTTTTTGAAAGATCGGCTTTATTATGCTTTTCCGGGGATTATTTCGATACCGTTTTCTGTGAAGCGGTATTCGTCGAAGGCATCAAGACCCTCACGGAGCTGCTCAGGAATGACTTGGTAGACCATGATTTTCCACTCGCCGTCGATGAGACCTACAAAGTGCTGATAGGTCAAGGGCTCGTCCATATACTTGTCCGTGACAGTGCTGATTATCTCATAGAGTTCGTCGTTGACACGGGTGACAGAACGTATCTCCCATGCGAGCACGGTGTTCATGGATATACCGGGCGCTGAAGGCACGAGATCCTCACCCCAGTAGCAGAGCTCAATGTGTGTCTCCCAACTGCCCTCACCGTCGGCGCTTGAGTTGTCCGTCCAGCGATTGAAGGTGTCGAGGACTTCCTCAGGGACTTCTTGCGATGAGTTCGATTCTAGAGCGGTGTCCCCGTCTTCGCCGCGCAGGATATGTCCGGGGATGCTGCCGAAATTGTTGGTGGTTTTCCATTTGCCTTCGAGCAAATAGACATAATCGGTGTGGATTTTTTCCTCGTATTCATCTTCGCCGGATGCGGCTGTGTTTTCCGGGGAGGCGGGATTCACAAGGGGAATAAGATGAGTTTCAGTATAGCTGAATGAGTAGAGCAGACTGCTCCGCTCTTTTACGGAATTCAGTGTATATTTTGAATATTTTTCGGAGAGGTAGTTTTCGATTGCCAGTCTGGCGTCACTCGGGCAGTTTATTTCTATGTTGTCAATGGAGCTGTATATTTGCCAGATGCCCATGTTATCCGGCGCTGTATAAGCCGTGCACAAAAGCCCATGGAATCGCCCATACTTCTGCTCGTAGAGAGAGCCGCGCCGATAGTCCAGATACTCCTTGTACTGAAATTTGTAGAGCATATCGTGCTCCTGCTCAATGCTGTAAAGGCGGCAGGAATGCATGCCCTCCATTTTTTTGCGCTCGGCAACATAGGCGTCAATGGCCTCACGGGCACCCTCGGGACAATCGGCTTTGCGCCCGCAGGCGGTGAAAAGCAGGCAAATGCACAGAAGAATAACTGACAGCCGTTTCATTCCGTCACCTCCGATAAATTACATTTTCTTCAAATAAAATATAGCATGAAAGCATCATTTTAGCAACAAAAAGTGCCCTGTCCACATAGGACAGGGCACTAAATTTATGTTTTAGAAAATGTGGAAAGCCACGATCAGACCGGAGAATACGATGGAAACAGTGGAGCAGAGCTTGATGAGAATGTTGAGGGAGGGACCGGAGGTGTCCTTGAAAGGATCGCCGACGGTGTCGCCGACAACGGCTGCCTTGTGCTGCTCGCTGCCCTTGCCGCCATGGTTGCCGCGCTCTATGTACTTCTTTGCATTGTCCCATGCGCCGCCTGCGTTGGACATGAAGACTGCCATTGCAAAGCCGGTGACGGAAACGCCGCCGAGGAGGCCGACAACGCCGGTGGGTCCGAGGACGATACCGGTGAGGATGGGAACTACGATAGCGAGGAGGGCGGGAGCGACCATCTCGTGCAGAGCGCCCTGGGTGCAGAGGTCAACGCAGCGGCTGTAGTCGGGATCAGCTTCGTAGGTCATGATGCCCTTGATCTCGCGGAACTGACGGCGAACTTCCTTAACGATGGACTGAGCTGCGTTCTGAACAGCGCTCATGGTGAGTGCGGAGAATACGAAGGTCAGCATTGCACCGATGAACAGACCGACAAGAACAGTGGGACTGGTCAGGCTGAAGTTGAGAACTTCGGTGGTGCGGGCCTGAACGATGTTGACGTAGGAAACGAGAAGAGCCAGAGCGGTGAGGGAAGCGGAGCCGATGGCGAAGCCCTTACCGGTAGCTGCGGTGGTGTTACCGAGAGAGTCGAGAGCGTCGGTGCGCTCGCGGACTTCTTCGGGAAGACCGGCCATCTCTGCGATACCGCCGGCGTTGTCGGCAACGGGACCGTAAGCGTCGGTGGCGAGGGTGATGCCGAGGGTGGAGAGCATGCCGACACCGGCGATGCCTATGCCGTAGAGACCTTGGTTGAACTCAGCGGTGAACAGACCCTGTGCATCTACGATAGCGGTGGTGCCGCCAGAGCAGAAGTAGCTGATGAGAACTGCAGCGCCGACGATGAGGATGGAAGCGAGGGTGCTCTTCAGACCGAGGGAAACACCGCCGATGATGATGGTGGCGGAACCGGTCTCGGAAGCAGCTGCCAGCTTCTGAGTGGGCTTGTAGTTATCGGAGGTGTAGTACTCGGTGAAGTAGCCGATTGCGCAGCCGCCGATAAGGCCGCAGAGGATGGAAACGTAAACGCCGAGCCAGTGGCCGGTGGCGCCGAGGACAAAGTAGCAAATGGGAGCAGCCAGAACTGCAGAGAGGATAGCAGCGGTGTAGGTACCGGTGCGGAGGCTCTTGAGGAGGCTCAGCTGAGTGGCTTCTTCCTTGGTCTTGACGAGGAAGGAACCGATGAGAGAGCAGATGATGCCGACAAATGCGAGAACCATGGGGAGCATCATGCCTGCCCAGCCATAGCCTGCAGCTGCGGAGAGAGCGAAGGTGGCCAGAATAGAGCCAACGTAAGACTCATAGAGGTCAGCGCCCATACCTGCAACGTCACCAACGTTGTCACCGACGTTGTCGGCGATGGTTGCGGGGTTGGGGGGGTCATCTTCGGGAATACCGGCTTCGACCTTACCGACGAGGTCGGCACCGACGTCAGCAGCCTTGGTGTAGATACCGCCGCCGACACGGGCGAACAGAGCCATGAAAGAAGCACCCATGCCGTTCATGACCATGATATTTGCGAGAGAATCAGCATCGAGACCGGCAAGCTTAAGGCCGATGAACCAAAGGCTGATGTCCAGCATACCGAGACCGACAACGGTGAAGCCCATGACGGAGCCGGATGCGAAAGCAACGCGCAGACCCTTGTTGAGGCCTTCGTGTGCTGCGTGAGCGGTGCGGGCATTGGATGCGGTGGCGATCTTCATACCTACGAGACCGGCCAGCATGGACCAGATACCGCCGGTGAGGAAGGCGAAGGGAGTTACGCGGGAGAGCATTTCACCCTTGGAGATAAATGCTATCGCCAGCAGAATGACAAATACTATTGCAAATACTATTGCGACGGTGGTGTACTGACGCTTGAGATATGCGTTTGCACCGGAACGGATGGCGGCGGCGATCTTGACCATCTTCTCGTCGCCCTCGGAGGCTTTCATTACGATGTTGCGCTGGATTATTGCGAATACGATGGCAACAATGGCGCCGATAATGCCTACCCAAATCAGGTTTTCCATATTGTTGATACACTCCTTAATTAAGTTTCATCACTTGTCTACGACATACCAAACGTATGGTACGTTTGGTGCATCTTGCACAAAAGATGGCTTTCTTACTGGTCAATAATAACCGAAAAATGTTCAAAAAGCAAACAAAATTATTCAGGTCGGGCATTGACTTTTGCTGCTCAATCGAGTAAAATGACGCATATACATAATGGGGCGGAAGTTGGATTTCCGCCCCGTTTTTTATGCGGCAAATATTTTTTTGTGCAAGTATAACAAATTAAAAAAGTAACGAGCCTGAATTTTCTCTCCGCAAGTTTGGAGAAAGCAGGCTCGTTTTTTTGCTGTTTGGAACTCAGAACAGAGCTTTGATGTGCCGTTCTGCTTCGGAATATATCCCGTCGAAGTCAACATGGGGGTTATATATGGCTTCAAGCTCGTCGTGCAGAGATTTTGCGCGCGACAGATTTTCTGCCGCGAGGCCGAGAACATCGCGGCTGAGGCGCTTGGATTTGCGCAAAGCGGGGCGCTGAGATGCGAGGATCTCCCTGTTGACTATCGCGTCGAGGCGGATATGGCGGTAAATATCCCGGCCTTCACCGCTGTATGTGTCAGAACATATCAGGGCAAGCTCTGCCTGCGGTATCAAAAGCGCAGAGATCAGAGTGGGGTCAAGACAGTCGCGGCAGACGATGACATCAAGCCCTTTTCCCTCGACTTCCGTGAGTGTGTTGCTGAGGAAAAGGTGTCCCAAGCCAAGCTCGTTGTCGATTATGCACAGCCGCGAACACAGCGACGATACGGTTTCACCGAGAAAAATTCTGCCTTTGCAGCTGAACGCATCAATAAACCTTTCCTGCACCCTTCCTTTTTTGCCGATGTCGGAGCCAAATTCGCGTTTGGAAAAGGCGGCGGCCTTTTTTCGTATCTTATCCTGTTCCGGCTTGCCCCAAAGTCCGATGCTGCAGCGCGGCATAAGCTCAGCTCCGGCGGCGAGGTGCAGATAAGCGCCGGAATACATTGCTTTGTAGCGGCGGTTTAAGTCCATGATCTCATTTGTGCGGCGCTGCAGAGCGTATTTGTCATAAAATCGGCCGAGATCGAGATACATTCCTGCAGCCCCGGGGTAGGCTGAATCAATAGTGTGCGGCGAAGTTCCGTCGACATATCCGATGCCAAGGCTCGGTATGAAAACGGCGTCAACGGAATCCGGGTCTCCGGAACAGAGTATGTATTCCACATCGAGACCTCTTTCCTCGGCTGCGCGGCCTATCCGTTTCATAAAGCTGGATTTTCCGCAGCCGGGACCGCCCTTGATGACGTTGAGGAAGCAGCCCTCCTCCGGAGGGCAGAATCCGCCGTAGAGAGAATGAAAGCCATACCGGGAGTTCGCGCCGAGGAAAAACTGGGTGATGAGGGGAGAATCCATTTTCGATTACGACCTTTCCGCATAGATTATTCAGTTTAAAATATGCCGTCGGCAGTAAAAATGATAAAAACAGCTCACACCGAAATGCCTGTACGGTGTGAGCTGTTTGAGCTGTTATTTTTTTGATCAGAAGCCGAGGTTGAGGCCGCCGGTGAGTCGGCTCATGCTGGCGTTGGAAGCCTCCTCGCACTTGCGAAGAGCCTCGTTGACAGCAGCGATGACCATATCCTGCAGCATCTCAACATCTTCGGGATCAACTGCGTCGGGGTCGATCTCGAGAGTTACGAGTTCGCGCTTGCCGCTGACGGTTGCGCTGACAACGCCGCCGCCTGCAGTAGCGGTGTACTGTGCCTTTTCAAGCTCTTCCTGCATTTTGAGCAGATCCTGCTGCATCTTCTGAGCCTGCTTCATCATCTGCATCTGGTTCATTCCACCGTAGCCGCCGCCACGGAATCCGCCTTTTGCCATTTTATTATTCCTCCTGTGTGGATATTTTATTTTACTTAAATGTCACGACCTCAAAGCGTCCCAACTCGTCGAGCTTGTCGGTTTTGGGAGCGGAGGGCGCTGAGGGGGTGGGAGCTTTGTCAGCATCGACCATGCGCGCGGTAATTTGTTTTCCGGCCACGGAGCTTGCAACGCTGCCGACCTTCGCGATGACGTCGGGGCGGTTGAGCATATTCATGGCGAAAGAACTCTTGACGGACAGGATAAGCTCGCTGCCTTCAAACCAGGCGTCGACCTGCGTGGGGTCCGTGACGAGCAGATAAAGTCCGAAGGGCATATTGCCGGAAAGCTCGCTCTTGGTTTTTTCCCAGATGGCTTCGTTGCTCATTGCTGCGGCTTTTGCTGCGGGAGGGGCAGCGGCGGCAATGGGAGCCTCGGGCATGGGGGCGGAGAAGATCTCCTTTGCTTCGGGGGGAGCGGCTGCCTCGTCGAAGTATATTTTGCGTTTTATCTCTGCGGCGGGACGGGGCCTGTCGTCCTCCGGCTCACGCATGAATGAGGGCACGTCGAGGTCGAAGGGAGGCTCATCCGGCTCGCTTACAGGCTGGATTCGTTCGGGAACCTGCTCGGAAAAACTCATCAGAGCGGCTCTGGGATCGCCGCGGCTCTCTCCTGCGGCGGGGTCGCCGGGAAGCGGAGGAAGCTCGGGAATCGGCGGGAGCATGGACAGATAGTCGTACTCGTCATCTTCGTCGCCGACGTCGGGCACATACTCTTCCTCCGGCTCGTCCGTTTCGAAGGGCGGAGCGTCCTGCACGGGAGGGGGAGCCATGCCATATGCGGCGGCGACGGCGTCCGCGTCAAAGGGAGGCTCGTCGTCAACGGAGTCGGTGTCGAAATCGGACTCGTCCGGTTCCGCAGCGACAAAGGGGGAGGCTGCCTGTACGACGGTCACGGGACGGGAGGCCAGCTCGGCGATACTTTGTTCGATACGGGAGATGCGCTCGCGCAGAAGCGGCAGATCGTCCCCGAGAACTGGCTCGCATAGTGTGATGAGGCAAAGCTCACAGATGGTGCGTGCCTGTCCGCTGCGCATATCGGAGAGTGCGGACTGGATAATGCTGATGTTATTTACAAGCTGCCCGACGCTGAAGCTTTTGGAGAACGAGAGAAGGCTGCGCTCGTCATAGCAGCCGCTGAGCAGCTCTCTGCCGCCCTTGGGGGCAACGGTGCGCATCAGTATCTCGCGGAGAAGGCTGCTGAGTTCGCCGAGCAGAGTCGCGGGGTCTTTGCCTGCTTGCCACAGCTCGGTGAAAAGCGCGATGGCCGCTGCGGTGTCGCCTTTCTGAATGTGGCGAAGCATGTCGCAGATGTGGAGACTTCCGGCGAGTCCCATCGCGGAGTAAACTGTGTCGCTGTCGATGCGCTCGCGGCCGGAACACTGGTCGAGCATGCTCAGCGCGTCGCGCATACCGCCCTCGGCAAGACCTGCGATGAGGGATGCGGCATCGGTGCGGAGGTCAAGACCCTCCTGGGCGGCGACGTACATGAGGCGGTTTTCTATGCTCTTGGCATCGAGTCGCTTGAAGGAGTGACGCTGACAGCGGGAGAGTATAGTGGGAAGCACTTTGTGGAGCTCGGTGGTAGCCAGTATGAACATCAGGTGCTCTGGAGGCTCCTCGAGTATTTTCAGAAGTGCATTGAAAGCAGAGGCGGAGAGCATGTGGACCTCGTCGATGATGTACACACGCTTTTTTACGCTGGCGGGGGAGAAAATGGCCTCGTCACGCAGGGCGCGGACGGAGTCGACGCCGTTGTTGCTGGCGGCGTCCATTTCAACAACATCCATTACAGAGCCGTCGTCTATTCCGAGGCAGCTGGGGCAGCGGTTGCAGGGGTTGCCGTTTACGGGATGTTCGCAGTTGACAGCCTTGGCCAGTATCTTGGCGCAGCTCGTTTTGCCCGTGCCTCGTGTGCCTATGAAAAGATAGGCGTGGCTGAGTCTGTTGCCAGCAACCTGATTTTTCAGAGTCTCGGTAATATGCTCCTGACCCACAACATCGTCGAATGTTCTGGGACGCCATTTGCGGTATAGTGCCTGATACATGGCTTTTTACCTCCTCTGAATTGCAAAATTTTAGAGCGGCGGGGGGTGTGAGGGGGCAAGACCCCTGCACGTAATGAAAATCCGCATTTTATATTTTTGTATGAAAATATAAAATGTGGCCCCAGGCAAGACTGCACACCCTTCTTCGGGAAATGTGACCCATCCGTTACAACGGCAGCCAACTCGGCTCCGGCGACCTCGCGGCACACGGAGTGACCCGCTTAATGCTGCTCGGTTCCCCGCCTGACATGGTTCACGGGACTCCGTTGCGCGAGACCGAAACGTCAACATCGCTTACCGAGGTCAGTCGACACATCACATACCCTTGGTTGGGAATTCATCCCTGCTATAGCGGATTGCAGGTTACAGGGCACCGCTGGCTCCCCGACTAGTGCAGCCTTGCCTGGGGCCGCCGAATTATTTTACTACATTTTATACAGTTTATCAAGAGCAAATAAAATTCTTTACAATTTAGGTCAAAGTGGTATAATAAACTCTGGTCTTCGGGCGATTAGCTCAGCTGGGAGAGCGTACGGTTCGCATCCGTAAGGTCGTCGGTTCGATCCCGATATCGTCCACCATAAACGAAAATGTCCTGCCTCCAAGGCGGGACATTTTTTGCTTTTCGGCTTCGTTTGGCCACTGCTGCAAACAGCAAAACTTAATAAAATTCAAACATTTTCCTAAAATTTCGAAAACAAGCGATATGTAGTATATAGCCATAAAATCCAAGAACATAAAAGCGAAGGAGAAATGAAAAATGGCTAAGATCGCAGATATGCTTGAAAAAATCACTGAGGGCGTAACCGAAGGCTACAAAAAGATCGAAGACGGTGTTGTCGGCGGCTATAAGAAGATCGAAGACGGAGCCGTTGAAGGCTTTGGCAAGGTAAGCGACAAGTTCGTGGAAAAACTCTTTGCAAAGGAAGGCGAGTCTGTGGAGGACGCCAAAAAGAGACTTTCAGGAGAAAAGTGAGATATGGAAAAAGCGCATCAAGGGCGGTTTGCTCCCGATGCGCTTTTATCTTTATTCAAGAGTGTAGGATGCGATATACTCAAGACCCTCGGCGGCTATCGTATCAGGTTCACAAACTGCGAAAACAGGAGTATGCCCAATTTCGCGGGCGCTGAGCTCAAAATGACACAGAGCTATGCCCATGTCGACCATCTGCATGTCGAGCTTTCCGTCGTGAGTGAAGCCTTTGCTGCGCTTGAGGTAGAAATGTGCGCGGCCATCCGCGATAATAACGCGCCACGGCTGCTTGTTCACGGCCGAGGGGGCGAGTCTGACCATCTCGAGAGCTTCGGCGAAGTGTCCGGCATTTTCTTTGCTCAGCGGCGAGGCGAAAGAGCCGTCAAAAAACAATTCCTCGAAGGGCAGTCGCTCGTCGGCTTTCACACCCTTTCTCATCATGATCTCGCGCATAGACATTTTTGCGGCGGTGTATCCTATGGCGGTGGCGCAGGGCATCATCTCGTCCGGAGTGAGTTCCATGGCTTTTTCGAAGGCGGGACGGTTCATCGTACCGCCGAGCCACACTGTGCCGAGACCGAGTGACTGGGCGTAGAGAACAAAGGTCTCGAAGGAATATCCAAAGGCGAGATTTGCCATCGGTATGTCTTTTATTTTCGCGCCGACAAACAGCTCTGTGCCGACAGCTACGGGACAGACGAGACCATGCTCCGCTGCGTCGAGGAGTTTGAATTCGACAGGAACGTCAAAGGGATTGCTTATGCTTCTAGCGAAGGTCATAAGCTGTGCCCTGATACTTGCGTCGAGTTCGCGTCCGTCATATGTGCGCACGCTTCTGCGCTGTGAGATATGATGAATGATGTTTTCCATGCTTTTCCCTCGCTGTATGCTTGAATTAATCGGCTTCGCTGAAACTATTATACGCCGCCCTTACAGCCTTGGCAAGCTGGTCTGTGCAGGAAGTGGTATTTCTGCCGCAGCGGTTTCCAAGCAGCTTTTCCTCGATATACTCAACGGTGGCACCGTTGAGCTGCTTTGATATGGCCTTGAGATTCCCCATACAGCCGCCTTGAAAATCGATATTGGTGATGACATTCCCGTTGATGTCGAAGCTTATGAGTCGGGAGCAGGTGTTTTCGGTTTTGTAGTCGCAACGCATTACAGACATTCCTCGATCTTCGTTCTGAGATTTTTCATATCGGTAGGCTCGAAACGGGCAACTATATTGCCGTCGCGGCCAATGAGGAACTTGGTGAAGTTCCACTTTATTTTGCCGTTATTCTTGTAGTCTCTGTCATTCTTCTTAACGACACCGGCAAGCATAAGAGCCATGGGGGACTTGCCGAATCCTTCAAAAACGGTGTTTTTACACAGCCATTTGAAAAGGGGAGAGGCATTATCGCCGTTTACATCGATCTTGGAAAACTGGGGAAAGGTTATGCCGTAGCGTCCTGTGCAGAAAGAGTGGATCTCCTCGTCGTCTCCGGGAGCCTGTTCGCCGAACTGATTGCAGGGGAAGTCCAGAATTTCCAGACCGTTGTCTTTGTATGCGTCGTAAATATCCTGAAGTTCTTCATACTGCGGTGTGAAGCCGCATCCGGTGGCGGTGTTCACGATGAGCAGCACCTTGCCTTTGTAGTCGGAAAGAGCAACATTGCTGCCGTTCTGTGCCTTGACTTCGAAATCGTAAATACTCATAATTTACCTCCATGATAGATAATGATAAATTAAATTGAACTCAATCTAATTATACATGCTTTTCGACTGCTGTCAAGTAAACCGGTATATCCAAATGTTTGCGGTTTAAGCTCCGGGAGGTATTGGAGAAGATGTGGGAGCGGAGCAAACATTGTTCCTTGACGAGTACATGCATTTGTATTAATATTGACAATATAAATCGGTTGCGTCAAAGGAAAGTGATGAATAATGCTGCTCTCTGAAAAACATCTGATGGTACGCAAGCTCTGCCGCCAGTTCGCGGAGACGGAGTTCACCGACGCGCTCATTGATGAGCTCGAAGAAACCGCCGAGTTCAACTGGGAGATTTTTCGCAAAATGGCGAAAAACGGCTTCGCGGGTATAAAAATACCGGTGAAGTACGGCGGCGAGGGCGGAGATCTGCTGTCCTACTGCATTATGATGGAGGAATTTGCGCGCGTAAGTCCCATTATGTCGGTTTATGCCACGACCTCGAACTCCCTCGGCGGAGGCCCACTTATGTTCTGCGGAACGGAGGAACAGAAGATGAAGTATCTCGTTCCCGTCGCAAGGGGCGAGAAGATAATGTCCTTCGGTCTTACCGAGCCGGGCGCCGGTTCCGATGCCGGAGGTACGCTCACCACCGCGGTCAAGGACGGCGAATACTACATACTCAACGGCAGAAAGACCTTCATTTCTGCCGCGCCCGTGGCGGACTACGCGATCATTTATGCTCGTACAGATCCGAATTCCAAAGGCTCGAGAGGTATTTCCATGTTCATCATGGACATGAAGCTCGAGGGCGTAAGCACCGGCAAGCCGGAGCGGAAAATGGGTATCCACGGTTATCCGACGAGCGACATCGTCATGGAAAATGTGCGCGTGCACGAAAGCGATCTGCTCGGCCCACTGCACAAGGGTTTTTCCACAGCCATGAAAACGCTTGATGTTGGCAGGCTCGGTATAGCCGCGCAGGGTCTTGGCATAGCTCAGGGCTGCTTTGAGCAGGCGCTGAAATATTCCCAGGAGCGCCGCCAGTTCGGCAAGCCGATATGCAAAAACCAGGGCATAAGCTTCATGCTTGCAGACATGGCGACGGAGATAGAGGCCGCCAGACAGCTGATATACCACACCGCCGTGATGAAGGACGCAAACGACCCGAGCGCCCCCATGCTTTGCTCCATGGCAAAGCTCTTTGCCACGGAGACCGCCAACCGCTGCGCCTACAAGGCCGTGCAGATCCACGGCGGCTACGGTTACATAAAGGAGTACGCCGTTGAGAGGTTTTACCGCGACGCAAGAATCGTGACTATCTACGAGGGCACGAGCGAGGTGCAGAAAATGGTCATTTCCGGCGCGCTGCTCAGATAAAATTAAAAGGACACATCCGAAGGGATGTGTCCTTTTTAAATTATTTAAGCAGCGCAGCGCCCAGCTCGAAGGCTTTCTGCTTTTCAAGCGGGAAGACAGACTCGCGGCGAAGCTTCTTTGCCTCGGGGTCGAACATTGTCCAGTCATATTTGCTGTAGTCATCGACCTGAAGCGTATCGCCGCAGACCATGGTTTCGGTCGGGCCGATGATGGAGCTGAGCATTTTTTTGTATTTGGCGACGAGAGAATCGTAACCCGCGGCAGGGTATGCCTCCTCGGGGACATTGCTCGTCATTATAAAGAGCACAGGGATATGGCAGGTGTTGTAGTTCCTGGGCTCGGTTTTGTAACTGAGATACTGGAAAATGAGCCGCTCGTAAAGCGCGCGGAAAGCGGCAGAGGCCTCGCCCAGATAGTTGGGCGTGCCAAGAATGAGGGCGTCCGCGCCGTGTATGGCCTCCAGAACGGGAGCGAGAGCGTCCGCGCACACGCATTTTCCTATGTTCGGCTCTCTTTTGCAGCCGAAGCAGGAGACACAGCCTGTGAATTTACCGAGCTTGTAGAGGTCGATGAGCTCCACCTGTGCGCCCATGGATTCAGCTCCGCGGGCGGCTTCGGAAACGAGCGTCGCGGTGTTCCAGCGACTGCGTGGACTTGCGTTTATGGCGATGACTTTTTTCATTTTTGCTTGCTCCTTTCCTTTTTACCAGCCGCCCGCACTGTCCTCGAGCAGGGGAAGTGAGTGGAAGACCTCCTCCGCGGCGGAGAGCAGCTCGTCGGCATCGCGTGCTTTTTTGATGCGCTTTGCAAGTCGTGCGCTGTCGGCAAAACTGAAAATGAGGTATGTCCATAGCTCTTTCATTCTGTGCATGGCGTTGTTACGGCTTTGAAACTGCTCAGCATAGCTCTCGAAAAGCTCGTTGTGAAACTGACGCAGTGTGTCCACTCCACCGCGCGGAAGCCCTTTTGCCTTTGCGGCGAGGGCTGGGTCGGAGGCAATACCCTGACCGAGCATTACGGCGCGGAGTGCGGGATACTCCTGCTGCTTTTTTCGGCAGTCGTCGGCGGTGACTATCCCTCCGTTGAAGCTCAGCGGCATGTTCGCGCTTCCATACGCGGCCTCGAAATACTCAAGGCGGGGTTTTTCTCGGTAAAAATCCTTGCGCACGCGCGGGTGGATTATCAGCTCGTCTATTGGATATTTGTTATATATTTCGAGTATAGGTAGGAATTCCTCCGGCTCGTTGACGCCGAGTCTTGTTTTGACGGAAATGCGGCAGGGAGCCGAGGCGAAAATCTCATAGAGAAACTCGTCCAGCGCTTTCGGGTCAGCAAGCATCCCCGCGCCCTTGCCCTTGGCAGTGACGGTGCCGGAGGGGCAGCCGACATTGAGATTCACGCAGTCATAACCCATGGCCTTCAGCTCGCCCGCCGCCCAGAGAAAGTCTGCGGCGTTTTTTGTAAGAAGCTGTGGCACGAGGTGGATTCCTTCGTTATACTCGGGAAGGATCTCCCGCTTTTCCTTCGGTGTGAAGACGCGGTCTGCACCGGGGGAGATGAAAGGCGCATAATATCGGTCTGCACCGGGGAAATATCTATTGTGGCAGCGGCGGAAAGCTGCGCCTGTTATGCCCTCCATGGGGGCGACGTCGATAAGCATTTTTGCCCTCCGGATCAGCCGAGCAGCACATCGCTGAGCAGCATGAGGCAGAAACCGGCAAGAAGGGTGTAGGTTGCACCTCTCTCGCCGCCGTGGGCGTGGGTCTCGGGGATCATTTCATCGCTGACGACGTAGAGCATCGTGCCTCCGGCGAAGGCCAGAGCAAAGGGCAGCACCACAGCTGCAAGGCTGACAGCCATGTAACCGAGAAGCGTGCCGACGACCTCAACGAGTCCGGTAGCGAGTGCACAGACAAATGTGCGTCCGGGTTTTACGCCTGCAGCAAGCATGGGAGCAATTATTATCATGCCCTCCGGTATGTTCTGCAGAGCGATTCCGCCTGCGATGAGAAGTGCGTCGTTGACGTTGCCCGAGCCAAAGCTGACGCCGGCGGCAATGCCCTCGGGCAGATTGTGGATGGCAATGGCGGTGACGAAAAGCAGAACCTTGCTCAGAGAGCCGTTGTGGTGCGGCTCTATCTCGCTTCCGACGAGACGGTGGAGGTGGGGAACGAGCTTGTCCATGAGACTCATGCATACCGCACCGGCAAAAATTCCGGCAATTGTGATAACAAGGCCGTACTTCCCGCCGTATTCAATGGACGGAAGTATCAGCCCAAGCACCGCCGCCGAGAGCATGACGCCTGCAGCGAAGGAGAGCATGAGGTCGGAAAAGCGGTGGGATATATTTTTGAAAGCGAAGCCAAGTACAGAGCCGAATACGGTGGCGCCGCCGACTCCGAGGGCCGTGAGAAGTACCATTTCCATAAAAGTCTCCGATTAAAGTGTATAATTTGTTCGGTTTAGTTCAATCGTAATTAAAGAGTTTCCACATAATAAGTATACATTCCCTCCGCCACTTGTCAAGCGCTCTCCGAAGGCTATATTCTCATTGCAAAGCTGCGGGGCTTAATATAGAATATCGGCAGATAACGGTGATTTTATCACAGAAAGCAGGCCGGATATCTGCTATTATCATGCCATAAAACAAAAACTGAAAGGTGGTAAAAAATATGAAACTTAAAGATAAATCCATAGTTGTGACCGGCGCATCCTCCGGCATGGGAAAGGCAATAGTTGAGCTTTTCGCGGCCGAGGGCGCAAAGATCATTGCCGTTGCACGCCGCAAGGAACGCCTTGACGAGCTGGCCGCTTCACTTAAGGACGCTCC
>JAZOBQ010000119.1:0-16863 GCA_045596005.1 Oscillospiraceae bacterium
AGACATTTGTCTTCCTAAGACCGCTTGGCCTCCGACTTGCTGTCTGAGCGCTTACGGCGAGCTTGACTGTTTTGTCCCCAGCTATACTTACGGCAGCCCCGGCTCCATTTTCCCCTATGTTGAACCCATAATTATCGACGAGATAGACCGTGCCAGAGGTCTCAAATAAGAAAGCAAAAAACAAACACCGTCCCTCGGCTGAGCATACGCAAGCCGGGAGACGGTGCTTTTTGTGCCGGGATGATATCCCGGCATTTTATGTTTATTCTTTCATCGCTTCGACCTTTTCCATCCAAAACTCCGCAAACTCAGCTTCAAATGCGGCGTCATCGGGAAACAGTTCAAAATAGCTTTCTTTCTCCGTTTCTGCCGCAATAAGCATTTCAAGGCCGTATTTCTCAACGAGCCACGCTGTAAACACCATCGACTGGCAGTACGAAAGCTTATTCCCCGGGTAATTCCACTTTGCAGAATTCCCAAGAATCGCTGCATACTGATCCCTTATAGACTGTGTGGCTGCAGGCATGGAATTGTTATCCGGGTTAAGGAACGCCGCATAGGCCGATGCCTCGTATATTCTGTATATAGGCTCGTCCATTTCCGGCGAAACAGGAAAACCGTTGAGTTTTTCAAAGCAGCGCACAGTCTCTGCTCTGAGTTCTCTGTCTTCTTCCGTATCATCTTCATGCTCCGCCATCACCGAATCAACAACGATGCTGTCGGCAAAATAGGGAACCAAGGGTGCTGTCAGATAAGTCACAAGTCCCTCGCAAAGCCACCAGCATTCCTCGATCTCCGCCCTTGGCATGAGGGTATGGACCAGCTCATGCAGCACATCGGCGTCATCTGTCACAAGGGCCTCTTGTTTCAGCATGGAGGCACGCGAGCTCAGCGGATAGTCACTGCCGCGGAAGTTCACATCGGTAATTCCCTCATCTTCCTGCAGCTTGGCATAAAACACCGGAGCTTCGCTCTCGAAACGGGAGTAAAGCGTATCTATTTGCCGCGCCAGATCGAGAAGAAAACAGAAAACACTCTCTGCGTCTGGCAGCCAGTCCACCTTTTCGATATTCAGTCTGAAGTCCGCGCTGCTCAGTATCAGCGGTATTTTATCCGCCTCCGAAAACTCCATTTTTTCAAGCCGTGCAGCTGCAGCTGAGTTTAACCAGCTCAGATTGCAGTCCAATCCCATTTCCGCACTCCAGAGCTCCCTTGAGCTTGCTCCTGAATCGGCAGCGAAAGCCTCGAAACCGTCGCGTTCGATTATGAACTGTGACAATGACATGGCACAGCGCTCAGCCAGGTCGCGCGTATCATCATCCACAAACTCTTCAATAAAGAAACAGGGGTGCAACGACAAAATCCGGCTGGTTTCATTCGCATCGAGATACTCAGCCAAATCCGCTGCAAGTTCCGTATCATCTCCCCCACCTGCCAAAGCAGTCAGTCCCACGCACTTCCACCAATCATCGAGGCCGTACATCAGCGAGGCCATATATGGGCGATATGAGCCTTTATCAACATATTCTGAAGTAATATAGAGTTTTCCGCCCAGCTTCACCGGCCCGCCGGTGGGCGTGATACTGACTATGTATATTTCCAGCGCGGCGGCTTTTTCCCCATTATGAGAACGCAGGGAATAGTAAGCCTCCGCTATCTCCTCCGCCGCAGATGGAGACAGCGTTTCATCAAACACATCGGAAGCAAAGCGTATGCCCAGTCCTTCCAGCTCCACACAGCGGGTCTTAAACGCGGCCATGTATTCCGCGCTTCGCTTGTGGCTGCCCTCGGTGAAATCCGACGCGCTGAGTTCGATCCTTATCTCCTCCGCTGCATCCTGTGCCGGCTTGTGAGCACATGCACCAAGCGCAAGTGCCGTCACGGCAAGCAAAAATAACATTACAAACTTTCTCATTTTCCCGCCTCCCACAGTTCTTTTCGGTTTAAGTTTATTCCTTCCACCTTGTGGAAGGTCAAGCATTGTTTCAATCATTTCCGAAAAATATGCAAATTTATATCCTTCTTTTTCCGTTTTTCATTGTCCTTTTGACGCTTTTGGGCAAATTCGGACTTTATCCGCATGATATCCCGTTGACACGTGGGTTTTACTCCTATAATATGTATATGACAAAATCACTCATTGTCCGCTTTTTTCCAGCCGCTTTTATTTAAAAACATAGGAGAAAATCGCCTGATGGAAATACAGAAGATCACCGACCTGAACATAGACCGAAACGGGCAGGAGTTCGTTGAGCACATGGATCCCGGCTTTCCCATTACCGTATTTGAGGACGAAATGGAAAACTACGACAACGGCTACATCCGCTGGCACTGGCATCCTCAGTTGGAGTTTATCCTCGCCATAACAGATGTCGAGATCCACACTTCCGATGAACAAATACGCCTTGCGCAAGGTGATGCTTTGTTTATAAACGCAGGCCAGCTTCACATGATCTGCAGTTCAGAAAATGCCATGTGCTGTCGCTCCTATGCCATATTATTTGCTCCCGAACTTATCGCCTCCGGAGACAGCCTTATTTTCGAGCGATACATTCGCCCTGTTACCGACAACACCAAGCTCCCTTTCATTGTTTTTCGCAGCAGCGAGAGCGAGCACAGCGATATACTCAGACTTATTGGACGAATCGTTGAGATTTATCAGGACAACAGTTCCGGATATGAACTGGCGCTGAGAAACTATCTCAGCGAACTTTGGCTTGAGCTTGTACGAAAGCTGGAGAGTTTTCCTCTGCACCTTTCCTCCAGGCAAAACCGCCAGAGCCAGTTCAGACTCAAACAGATGCTCAGCTTTATCCGCCAAAACTATATGCGCCACATAACGCTCGACGATATTGCCGCAGCCGCCCTTGTAAGCAAAAGCGAATGCCTGCGCTGTTTCCGCAGCCGCTTTGAGATGACGCCCATACAGTATCTCATACAGTGCCGACTCGAGCTTGCGCATCATCTGCTTATCAGCACCGAGCTGAGTATAAAAGAGGTCGCTTTGAGATGCGGTTTTGAAGACGCGGGTTATTTCGGTCGAATATTCCGCAGCCGCACCGGTATGACCCCTGCCGCATACCGCAAACACAACTGTGCGGATGCTATATAGAAAAAACACTGAGCGCCCAATAGGGCGCTCAGTGTTTTTTTCTGTTTACTTTATTGCTTCAAGTATCTCTCCGGCATCGTTCAAAACGAGGTCGGGTTTATCTTCGCTTTTTTTAAGTATCTCCTCCGTCGTTTCGCCGCTCATAACCAAAATGGCTGTTATACCCGCTCTGAGCCCGCTTTTAACGTCGGTATAGATGCGGTCACCCACGACGGCAGCTTCCTTCGGAGAAACACCCAGACGCTCCATCGCCAGCTGCGGCATAAGCGGCTCCGGCTTTCCTATAACGGTCGGGCGGCAGCCGGTGGCATTGAATATCATGTCACATACACTGCCGCAGTCCGGAACAGAACCGAACTCGGTGGGGCAGACATAGTCGGGATTCGTCGCGATATACGGAGTTTCCGGTTTTGTACAGAGCATATAGCTAATGTCTCTGAGCTTTTTGAAGTTCAGCTCGGTATCGAAACCCATTACGATGCACTCCGTATCGTCCACACTCTCGCTTATCGCAAAGCCTTCGGCTGCCAGTTCTGCCTTGAGCGATGCTGTTCCGCAGACATAAAGCCGCGACTTGGGATAATTGCGGTGCAAATACCATGCCGTTGCCTGCGAAGACGTTATAAAATCATCTCTCGTAGCCTCAATGCCGAGCGCAGCCAGTTTTTTAACATAGTCCTCCACACTTTTGGAAGAATTGTTTGTCATAAAAAGATATCGGCGTCCTGTCGCTTTGAGGGTTCTCAGCAGCTCTGCAGTAAAATCATAGAGTCTGTCACCCAGATAAAGCGTGCCGTCCATATCGAATAGCCAGAGTTTTTTGCTCCGCAGTATTTCTTTCTTGTCCATGCAGCTGTCTCCTTGCTTTTCTTCCCAATAATTCTAAACGCCCTAACGGGATATTGCAAGAGAAAAGCGTGGCAGGAGAAATTCCAGCCACGCCGAAAGTCTTATTTTCTCTCGCAGTGCAGCAGTTCATGCCGTCTGCCGCGAACGATTTTTTCGTAAATCCCGTTTACGAGCGCATTGTCGGAGGCGCTTTTTTCCTCACTCCGCTCATCGGCGCAGCGCAATCCGCTGCTTCGCTCAACGCGGTTTTTGTATACATCATATACATCAGCAGGCTGACCGCCGCCCATAACACAGCCGCCCGGGCAGGCCATCACCTCGACGATGTCGAAATACTCCTCGCCGTTGGAAATACGCGACATGATCTCATCCGCATTTTTCAGACCGCTGACTACTGCTGCGCGGACAGTTTTGCCGCCTATATCTATCTTATAGCTGCGGTATTTGCCGCTCGGCTCATTTTCCTGCACCACATCGCCCTCACTTACGGAGAGGTAACGCAGCACAGCTTCGGTCACACCGCCGGTGTTTCCAAAAAGCGTTCCGCTGCCGCTGCCGCCGGTAAAAGGTGCATCCGTTTCGCTTTCGGGGCAGTTTTCTGCACTTATCCCACGTCGTGACATAAGCTGCAGCAGCTCCGTGGTGGTGATGGAAAGGTCGATATCCCGAACTCCGTTCGTACGCGAGTCTTCTCTTAGTATCTCCGCCTTTTTTGCGGTGCAGGGCATTACGGAAACGGAAACGAACTTCTTCCCGCCTGCAATTCCGCTGAGGCGTACATGCTCGCGCATGAGTGCGCCGAGCATCTGCTGCGGCGAGCGGCAGGAGGAGATATTGCTCCTGAGCTCAGGATAGCGCTGTTCGCAGAACTTCACCCACGCGGGACAGCAGCTTGTGAGCAGGGGCAGTTTTTCGCCCTTTTCGAGTCTGGACAAAAATTCCGCAGCCTCCTCTATAACCGTAATGTCGGCGCTGAGCACGGTATCATAGACTCTGTCGAATCCCAAGCCGCGCATGGCCCCCACAAGCTTGGACATGGAGTTTTCTCCCTTTTCAAAGCCAAGCTGACCGCCAAGTCCGACGCGCACGGAAGGCGCCACCTGCGCCGCCACAAAGCAGTTTTCGTCCGCGAGAGCTTCCTCAAGTCTTTCTATGTCACTTTTGATCCGCAGTGCGTCCTCGGCGCAGAAACTGCGGCACTGGCCGCAGCCCACGCACTCACTCTCCGAAAGGCTCTTTCCGCCCTTGGCGGTGACCATAGTCACACCGTCGCGCGTGACTATCTCGAGAGCTCCGACGCCCTGAACGTCGCGGCAGATTCTTACACATTCGCCGCAGAGAACACATTTGCTGTGGTCGATAACGACACAGCCGCTGCTGTTGTCAGGAGGATATTCCGCCCAATACTTGGACTTATAATACCGCTCTTCAATGTGGCAATTTTCGTTTTTGTAAACTTTGCAGAGTATGCCGCGCAGCTGATATGAACCCATATAGCTGTCCACGCCATCGCTGTCGCTCGTGAGGATATTGGCGTTGGACTCGTCCCAGCCGTAGCCGGGAGCGCCCGCTTCTGGATACCACCATGCAAAGTCACAGTTGATGACGCGCTCGTCCATATCCTTTTCAAGCTTCGCCTTCTGGGTAATGCGTCCTCTCGGAGTTTCGATATATACCCAGTCGCCGTCTTCAATACCGTTTTCACGAGCGGTGTTGGGATGCATTTTAACGAGTGGGAATGGATACTGCCGGCGCAGAGATGTTATCTGGCGGTTATTCGATATGAAATACTGCAGTCTTCTGCTGCCGGTGCTCATTACATATGGATACTCGTATGCAAGCTCCGGTCGGCTTATCATGGTCTCGGACGGTTCTTTCCAGAAAGGCAGCGGATCGCCGCCGTTGTTGGCAAGCTCCATGGAGTAAAACTCGAATTTGCCCGTCGGGGTGTTGAATCCTCCGCGGCGGCGATAGTTATAGTATTCGCGTTTGGGAGTGAAATAACCCTTTTCGCTGAGATGCCGGAAATCAATTCCCTCCATCTCAGGCTTATGTATGGCCATAACACGCAGAGCCTCCTCGAGTACTTCCCTGTGTGTGTCGGCTCCGTAGTCCACGCCCATGCGCTTGCATATATCGAGGAATATTTCCTCATCGGCACGGCATTCGCCAACCTGAACGAGCTTCTGCTGACACAGCACTGTGTGCTCGGCAAACTCCGGAAGAGTGAACACACATTCAAGCTCCGGCCAGAGTGCCGCAGGCAGGATAATGTCCGCGAGTGAAGCTGTCGGCGTCATAAATACGTCAATATAGACGAAAAACTCCAGCTCCTTCATGCACTCGTAGACGTAACGCGAGTCCGGCAGCGAAATCAGCGAATTATTCGCCGAGCCTATCATGGCGCGAATTTTATACGGTCTGCCGGTGCGTATCGCCCCGAGTACCTGTCGGGGATTTGCATAGGGTTTCAGACTTCGATAGGGGAAACGGTTGAGAAGATTGGAATCCGGTTCCTCTGGGTCGCGCTTCGTGGGAACTATCTGCTTGCTCTCAACAAAACCTCCCGGCACATCGTAGTTGCCGGTAAGGGCAGGGAGCATGTAGATAGCGCGGCAGGTCTGGGTGGCGTTTGCGCCCTGCTCGAAAGCGCAGCCCCACTCAAGACTCATGGGCTTCGTGGTCGCCATCATTCTCGCGGCTGCAATTATCTGCTCCTTGGGTATCCATGTAATGCGCGATACCTTCTCGACATCATACTCGCGGCAGCGTTCACGCAGCTGCTCAAAACCGTAGCTCCAGTTTTCGACGAAGTCATGGTCGTAGAGGTCTTCTTCAATGATTATATTGAGTATGCCGAGAGCCAGCGCACCGTCCGTTCCGGGGCGGATGCGCAGCCAAAGGTCGGCCTTTTCCGCGAGTTTGGTTTTCTGGGGGTCTATGACTATGAATTTTGTACCTCTCTGCGC
Source organism: Oscillospiraceae bacterium (assembly GCA_045596005.1). Taxonomy (GTDB): domain Bacteria; phylum Bacillota; class Clostridia; order Oscillospirales; family Oscillospiraceae; genus SIG459. Next base: position 6,931 of record JAZOBQ010000119.1, read on the forward strand.
GCAAATACGGGGATGCCACTGCAGCTCGCCGTCGGCTCCCGACGTGGTGGGATTTGCACCCCAGACCACTATGCACTCGGGTTTCGTGTCGCCGTAATAATCCACGCTGTTGTAAACGCCCGCTGTGGAAAAACCGGCGTTCTTTCTCGGGCCAAGGCAGATTAGCGCTCCCGCCGAGGTTATGTTGGGTGTGCCGATCGCTCTCGTAAAGCGCCAGAGATACGGTATGTGGTGGCGTCCCGTACCGGTTATTGCGGCGATGCACTCCGGGCCGTAAGCAGTCCTGAGTTCATTCAGCTTCCCGGCGATGGTGTCAAGCGCCTCGTCCCAGCTTATGCGCTCAAACTTGCCGCTTCCACGCTCTCCCACACGCTTCATGGGATAAAGAAGGCGATCGGGATGGTACATTTGCTCGATTATGCTTATGCCCTTGGCACAGGCGCGGCCTATATTCAACGGCGCGGAATGGTCGGGACGCACGCGCACCACACGTCCGTTTTCCACCGTTACTATATGTATGCATCCGCCGTGGCAGCCGCGGCAGGCTGTGCGGAATTCTCCGTTTTTCATTTCCATAGAAAAACCTCTTTGTCAATTTCTTGACTCCATTATATATCCGCCATTAATATAAATAAAATACATATTTGATATGGGTTTAATAAAATTTATTAATATCTTATTTCTCTGGCAGATTGACGGCGGTAAGGAGCTTTGATATAATTTGATCAACAATAATTCAAAGGTGGTAAGGCAGAATGTCCAGAACCTACAAACCGGAATATCCCGCTCTTTGTTCCTATCTCAAAGTCGGTAAGCGTACTCTGAGAAACCGTATGTGCTCCGCGCCGATGGGCTTCCCCGACCTGACTGAGGACGGCTGCCTCACCGACGGCGCCATCGCCTTTTATGAGCAGCGCGCCAAGGGCGGCGCCGCCATCGTCACCATAAGCGAAGCCTGCGTGGACTATGCCCACGGCAAGAGCCACGGCAGACTCATTAACCTCACGAATCCCGGCGTTCTCGCGAACCTCACCAACGCCGCCCGGGCAATAAAGCGCCACGGTGCCCTTGTCAGCATTGAGCTCAACCACGCCGGAATGCTCTCCGACTTCGACGTTGTGGCAAGCGAGCGCAAGGGCGACAGCAACTATCACTACGGCCCCGTGGACTGCGTTGTGAACAACACGGAAGTTCGCGCAATGACCAAGGAAATGATAGCCGAAACTGTGGAAAAATGGGCAAAAGGAGCCGCGCTTTGCAAACGCGCGGGTTTTGACATGGTCATGATCCACGCAGGTCACGGCTGGCTTATACACCAGTTCCTCTCCCCCATCACCAACACACGCACGGACGAATACGGCGGCTCGTTCGAAAACCGCGCACGCCTCGCTCTCGAGATAATCGATGCCGTTCGCGCAGAAGTCGGCCCCGGTTTCCCGATCGAGGTACGTTTTTCCGCCATGGAAAAGGCCGATGGCGGCGTCACGCTCGAAAGCGCCATCGCCTTCGCCAAGCTCATCGAAGACAAGGTAGACATTCTTCACGTCTCCGCCGGCGGCGAGCCTGATTTCGGCGTGACTCATCCAAGCATGTTTGCCGACCCCGGCTGCAACGTACATTTTGCAGCCGAAATAAAAAAGCACGTCAGCATACCCGTCGCCACACTCGGCGCTTTGAACGAACCAGAGCAGATGGAGGAGATCATATCCTCCGGCAAGGCAGACATCGTCTGCATGGCCCGCGCCTTGCTCGCAGATCCCTATCTCCCCAAGAAGGTTGAACAAAACCGCACGGACGAGATCCTCCGCTGCATCCGCTGCTTTGTCTGTCACGCCGAGCGCATGCTGACCCAGACCAGAGTCTGCGCCATTAACCCTGTCATAGGCCGCGAGTATGAAGCCCGCTTCATTCCCGCCGCCGCTGAGTCCAAACGCGTTCTCGTCGCAGGAGGCGGCCCCGGCGGTCTGCAGTGCGCTCTCACCGCTGCCGAGCGCGGACATTCCGTCACCCTCTGCGAGGCAAGCGATGCCCTCGGCGGAAATCTCAAATGCGAATTCAATGTATCCTTCAAGGCCGCCTTCCCCAAGTATGTCGCCACCATGCGCCGCAGGCTTGAACTTGCCGGAGTGGAAATACGACTCAACACCCCTGTCACCCCGGAATTTGTAAGTGAATTTGCTCCCGACGCACTGATGATAGCCGTCGGTTCGGATTCCGCACTTCCTCCCATTCCCGGCATCGACAGTCCCAAGGTGATACCTGCCACAGCGCTTGACCGCCGCGAGGGTGAGATAGGACAAAAGGTCGTTGTTCTCGGCGGCGGACTGGTCGGCTGCGAGAGCGGACTGCACCTCGCCATGACCGGTCACGAAGTCACCATCGTTGAGATGCGCCCGACTCTCGCGCCCGACGCCAATCCCCGTCACCGTCCTCTGCTGATGGCGGAGCTCGATAAACTCGTCAGCGTCCACACCGGGCTCAAGGCTCTTGCGGTCACGGAGGAAGGTCTGCTCTGCGCCGACAGCGAAGGCCGCGAAGTGCTTCTCGAGGCGGATACTGTTCTCTGCGCCGCCGGACTTCGTGCCAGAGAGGACATCGTCGATTCTCTCCGCGGCACAGCTCCCGTTGTCGAAGTTATCGGCGACTGCGTCGAACCAGGCATAATCCGCGGCGCCAGCTTCCGCGCCTATCATGCAGCAATAGACATATAAACTGAAAGACATAAAAAGCTCGGAGCCTGGCTCCGAGCTTTTTATGTCTTTTAATTATCACAGCTTATTGAAAATCTGCGCTCCGCGTTTCATGCACCAGCGGTAGAGCAGCGCCGCAAGGAGAGCGACGACAGCGAGATATGCCCCCGCAACGATATCTATGCCGTGCGGAAGCTTTGCCAGCAGCGCACCGACAATAAGCGGCAGCACCAGAAGTCCCCAACCGCCGAACATGGCTATCATGACCGCAACACCCTGCTTGACCGCCTGGGTCTCGTTCTGCCACTCCAACTTGGGGTGGTTGAGGTTTGCCCAAAGTCCGATAAGCGCTATAAGCAGATTGAATGCCTGAGGCAGCACGAGCGCCCAAAGAAGCATTAGTCCGGAAATTCTGAACACGATTACGGCAGCTATCTGCGCAAGCAGCATACCGGGCGCACTAACGAGCAGATGCAGCGCGATTTTTGCACGGAGTACGCTTTCGCTTCCAACAGGCATGCTGCGCACTATCCAGAGGTTTTTGCCTTCAAGGCTGACCGCGCAGGCGGTGATCGTAGTCATGCTCGCAAGCATACATAGTGCTATCACAGTCACGGGAGCAAGGATCCCACCCATTTCTCCGGCAGCCGAGAGCGTGTTTGCCAGATCTGCGCCCTTAACGATAAGCAGCACTGCCGCCACCACATTCATGATCGCACCCATAGCCGCGTTCATAATATAGGTGGAGGAACTGAGAAGCCTTGCCGTTTCACGCCGCAGCAATGCCGCAAAAGGACTTGCAACGCGTGCTTCGCGCCTGATATAGCGCACCTTAGCCGTACCACGCTTGGTGGTGGCGGTGCGGATAAAGGTCTTGGAAAGTACTATGTAAACAATTACAAAGGGTACGAGCAGGCACACAAGAGAGAGCACCAGACTCAGTATATCCCCTTCGGCAACAGCCATGCCTATCCATACGAGAGGCAGCGCAGCGCTCACCGAATCCGCTATGGCCCCCGCATTGGTGATGAGGCCATTCAAAATGGTATTGATATTGGAATAAACATAGAAATACGCAGCGAGGAAAAGAAGGCTGAAAACCGTGGAAACCAGACTCTTTCTCCTCACTCTCGCGGTAATGATTGCAAGTATCCAACCGAAAAGAGCGGAAATTGCGAGACTGAGAAAGGGCAGTGCGAGGCATACCAGCACAAACGACACGGCTCCCACCGCAGTAATTGGGCAGGCAATGCACCATGCCACAGCGGCAGGCACTGCTACCAGAAGTTCAAAACCAAAATTGATCGCGAGCAGACTCAGCATTCTGCTTGCCAGCACGACCGAGGGTTTTATGGGCATACTCAGCAGAAGTTCGTTGTCCCGCGCTTCAAAAAGCTGAGCTTTGGCAGTGAACACACTGAAAACGAACATCAAAGCGAGAGAAATGAGCGCGAAAAGGCTGAAGTAAAACCAGCCCAGTCCCATATTCCCGAATACCGGTGCCATTGAGGAGAACATGGCATAGAACATGAAAAGAAATACGCCGATGAGGTAGAGATAAAGCACGGCAAAAAGCACCGTCTTGCCTTTTCCGCCTTTATTTTTCAGTGCGCCATTCTGTCCTTTGCCCGTCAGATATGCGAGCCAGCTCTGGAATCGCACCTTGAGCAAAAGTTTAAGCATTGTCTTCCTCCAGTTCCAGGAACACTTCCTCGAGGCTGGTGTCACCCTTGACTTCCTCCATGCTGCCGGAAACCACAAGCCGTCCGCTCTTGATTATCGCAACCATGTCGCAGAGCTTTTCCGCCACCTCAAGCACATGGGTGGAGAAAAAGATCGCGCCGCCGCGGTCGCAGTGCTCGCGCATCATTTTCTTCAGGCTGTGAGCTGCAACGGGGTCAAGTCCGACAAAGGGCTCGTCCATGATTATAAGTCTGGGCTCATGGAGCCACGCGGAGATTATGGCGAGCTTCTGCTTCATACCGTGGGAATACGCCGAAATTGGCTGGGCAAGATCTTCGGTAAGTCCGAAAATATCGGCATAGCGGGCAATGCGCTCCTCGCGCTCGGTCTTTCCAACGGCAAAAACGTCGGCAACGAAGTTGAGATATTTTATGCCGGACATAAACTCATAGAGATCCGGATTGTCGGGAATATAGGCAAGGCTGCGTTTGCACTCCATCGGCTCGGCTTTCACGGAGCGTCCGTCTATGAAAATCTCGCCTTCGTCAAAATCCAGTATGCCGCAGCAGGCCTTTATCGCGGTCGTTTTGCCGGCGCCGTTGTGGCCTATAAAAGCAAAAATATTGCCTGGCGCTATGTGAAGACTGAGGTCATCAACAGCGGTCTTTTCGCCGTAGCGTTTTGTCAGATGTTCAATTCGAAGCATATTATCTGCCCCCTTGTTTAAATGATTTTCTTATCTTTATTTACACCTTCCACAAGGGGGAAAGTCAAGTACTTTTTGGATTATTCCGAAAAACAGACGAAGCCGCTGCAAAGCTTTCGCCCTGCAGCGGCTAAATATCTCGTCCTTATCAGTTATTTTCTCAGAACTCGCCGCGGACAGCTTCGAACTCGAACTTGCCCATGGGATTGGAAGAAGTGCCGCGAATGACATCGTCCTCGCCGAGAGTGCCTTCGAGGTGGTTGGTCATCTCGCCGACAGCGGTCTTTATGGTCAGGTCGTAGGAATAGCTGTTGCCGTTGACAACGCCGTTTACGATGGGAGCGTCTGCGCCGTTGGCAGCGTCCACGCAGTGGCCGGTCATAGCATCGCCTTCAACGCTGGCATAAAGGGTGGAACGCATATCGCCCATGTAGGTGTGAAGAGTGATCTTCCAGGAACCGTTGAGTTTGCTCATTTTGATAGTCTCCTTTTTTTAAGTAATATTTATTGGCTCAATCAAATTTCAAAGTGTCATAGCGGCCGTACTTGGCGCACTCATCGTCGATAATGCCGTCCACCTTGGGAACGGTGGAGAACATAACGGCAGAGGAGCACATGTAGCCGCCGCCCTTGCCCAGAGTGTCGATGGCGCGGCGTACCTCTGCGCGGATCTCTTCCTCGGTGGCAAATCCGGTATCGGTCACCTGAGGATCAACGCCGCCGGCAAAGATGAGCTTGTTACCGTGCTTGGCCTTGATGGCCTTGAGATCGTTTACGGGAGAAACGCTGTGCCAGCTCTCGACGCCGATCTCGACAAGGTCGTCAATAATGGGTTCAATGAAACCGCAGGAATGGTGCATATAGTGCATGCCGAGTTCTCTGCAGCGCTTTACCATGCGGCGCTCAGGCTCTTTGAAGTACTTGCGCCACATTTCGGGGGAGAAGAACATATTCTGCTGGTTGCCCCAGTCATCGTGCATCATGAGGAAGTCGACGTCCAGATACTTTTTGAAATACTCCATCTGCTCGATGCGATAGTCGGCATAAGCCTCTACGTACTCGGCATAGGCCTCTTCGTCGTCATACATTGCCATAAGTCCGTTCACATGGCCCATCATGGCACAGATACGCTCGAAAGCGCCCATGTTGCAGACAACGTAACCCTGAATGCTGTCCTTCTTGGCCCACATGGCCTTGGTGCGCATAGCGGCTGCTTCCCAGTTTATGTCCTTGCAGCCGGGGAATTTGATGTAATTCTTCCACTCGCTGATATCGTCAAACACCTCGGAATTGGGTTTGACATGGGTCATCAGCTCGGGATGTGCGGGGTCAAGCTCCCACTCGAGGCCAAATGCGTCCTTGCCGCTCATAAAAAGGGGGCGGTCATTGATTTCAGGAGTAATGATCATCTGGGCATCGGTATTTATCATGGGTACCCATTCAGGCTGCTTGTGCTGCCATACCAATTCCATATTCTCGCGTCCGGTCACTGCTGTTTCCTCCGTTCTCAGAAAAAATAATTTTCAAATAATGAAGTTTTTGCCCGTTTTGCTTGATAAGTAGAAAATACTGGTTTATAATTGACAAAACTTTATCTATAAATACTATATACCATTCTATTCGCCCTTTTGTCATCGGGCATTGGTATAGAATCAGCGTCTATTTTTTTGTGACATCATCACAACGAGTCTTTTCCGGAGTTGAAACTGTATGAACTGGGACATTATCTGCCATACTCTCGAAGCTTTTTCCCCTGTGGAGAAAAGAAAAATCAGCTTTGACCGCTGCGAAAATCTACTGCTGTATTCCAGCGGTGCCCCCGACCTGCCGGGAGCTGTCTATGTTGCCGCATCGGAGAGTTCCGAAACCCGTTATCGCCACGCGCTGATCATATCTCTCGGCGGTGAGTTCCCGTACGCCGATAATATGATAAAGCTCGCCGGGGGCGATCTCGCCGAGGTATTCAACGCGCTCGCAAAAACGGGTCAGTGTATCGACGCGCTGAGCGCCGAGCTGGCGCTTTGCTCGAGCGACCAGGAAATAGTGGATTGTGCGAGTCTCCGCACAGGTATGCCGATGTTTTATCTCGACCAGAGCTACCGAATCGTTGCAATAACGCGCAACCTCGACTTTCACGGCGACCCGGAGTGGGTACACATGACCGAAAAAGGCTATCTGTCCCCGGAAAGCACGCAAAGAATGAAGCAGGCCGGCGACCTCGAACGCCTCGCCGCGGCCAAGGGGGCTGTTGCATACGATTCGGACATCTATCCATTTTCCTGCATAGTCTGCAACGTTCTCGTAGACGGAGTCGGAGTCAGCCGACTGAATCTCCTCAGCATAAGCGGCGGCATCACTCCGCTGATGCTCCGTTTTGGCGAAATAATCGCCCTGCATCTGAGCCGCGTCATCACCGGAAGCAGCCGGCTCGTTTACGACAGTCCGCTTCAGAGCATGCTCATCGACCTCCTGCGCGGACTTCGCCTTTCCGACGAACTTATTGCCGACCGCCTCCGCAGCGCACCTCAGCTTTCCGGACACTTGCTGCAGCTTTTCTACATAGATGTTGAGGGCAGGGCGGAAGGTCAGGTGGCTTCCTACTACGCCTCTCTGCTCCGTCACCTCCATCCCGACGAAGCTATCCTGCCGCTTGTGTACGAGCAGCAGCTCATACTCCTTTGCTACGCTCCCTGCGAGACAGATTTCTCACCTCTTACCGAAATGCTCAGCGATTTCTGCACCGCCCACCATCTGCGCTGCGGCGTAAGCAACCATTTCCGTAAAGTCAGCGCGCTTCGAGGCCACTGCGACCAGGCCGTAGCGGCGCTGAAAGCATCTTCCGTAAGCGGTCTGAGCTTTTATAAGGACATCATGCTTGACCATATGCTCTCGCACATCCCGACCGAACAGATCCGTTTCCTTATAAGTCCCGATATCGCCCGTCTGAAGGAGGCCAACGCGAACTTCTCGTTCTCCCTCACCGAAACACTTAAATGCTATCTCGAGTGCAACTGCAACCTTCTGCGCTGCTCGCAGCAGCTTTTCCTGCACAAAAACACCCTTCTCTACCGCCTAAACCATATAAAAAGCATTATTCACAGCGACCTCGGCGATGCCGATGAGCGGCTGCTGCTGATGCTTTCGTTCAGACTGCTTGACAGAAAATCCGAGTGAACAAAATCCGCGTGTCCGTCAATGACACGCGGATTTTTATATTTCCTATCTCCGCGGCACAAAATACAGATGCAGACAATTATGAACAAAGTGTCAATATTTATATATTGCCTTGACAAAAGCAGGCGCAAGTGGTAAATTAGCACTCGTAAGGCAAGAGTGCCAGCAGTCAAAACTTGCGACTGCCAAACCCCCGAAGTGCAGAAAGTGAGCTCCCATGGAAATAAGCGAGAGAAAAAAGCGCATACTGGCCGCCGTGGTCGATGAGTACATCTCCACCGCCGAACCCGTGGGCAGCAAACTCATTGCCCAGAAGTCCGGACTGAGTGTAAGCTCCGCGACAATACGCAACGAACTCGCCGAGCTCACAAGCATGGGCTATCTCGAGCAGCCCCACACCTCCGCCGGACGTGTCCCCACAGCTCAGGGCTACAGAATGTACGTCAACGAGCTCATGGACCGCCACCGCCTCAGCATTGAGGAGACGGAGGAGATCAACCGCAGCATGCAGCTGAAAATACAGCAGCTCGACAAAATGATGAGTGACGTCGGACGCATAGCCGCGGAGATGACGGACTATCCGGCTCTCGCCCTTGCCGCGAGACAGAGCTCCACCGTCAAGCGCTTCGACCTCATTTACGTCGATTCCAATACCTTTATTATAGTGGCTCTCCTGAGCTCAAACGCCGTCAAAAACAGACTGATGCACCTGCCCTTCTCCGTTGACCAGGCCATGGTACAAAAGCTCTCCACCGTGTTCAACGCCAGCTTCTGCGGCATCACGGAAGACCAGATAACGCCGCTGCTGATATCCTCCACGGAGCGTTCAACAGGCGACACCATGGGTCTTGTGGCCGCCATAGCAGGCTTCGCCATCGAGATCCTCTCCGAGGAAAAAAGCTCGCAGGCTGTCATCTCCGGCGAAGCCAAGCTCCTGCGGCTGCCGGAATATCAGGATCCCGTCAAGGCCCACTCCCTTATGAACTATCTCTCCGACTCCGAACACCTCAGCCGCCTGCAGGCCATGGACTTTGGCAACGATGTCAAGGTGATAATCGGCCCCGAGAATGTGGCCGAGGAACTCAGAGATTCCAGCGTTGTCCTCGCGAAGTATGACGCTGGAGACGGCACGCAGGGTCTCATAGGCGTGGTCGGTCCCACCAGAATGGACTACTCCAGAGTAGCCGCCAAACTCAGCTATATCGCCGACGGCCTCAGCAAGGCTCTCGCCGGGAACAAGGAACCGTCGTTCCCCGGTTTCGGCGCACTGATGATCACCGACAACAACGAGCACAATTGAAAGGATGAATAACCCCCATGTCCAAGAAGAAAAACGAGACCGCTCCCGAAGAGGAAGTAAAGCAGGAAGTCCCCGCCGAGGAGACTACTGCCGAAACTCCCACTGCTGAGGCCGTGGTTGAGGCTCCCGCCTCCGACGACCGTTATCTCCGCCTCATGGCCGAGTATGACAATTTCCGCAAGCGCAGCGCAAAGGAGCGTGAAAATATTTATACCGACGTCCGCATGGACACCGTAAGCAAGTTCCTGCCCGTCTACGACAATCTCCAGCGCGCTCTGGCTACCGCCACCGCCGACGAGGCCTACAAAAAGGGCGTTGAGATGACCTTCACCCAGCTTTGCGAGGTCTTCAAGAAGCTCGGCGTCGAGGAGATCGAGGCC
>JAZOBQ010000120.1:0-2433 GCA_045596005.1 Oscillospiraceae bacterium
GCATCGGACTCAAGGTCTTCGAGGAGCTTGGCCTGCTCTCGCTGAGCTTTGACGGGGAGAACGTCTCCCTCAGCTGCGAGCCGGACAAGGGCAAGGTCAATCTCGAGGATTCGGAGATCTTGAAGCTTTTGTCGTAAGGCGTCGGAAATCCAGATTTGCGGCATATTCTGCGGCGCGCCGGGGTCACAGTAGAACGAATACACAGCATTTACGCATCCACGAAGTCCCCTCCTCGCGGCATAGCCGCTGCGGTCGGAGGCTAAAAATGTGTCACCGGCACATTTTCTTAACGCCCCGACGCCCTACGGACGGTGCGACGGTTTTACCGCTGTGCAAGGTTTTACCCCGCAGGGGCGCCGGGTTTGGTGGTGCCGAACAGGCACCAAGAGCGGCAGCGGCTGAGCGGATGTAAACGCTGAGGCTGTCAGTTCACCATCGTCATTTTGTGGCACAATTCAGGATTTTGCTGCGCACCACGGGGCGTTTCCAAAGAGGGGACTCCCTCTTTGGTGGGCTTTTGGTGACTTTTGTCCCATCACAAAAGTCACCCGCAGGAGGCATATATCGAAGTGCGGTGCGAAGTCCGACATTTCGGGCCGGCCAGTGTCCGGCCCCTACGAAAGCGAAACAGCAGTACCGTGCATGATTTGGCACGGCGGGGTGAGGGCAAGAGCGCCCTACGGAAGCACAGCAATAAGTAACGCAGTAAACTCACCATTCCAGAAAAAAAGAGGAGACTTTCCATGCCCAACGTTTTCGAACCTGTTGTGGAACAATGCTTCGAACAGCTTAAAAACAAAATACTTGAGGCCGGCATGAGCGTTGACCTCGGCCGCATCCGCGCGGCCTTCGATCTCGCCGCAGAAAGCCATGTCACACAAAAGCGCAAGGACGGCTCTCCCTACATCACTCATCCCGTCGCAGCCGCTCTCATCGTGGTCGAAATGGGTCTCGACGAGGATTCCATCGTCGCCGCCCTGCTCCATGACGTTGTGGAGGACACCTCCGTCACCGACGAGGAAGTCGCCCGTCTTTTCGGCAAGAGCGTCGCGGAAATAGTAGACGGCGTCACCAAGCTCACGCGCGTCAACTTCTCCAACAAGGAAGACGAGCAGATGGAGAACATGCGCAAGATGCTCATGGCCATGAGCCGCGACATCCGCGTTATCCTCATCAAGCTCGCAGACCGCCTCCACAATATGCGCACCATGGAATATCAGCGTCCCGACAAGCAGCGCAGCAAGTCCATGGAGACCATGCAGATCTACGCCCCCATCGCCCACCGTCTCGGTATGCAGGCGGTCAAGTGGGAGCTTGAAGACCTCTCGCTGATGTACCTCGACCCCGCGGCTTACAAGGCCATTATGACCACCGTTGACTCGCGCCGTCCCGTCCTCGAAAAATTCATGGAGGACATGGAGCGCAAGATCAAGACGCGTCTCGAGGAATGGGGCATCAGCTGCACCATAAACCACCGCATAAAGCACGTCCACAGCATCTACCGCAAGATGTACACCCAGAAGCTCGAGCTCAAGGAGATATTCGACCTGTGCGCCCTGCGCGTGATCGTGGACGACCTCAGCGAATGCTACAACGTCCTCGGCCAGATACACGATATGTTCAAGCCCGTGCCGGGACGCTTCAAGGACTATGTGTCCACCCCCAAACCCAACGGCTATCAGTCCGTCCACACCACCGTCATCGGCTCGGAGGGCATCCCCTTCGAGGTGCAGATACGCACCTGGGACATGCACCGCGCCGCAGAGTACGGCATCGCCGCCCACTGGAAGTACAAGTCCGGCGAGTCCGGCGTGCGCGAGGGCGACGAGGAGAAGTTCGCCTGGGTGCGCCGTCTGCTCGAAAACCAGCAGTCGAGCGAGGCCAGCGACTTTTTCACCGACCTTCAGATAGACATGTTCGCCGACGAGGTCTTCGTTTTCTCCCCCAAGGGCGACGTTATCAACCTCCCGGCAAACGCAACTCCCATAGACTTTGCCTATAACATCCACTCCGCCGTCGGCAACCGCATGGTCGGCGCCAAGGTCAACGGACGCATAGTCCCCTTCGACCACAAGCTCTCCAACGGCGACATCGTGGAGATACTTACATCCAAGGCCTCCTCCGGCCCCAGCCGCGACTGGCTCAACATCGCCCGCTCCGGCTCCGCCAGAACCAAGATAAAGCAGTGGTTCAAAAAAGAGCGCCGCGAGGAAAACATCGTGCGCGGCAAGGAAATGTTCGACGCGGAAATGCGCCGCAACGGCATCACCCTCGCCGAGGCAAACGAGGCCGACGTCATCGCGCCGCTGCTCAAAAAGCTCTCCTTCGCCGGTATCGACGACCTCTACGCCGCCATCGGCTACGGCGGAGTCACCGCCACCAAGACCGTAAACCGCATCCGCGACGACCTCACGCGCGCGCAGAAGGCCTCCG
>JAZOBQ010000121.1:0-9297 GCA_045596005.1 Oscillospiraceae bacterium
ATCAGATAAAATCGTCATCATCGCGGAATTTCACAGCAGTGCCGTAAGCAATGACCTCGGCAGCGCCCTGAAGCACTTCGGCAGAAGCATATCGCATTCCAACAACGGCGTCGGCACCGAGTTCCTCGGCCTCCATGACCATGCGCTTTGTGGCCATGGCGCGGGCTGCGTTGAGCATATCATTGTATCCGGTCAGCTCACCGCCAACCAGCGTCTTGAAAGCAGCACCTATGTCCTTACCGGCATGCACGGACTGGACTGTGCTGCCCTTGACAATGCCAAGCATCTCCAGTTCCTTTCCGGAGATATAATCAGTAGTTACCAAGATCATCTTCTTCACCCTTTCTTATCTCTTTGATCCTAAACAAAAGTGCGAGAATTGTGCCAAGCGCAACCATCGCGAAAACAATGCAGAAATATGCTACCATGTATCCGGGAGCAGGATCGCTTTTGTTGAACCACAGGAAAAGACCGAGAATAACAGTTGCCAAGGCCACAACTATGGCGCAGCCGAGCACGGGTCCGAAGTATTTTTTCATAACGTCGTTTTTCACGATGTTGGAAAACACCGCTCCCTCCTTTTCCATATTTTCAAGTCTGTAGAGATAATCGTCGGCGTCGAGTTCAGCGAGCTGAGTTCCGTCGGCTTCGATCTGTTCGCACATCTCATAGGCTCTGAGAAGATTTTTGCGCTGTTCGGAAATGCTGATGCCATGACGCTGCACCGCCGTAGTAAGAGAGCACCTGCCTTCGAGAACGGCTCTAATTTCACTTATAGGCATATCAAGTTTACGAAGAAACTTAATTTGCTTCAGTCTCGCCACATCGTCATCATCATAGTCGCGATAGCTGTTCTCGCTGTTGCGTCCCGGTGTAAGCAGTCCCTCTTTCTCATAAAAGCGTATGTTCTTTCGCGTGATACCAACGATGGTCTCAACATCCTTTATCCGCATTTTTCTCACCTCTCTGCCTCGATTATAAAGTGTCCACAAAGGGGAATGTCAAGTATTATTTCAAAAAATAATCAGTCCAAGTACGTAAGAAAGACAATTGGCCCCCAAAGTCACGAAAAAGAGTTTCCAAGAGCGTCCGAAGGCGAGAGAATAGACCATATATTCCACCACCACTACAAAAGCCTCAAAAAGGTATATCAGCACGCCGACTTCCCTTCCGGAAAAGCCAAGGCTAAGTCCAAGATTGAGCAAAAGATTCGATGCAACATTTACGCAGACAACTAGCAGCACTTCATCGCGCTTTCTATGTCCCCAGAGATACATCCACGGCGTTTCTATTATCACAGTCAGAAGCGCACATAAAAACAAAATCATTTATTTCTGCTCCTGACAATGCGGATAACAAGCTTAATTATCAGCGCTACAGCGATTATTATTACCGCAGCAATGAGAAGATATATAAGCCCTATCGTGATCAGCATAGGAGCGACAGCAACGTCAGCGAAAGCATAGGTGCTGAGCGCTAAAACGCAAAAAACATAAAACGCGATGGTCATAATAAGTTTCTTCATACCTTTATCCTCCTCAATCTTTTTTCAGCGTAAACAATTGCAAACAAGCCAAAAATGAAACTTATAACAATGCATATCCAGAGAGCCGGTCCGGTCAATGAGAAAAGCTGTCCCGCAATAGTCCCCGGCCAGAGAGCTGAAGCCGCGAGTCCGAAGGCAAAACCCGGGGAATCAGGCATAGCTTTATAGAGCAGCCAGAGCGTCACCGGCATACTCAGATTAAGCAGAAACTGTCCCAAAATCGACGGGATCACCCAAATCGATCCGAAAGCAATAAGCAGCGCCGCTATTGGCAGGCTGAAATAAGCGCTTTTTGCAGGGCCCAATTTGTCGCAAACAAATCCTCCTGCGGCTTTCCCTGCAAACACAAACACAGTCATAAGTACGCTGAGCCAAGCTCCGCTTTTCCACGGAAAGCTTACAGCACTGCCTCCTACGGCGCGAACCGCGACGGCGACAACAAGCAGCACCACAAGCAAGACAGGAACTCTGGTTTCATAAGCTGAACCAGCACATTTTTGAGGCTTATCGTCTTTTTTGCGAATCGATATTGCCCACATTTCAATAGCGCAGATGATAAGTGCAAGAGCAAAAAATATCCTAAGCTCCGGCCAAAGCGTGCCGAGCGTCACTCCGATGGCTCCCGGAGCGACAAAAACACCGAGTTTTGCCGCTTCCCCACCGCTCTCATTTAGCACCATACTTCCGCCCGTAACATGAAAGAGACTATTTCCAAGAGAAATAAGAACAAGCTTTATCGTCCAATGAACAGGAAGCGCAAAACCGAGCACCACAGCGAACATGCTGATACTGCAAAGCTTGGCCCAACGCCCTGTCGCATCCGTGATAAGACCTGCGATGCATTGTGTTGAAAATGCGAGAGTATTATAGATGAGCACAGCAAGCGCTATATCGCCGTGCTGCGCTATTTGTCCAAAAAGGCAGGAGATACATAAGCCATCAACAAGAAAATGAGCAAATGAACTTATAAACATCAGCATTTCATTCGCCTCCTCAAAATTATTCTACCATATAGACGCAATTTATGGTAGAATGTTTCGTGATAATGAAAATATTTACTTTTTAGGAGAATTCATAATGATAACAGTTGAAAATTTGGGTCTGCAGTACGGCGGACAGGTACTTTTCAATCAGGTTGATCTTCAGTTCACGCGCGGCAACTGCTACGGTATAATCGGAGCAAACGGCGCAGGAAAATCCACCTTTCTGAAAATACTCTCCGGCGAAGTCGAGTCCACGAACGGACATGTTTACATTGATCCCAAGGCAAGAATGAGCGTACTGAAGCAGAACCAGAGCATGTATGACGATTACCCTGTCCTTGAGACCGTTATTATGGGCAACATGAAGCTCTATGAATGCGGCAAAGAAAAGGACGCCATATACGAAAAGGAAGACTTCACCGATGAGGACGGCATCCGCGCAGCCGAACTTGAAGAGCTTTATGCTGAGCTCGGCGGCTGGGAGTCCGAATCCGATGCAAGCCGCATACTGCAGGGTCTTGGAATCCCCACCGAATTCCACTACACCCAGATGGCCTCCATGGATCCCCGTCAGAAGGTAAAGGTTCTGCTCGCTCAGGCACTTTTCGGAAATCCTGACATCATACTGCTCGACGAGCCTACGAACAACCTCGACCTCGCCAGCGTTGTCTGGCTTGAGGACTTCCTCATGGACTACGATGGAACCGTTCTGGTCGTCAGCCACGACCGCTACTTCCTCAACAATGTTTGCACGCATATCGTTGACATCGACTACGGCAAAATCAAAATGTATGTCGGAAACTACGACTTCTGGTATGAATCCAGCCAGCTCATTCAGAAACTTATTAAAGACCAAAACATAAAAGCTCAGCAGAAGATTGAAGAGCTGCAGAACTTCATCGCCCGCTTTTCCGCGAACAAGAGTAAGTCCCGTCAGGCAACGAGCCGCAGAAAACTGCTTGACAAGATCAGCGTCGAAGAGCTTCCTGCTTCTTCTCGCCGCTACCCTTGGGTCGGCTTCAAGGCAGAGCGCGAACCGGGCAAGGACAGACTTTTCGTCGAAGGTGTCAGCAAAACAGTTGACGGCGTGAAGGTGCTCAACAACGTCTCCTTCATCATGGGCAAAGAGGATAAGATCGCCGTCATCGGCGCAAACGAGATCGCCATCACCACCCTCTTCAAGATCCTCGCAGGCGAGATGGAGCCCGACGAAGGCACCGTCAAGTGGGGCGTTTCCACCACTCAGAGCTACTTCCCCAAAGATCATGAGCACTTCTTCGCAGGCTGCGAATACAATCTCATCGACTGGATGCGCCAGTTCTCTGTTGACAAGCGCGAAAGCTATCTGCGCACCTTCCTCGGACGCATGCTATTCTCCGGCGACGAGGTCTACAAGAACGTCTCCGTCCTCTCCGGCGGAGAAAAGGTACGCTGCATGCTCAGCAAGATAATGCTCGAAGGCAGCAGCGTCCTGATGTTCGACCAGCCCACAAACCACCTTGACCTTGAAAGCGTGCAGGCACTCAACAACGGTATGGACGCCTTCCCCTTCAACATCATCTTCACGAGTCACGACCACCAGCTCACCCAGACTGTAGCAAACCGCATAATCGAGATAACTCCTGACGGCATCATCGACCGTATGATGAGCTACGACGAATACATGAATCTCTACAAAAAGGATGACGAATAACAAAAAAAGTCCCGGATTTTTCAAATCCGGTACTTTTTCATTCAAGCTTTGCCTCTTGCACTGAAGGCTCTGAGCGAATTGAGCGTCAGTAAAATGGCGATACCGCTGTCGGCAAATACAGCAAACCAGAGGGAACTTATGCCAAAAGCACCGAGAATAATAACTGCGAGTTTGACTATCACAGTGGCGCAAATGTTTTCAAAGGCTATCGTGCGCGCTTTAACCGCTATCGTCCGAGCCAAAGCAAAACGTTCCTCTCCCCCGACGATAACAAGACCCGAAGCTAAACCGCTTTCAAAGTCGATATCCAGCTCACCCTTGGCTACTCTGTCAAGAGTCTGAGTATCGTGGAAGAATATACCTCTTCCGGCCGCGGCTGCGATAGCAGCAAAATAAGCCATAGGAACAGAAATTACAACTGCGCAGGGGCATGCAACAACAAGAAAAGTAAGTGCTCTGTAAACAGCGTCGGAAAATTCGGCATTACCGAAAACAGGCAGCGCAACAGAAATCACAACGGCACAAATGAGCACAGCAGGAGTATATATCTTCGCAAAATGGGTTATGAAGCGCTTTGCCGAACCTTTGTCTTCACCAAGCGGTCCGTAAGAGCCGGTAACGGAGGCAATTTTTCTGCGACTATAACGTATGGCGCACTCCTGGAAAGTCTGTCCCACTCGGTACAGGAACATTACTGCGGCGCCCTCATGATAATTTCCGATAATAAACGAAGCTATGGCTGCGATGGTCATAAGGAAATACTCGTCAAAAAACTGGAGCCTGAAAAGATTTTTCAGAGCTTCAAAAATAACGTCATATCCCGCTATAAGAGTTACGGAAGCAAACAGAATTATTTCAATGTATTCTCGCTCATGCAGAAAGTCATGAAATATCTCGTGTCCGAAAAACAAAACTGCAGACACGATCAGTCGTGCGATCATAACTTTATCGAAACCGTGGTGGTGCTGCATTTCGTGATGGTGGCAGCAGCAGCTTCCGTCATCGTGGTGATGATGCTCGTGTCCTTCGCCGTCACAGGCTTCTGCGTGGTCATGGTGCGTGTGTTCGTGTTCGTGCTTGTATTCATGCTCATGTACATGTTCATGCTCGTGTTTCATGCTCGCCCCTCCTTTCGGGATATTGTTTGCCACAAGAAATCCCCGCAGAATATCCGCGGGGATTTTAAAAGCAAAACAAATTTATGCCTTCAAAACGTCGCAAAGAAGGCCTATATGTTTTTCCATACGCGCAGAGATATCAAAATCAGCCTCATGGATACACCAGTTATAACATACTCCGCGGAAAATATCGAAAACATAATCGACTATATCCTCGGTATCTATGTCGTTTCTGAGCTCACCGGCTGCTTTTCCCTCGTCAATAATGACCTGCAGCAGCACCTGCATCGGGCGGGTGTCGGCAAACCATTCGTTCGTAGGATAAAACAGAACGCGCATTACATCAATGCCCGTACGCACATTGAGCTGAGCATAATGATATGCAAAAACATGCAGTTTCTCAATAGAGTTCTTGCCTTCAAAATCATTTTCAACAGCCTCATGCATATACTTGTCGCCGTCTTCATATATGCTCTTAAGTATGTCGATCTTTGATTTATAGCAATTATAGAAAGTTCCGATGGGTATATTGGCTTCGGCGCAGATATCACGCACCGTTGTTCCCTGGAAACCTTTCTCGCTCATCAAAGACATGGCCTTGTTGAAAATAATTTTCTGTGTCTCCGAAGTTTTTCTATATGCTCTTTTTGTCTTTTCGTTTGCGGACGTCTTGTTCATTATCTCACTCCGAAAAAATACTAAAAAGGGAAAACACTGATTATTGAAAAGACCTTTTATCACTTTTGCGGTAAAAGGTCTTTTGGCTTGGCACCCTCGACTGGATTCGAACCAGCGGCACATGGCGTCGGAGGCCATTGCTCTATCCAGCTGAGCTACGAGGGCATTTTTACCGAACAGATTTATTATATCTTAGTCGGTTTGAAAAGTAAAGCCCTCGATGTCGAAAGTTTACACTTAGTTAAAACAACACACTTAGCACCGCAGGTATGGTTACAAGCGACAAAAGCGTCGTCATAAATACGCCTCTGCTCGCAACGCGTATATCCGTGCCGTACTCCGTACTGAGCATGGACGCAAGAACAGCCACAGGCATAGCAGCACTGACGACCAGAATGCCAAGATAAATCTCATTGCTGACAAATATACGGCAGATAAAAAACATGAGGACGGGACTGACTATCAGCTTCACAAAACAGAGAGCATACATTCTCCAGTCCGCGAAAAGCTCCGAAATATGGCTCATTCCTAGATTTGCTCCGATAACGACCATGGAAAGGGGTATCAGTATTCCGGCAAGTCCGGAAGAAGCATCCATCACTTCTCTGGGGATAGGGAGATCGAGGAAAAACAGTATCACCGCGGCAAAAGTTGCTACAAGCGCAGGATTGAGAAGAAAGCGAAAATCAATCTTCTCCCCTTTTGCCCTGCCTTTGAGCTGCATTACGCCGATAGAGTAGCTGGCAAGGAAAAACGGTATTATGCATATCGCGGACATAAAGACCGCGTCCGGGCCAAACAGCGCCGAAATAACAGGCATACCCATAAAGCCAACATTTCCGAAAGCGATCATGAATTTGAAAAGACCTCTGTCGGACTTTTTCTTAACAAATATCGGTGTAAATATCCATGCGAAAATCAGAAGCAGCAGCTGCATCACACAGGCAAGCAAAAACAGCTCAACCACGTCAGCGATACTCATATTCAGCTCCGTATCAAGAACCGAGGATAGGATCATCGCCGGCTGTCCGATGTACAGCAGCACTTTGTTAACTTTTGAAACAGTGTCATCGTCCACTTTACCGGCCTTTGCAGCAATAAAGCCTACCACAATGTAGATAAAAAGGACGATCATACGACTGAAAAGATTGCTGAGATCCATTAAATTAATTGTTCCTTTGCTTATTTACATACCGAGCAGCACTCTTGCGATCGAAAAATAAATCAGCAGAGAAACCGCATCGGTAACTGTAGTTATCAGGGGGCTTGCCATAACTGCCGGGTCGATTCCTATCTTCTCAGCCAGCATAGGCAGTGTGCATCCCACTATCTTTGCAAACACAACCACGAAAAATACGGTCGCGCTGACGGTGAGAGCAACCATCACGGTAATGTCGCTGTTGCCGAGGATGAGCTTATCGAGCAAGAACATCTTGCCGAAGTTCACGATTCCGAGGCAAAGTCCGCAGAGTATGGATACGCGAAGTTCCTTCCACGCAACGGAAAGGACATCTCTCGGCTCAGTATCTCCTATTGACAGGCTTCGTATAACCGCTGTTGATGCCTGACTTCCGGAGTTTCCTCCGGTACCCATCAGCATCGGCATGAAGGCTATAAGCGCAGCCTGAGTTGCAAGCGCATCCTCAAATGACGTCAGTATCATGCTCGTAAAGGTGGCAGAAAGCATCAGCAGCATAAGCCATGGCAGTCGGTTGCGCCATATCTCCGTAACAGGAGTGCGGGAATAGGGTTTGTCCGAAGGCGTGATTGCGGCCATCAGTTCGATGTCCTCGGTGGCCTCCTGCTCCATAACGTCGTCAACAGTTACAATTCCGACGAGACGGTGTTCTTTATCAACAACCGGAATGGCAAGGAGGTTATAGTCCGAGAACATGGTGGAAACATCCTCCTGGTCATCCTCGGTCGTGGCGTAAATAATGACATCATTCATTATATCCTCAATAATGTCAAAATCATTCGCCATTATCAGATCTCTTACAGTAACGACACCCTCAAGCTTGCGATCTGCACTTGTGACAAAACAGGTGTAAACGGTCTCCTTGTCCGCGCCGATTCGCTTGATGCGGGCAAAGGATTCCTTAACGTTCATGTACTTTTTAAGATCGATAAACTCCGCGGTCATAATGCTGCCGGCGGAATTTTCGGGATAGTTGAGATACTGATTAATAAGCTTTCTGGTCTCGGGCGTGGATATGCGCATGACACGGGCCACCACATTGGCGGGCAGTTCTTCCATCATATCCACAGTATCGTCCAGATAAAGCTCTTCAAGAATGTTACCGAGCTCAGCGTCGGTTACGGAATTTATGATATACTCCTGCTCAGGCACATCCAACTCGGCAAATACATCGGCTCCGTGCTCCTTGCTGAGCACACGGAATACCTTTATCATCTGCTGAGGCTCGAGTTCGGTGAGAAACTCTGCGACGTCGAATGCATCGCTGGCTTCAAGGTGCTCACGAAGCGCCTTCATCTTTTTTTCATTCAGAAGCTCGTGCATTTCCTCGAGCTTCTGCTCCTGTCGGGTCTCAAAGTCCATGGATTCCTCATTCATCTCCTCGATGATCTCGATATCTTCCATGAATAGCACCTCCCCGGGAATTATTTTAACAGGCTAAACCAGCCTGTTTCGGCTCAGATACCGAGATACTCCTTCTGCTCGTCGGTAAGAGTATCAATGGTGATGCCGAGAGTCTCGAGCTTCTTGAAAGCAACCGCCTTATCAGTCTCGACGGGCACAGCAATAACGTCCACGGGAACTTTGCCGCGGTTATCGGCAAGATACTTGGCGGAGAGAGCCTGAATGGCGAAGCTCATATCCATGATCTCGGCGGGATGACCGTCGCCGGCGGCAAGGTTTACAAGACGGCCTTCTCCGACAAGGTAAACGGTGTTGCCTGTGGGCAGAACGTAGGCGTCAATATTATTGCGGGCTTCATAGCTGTCGACTGCATACTTCTTCAATCCCGCAACGTCAACTTCAACATCGAAATGGCCTGCGTTGGTAAGGATAGCGCCATCCTTCATCTTTGCGAAGTGTCTCTCGGTGATAACACCGTCGCATCCGGTAACGGTGCAGAAGATATCGCCTCTGGAAGCTGCCTCATCCATAGTCATGACCTCAAATCCATCCATGTATGCCTCGATGGCCTTGACGGGGTCGACCTCTGTGACGATAACACGGGCGCCAAGTCCCTTGGCGCGCATGGCAACACCCTTGCCGCACCAGCCGTAGCCGGCAACAACGACTTCCTTACC
>JAZOBQ010000122.1:0-5611 GCA_045596005.1 Oscillospiraceae bacterium
GCAGCGTTTGTTTCTGTGCACCAAAGCCGTGAATGTAGGGGCGACCATCGGTCGCCCGTTTTGGCGTGGTCACCCCGTCCTGCGGATGGCAAATTCCTATTACCACACGAAAATAGCACCGGGTCACACAAGACCCGGCGCTATTTTTATTATTATATATCAGTTTCAGCCAAGCATCTCGGAGAAGGTCAGAACTGCGTTTCTGGCCTGCTCGAAGTTGACCATCTGCTGGTCGATCTCGATGGCGAGGAGGGGGATGCCGGCGGCGTCCACCATGCGCTTGACGGGAACATAGTCGAACTCCTCGGGGTCGCAGAACTTGGTCATGACCCAGATGATGCCGTCGGCGCCGCTTTCCTTTGCGATCTCGACGAGCTGGTGACCGCGCTCCTTGACGGGGTCATAGAGAACGCTGCAGCCCTCGATCTTGCCGTAGCGCTGAGCCATGCCGAGCATGGGATCGTCGGTGACGGGGGTGGGATAGCGGGCGTCCACGGACTCCTGAGCGATCTGGTCGGCGACGATGGCGATGCCGTTTTCGTCAAAGATCTTGAGCATCTCGGGAGAATCGGCGATGATGCCGGTGGTGACGACCTTGAGACCCTTCCACTCGGGCTTCTCGGCAGCCTTGACCTGCTCGGTCAGCGCCTTCAGAGCGGCGGTATGCTCTTTTCTATCCATGAAGTAACCGGCCTTGATGGCGGCAGAGCGGTCGGCAGCAGAGATGAGGCCGGGCTTTTCGCCCACAGCCTTGGCAAACTCGCAGATGGCTGCGCGGTTTTCGTTATAGACAGCTACGGCTTCGGCAATTGCCTCGTCGCTGATCTCATGACCGCAGATTTCTTCGAGCTGAGCCTTGACCTTGCGGATCTGGCTCAGGGAGAACTCATCGCCGGCGGCGATCTTGCGGTTCTGGGCGTAGGCGACATTGATGACGGGCACGGTCTTTACGCCGTACTGCCAGTTTGCGCCCATGCCCTTGAGGCTGTCGCAGGAGATGGGGATCATGATGCCGCTGAGCTCATCGAGTTCGCCGCGCAGACCCATCTCGAGGGTGGTGTGAAGGATGGAGCAGATAAATGCGGGGAAGTAACGCTTGGACTCATTTGCCTGCATCTCGGCGCCCCAGAGGCCGATGGGCTGCATGCCGGCGGCATACACAAGCTCCTCAGGGCAGAAATAGGGCATTACGCCTATTACCTTTTTGCCTTCTTCAATAGCTTTCTTCATCTGTGCCTTGGGAGAGACACAGACACTTTTCAGATTTTCAAGCTCACGCATTTGCCTTTGCCTCCTTTGCACGCTTATTCTCGTCCATGATCTCCATGAGCGCCTCAACTCTGGTCTCATACTGAGCCTCGGAGAAGACACGGGGGTCAGACTGGTCGCCATCGAAGCAGACGGTGGGAACGCCGGTGATCTCCTTGAACTGGCGCTCCATCTCATAAAGAGTGCCGCTCCAGTGCTTGCAGCTGCGGTTCATGTGGAACACAGCGCCATCGACCTTGTTCTTGATGGCGTCATCCACGCGAAGCTTGAGCTCGCGCTCGAAGCAGTTGGAGTTGGGAACATAGGAATATGCTGCCATCAGCTCGTCGAGATTGCTGTAGAGGAAGCTGAATGCGGGACCGTAGACAGATGCGGTGAGGTTCATGCCGCGGCTCTGCAGGGTCTTGTAGGTGTACTTCAGGTTTGCCCAGCAGGCGATACCCTCGAAGAGGATGCGGTATTTCTCCTCTCCCTTGAAGGAGCTCTTGCCTTCCTTTGCGAGAGCTTCGTAGTCCTCGGCCAGAGCCTCAAAGGCCTCGGCGGCCTCAACGGTGCCGCGTCCGACGCAGGCAACAGCCATGTTGTTGAAAATATCGAAGCCGCTGAAGGGGCTGGGCTCGCAGGCCATGTAGTCAACAGCCTTGAGCCAGGCCTGGGAAGATCGCTGGGAGACTTCCATGACGGAGCGGAGCTTGTCATAGTCCATCTTCTTGCCGGTCAGTTCCTCGAGCTGGGCGATGGCGTCGTCAAACTGGGCGCGGATATATTTCACGCGGTCAGCGTCGCACTCCATGGCATCGAGGTGGGGGATATCTATGAGTATGAGGGGAATGTCCAGCTCCAGAGCCAGATTCTCATACCACTTTATCATGCAGTTGCAGATATTGTTGCAGCACAAAAGAAAGTCGGGGAAGGGGATCTCCAGCTCCTCGCACTTTTTGAGGTCTGCATAGGCAAAGTTGATGCGGGCATAGGAGCACAGGTCGGAGGAATAACCCATATCCTCGGCGTGCTGGCACATACGAAGTCCGCCGCCCTTGGCGCCGACTGCGGCACCCATGTTCTCGGGGTAAACCACCTTGATGTCCATGGCGGTGGTGATCTCCTGAGGGAAGTTGGATGCACACCAGCCTACCTTCTCACCGCGCTGCTTTGCGTCCCAGGCGTCCTGGGCGATTTTGTCCTGAAGCTCGCGCAG
Organism: Oscillospiraceae bacterium; assembly: GCA_045596005.1. Taxonomy (GTDB): domain Bacteria; phylum Bacillota; class Clostridia; order Oscillospirales; family Oscillospiraceae; genus SIG459. The sequence continues at coordinate 2,468 of JAZOBQ010000122.1, forward strand.
GATTATCTTAGCGGGCTTTCTTTCGAGGGTCTCGCTCATTTTTCCACTCCTTTACTGTTTTTATAAGTCGAAAATATTAGAATCAATTCTAATATTTATTATATAGTCCATTCTCGAATTGTCAATAATAAATGTGGATTTTCCTGTCTTATGTGATATAATGAGAGCATAAGCTGAGCTTTAAGCAAACAGCCTTTTGGGAGGGCAAAATGTCAAAAGTCAAGGAAAAACAGCTCCGCCGCCGCTCGGAAATCATTGAAGCAGTTATACCGCTCATAGCCTCCGTACCCTTTGACGAGCTTAGCGTCAACGAGATATGCGAGGCCGCCGGGATATCCGTCGGCAGCTTTTATCACTATTTCGAGAAAAAGTCCGATATGCTCGTCGGACTGCTCGGACTCATAGACGAATATCTGGAATCGGAAGTCTGCCCCTGCATACGCGAGCTTTCCACCATAGAAAAGCTGCGCCGTTTTGCCGCGGAGTGGGCAAACTATGTTCATTCCCACGGAATCGAGCGTTCACGGCTCATATCTTCCGTCGAGCCTTCCAACACCGACCTCGGCGGTCAGAAACGCTCCAGCGTGCTCTTTCTCGAGGATGTGATGCGCGAGGGTCAGGCCGCCGGCGACATCGCCACCGACCTCAATCCCGCCGAACTCGCCGAGCTGTATCTTCTCGCCCTGCGCGGTATATGCACCGACTGGTCCAGAAATAACGGCAGCTACTCCATCGAGGAAAAGATGGACAGCTTCATAAGCATATGGCTCAAGGGCATTTCGCTCTGAGCATAAAAAATCCAGATATAGTATTGGCCCACGAGAATATTCGTGGGCCAATAATTATTTTTCAGCTGATCTTTCTCCAGCCGTGGATCGCGGCGCCGTAGGCTCCGCCAAGCTGGGTTATGGGGGAAACGGTGATGGAAACGCCAAGTTCCTCCTCGAGCGCACGAACTACGCCGGCGGTGCGGGCAACGCCGCCGCTCATGACCACAGGCTCCACAAGTCCGAGCCTTCTTACAAGGCTGGCCGTGCGGACGGCCACACTGTCATGTATGCCCGCCACAAGGGAGTTTATGTTCACATTCTGCGCGAGCTGGCTGATGACCTCGCTCTCGGCAAATACGGTGCAGGTGGAGCTTATGCGCACGGCGCTCTCCGCCATAGCGTCACGCTCGGCGAGTTCGCTCACGTCCAGTTCGAGCACTCTGGCCATTACGTCCAGAAAGCGGCCCGTTCCGGCGGCGCACTTATCGTTCATAATGAAGTTTTCAAGCTTGCCCTGCTCGTTTACACGAATGGCCTTGGCGTCCTGTCCTCCGATGTCGATAACAGTACGCACATCGGGGAAAAGTGCGTGGGCGCCGATCGCGTGGGCACTCAGCTCGCTGATTATATAATCCGCACCCTCGAAGGTGTTGCGGCCGTAGCCTGTGGCGGTAACGCAGGAGATATCCTCCATCGTAAGACCGGCCATTTCGAGAGCTCCGGCCACCGCCCTTCCGGGACCGGAGGTTCCGGTGCCGGAGGCGATGATGCAGCTGCCAACGGTTTCTTCACCGTTTTTTAGTATAATGCATTTCGAGGCTGTGGAACCGATGTCCACGCCCATTGTGTATTTTTCATCCGCAATATTGATCTTCGCATTCAAGGTGTGGGCACCGAACTCGTTGGCCTTGGACTCTCTAAGGGACTCGTTCACGATATCGCAATCTCCTTCATTTTTTATTGATAATTAGAAATAAAACAATGCTTTTGCTGCCGCTGTTAGAGCATCGCGATCATCAGGATGAGCAATGGAAATAAGCATTTGAGCACGTTCTTTTACACTCGCACCTTTTAATCGAACAGAACCATATTCTGTGATTACATAGTCAACATAGTTTCTCGGATGTGTAACAATAGCTCCGGGGGTGAGCTGCGGTTTGATTTTGGGAATGCCTTTTTTTGTACGTGATGTGAGTGCCATGATCCCCTTGCCGTGTTCAGCATAATAGGCGCCTAAGGCAAAACAAAAACCTCCACCGGATCCAGAAAACTGACGGGGACCAATGCTCTCTGAACACACCTGGCCCGTCAAATCAATTTCAATGCAGGTATTTATGCTCACGATGTGATCATGTCGGGCAATATTAAAAGGATTTACAACTTCTGAACCAGCTTTGAGAATGCAGGCCGAATTTTCGTGGAGATACTCGTAAAGCTCATGCGTTCCATCGGCGAAAACACCTACATGAAGTTCTTTGTCGAACACTTTATTTTTGCCTGTAATCACGCCCTGTTTTATAAGATCTGCCATAGAGGATGTAAATTGTTCCGTATGGAGACCCAAGTCGTTTTTCTTCGTTAGGAAATTACCTATAGCATTGGGGATCCCCCCTATGCCCATCTGTATCGTGTCACCATCGCTGACAATGTCTGCCGCCATTCGCCCAATGTTGATCTCGTCCTGAGTACAAATTATAGGTGGAGTCACATCTTCCGGCCTGTCCACTTCGACCAAACGTGTAACTTTTTCTACCGGTATGAACGCAGAACCATTCATCCAGGTCAATCGCGGATTTACCTCAAGAATAATTCTTTTTCCTTGTGAAATCGCTTCGTTGACCAGCTCGTGCTCAAAAGTTTTATTCATTCCGATGTAGAATTTTCCATCCTCAGTCATGGGAGAAACTTGTGCCATGAAAACGTCCCACTCTTTTCGCGATGAGGCGCATTGGTAATAATTGGGCAAGTCAACCGGGAAATAGGTGCAGTTCCCAAGCTGTTCAGCTTTTCCGTAATTGGGACCATAAAAATAATTTCCGAAATTTATATGTCCGTTCATATCCGGAAGTGTCATAAAAGGATAGTTTCCTATTCTGCTTTTATAAACGAACACATTTTCAAGCCTGTATGCGATTTCGTGCAGATGCTCAAACAGTGTGGCGGGTTCGTTATAATTATTGGAGCTCCAAATTGTATCTCCACTTTTAATCAGCGCAAGGCAATCTTCGATTGAACCAAGTCGCTCCTTATATATTTTTATATATTCATCATGTGTTTTCTTCATTTTATATAAGTTTGCCTTTTGAATCAAAGTGCATCGGTTCGGCGCAGCTTAGACATTCAATGCCATCAAGCCCGCAAATGTCCCTATATA
>JAZOBQ010000123.1:0-14804 GCA_045596005.1 Oscillospiraceae bacterium
AAGCCGGTGCTCTCAAGCTCGTCCATAAGGTCTCCCATCAGATTAACGGAGGAGGGAGTGATTATGTAGGTGTTGGAGCTGACCTTCTTGATCTTGCCGCCCTGGGCGTAGGCAACGCCGGAGAGGAAGTCGATGAGGCGGCGGGCGGTGTCCTTCGGAGTGGTCTCGAGATTCATCAAAACGGCGCGGCGGTCGCGCAGATGGTCGGCGATCTCGGCCGCGGACTCAAAGCGCTCGGGCTTTGCGAGCACTACCTGCATTCCGCTGCCGCCGGAGGCGAGGGAAACGACCTTGCCGCCCTTTCCGGATTTGGCTGCGGGAGCGGGCTTGGGTTCCTCGTCTTCGATGACCTTTTCTCCGCCGAAGGAAAAACCGGCGAAGGGATTCACGCGGGGCTTTTCCTGAGGCTGCTCTTCGGCTATCTCCTCTGCCTCGTCCAGAAAATCGTCCTCTTCGTCGTCATAGGGTCGTGTCAGTTTCTTAAGCTCGTCAAAAAGTCCCATGTTTAACCTCCGGTGTGCTCAGCCTTGGCTGTGGGCGCGCCATAGTTTCTCGCGCCGAAAATCGCAGAGCCGATGCGTACCATATTGGCGCCTTCGTCAATGGCTTCGAGATAGTCATCGGTCATGCCCATGGACAGAAAGTCCATAGAAACATTATCGTATTTTTTAGTCGAATTGTCAACAAAAAGCTGCCTCATTTGGGCAAAATAAAGCCTGTTTTCGCTGGGAATTTCCTGCACCGGAGGCACGCACATCAGTCCGCGCACTCTCAGCCCCCTGCACCCGGAGGCAAAGGCGAGCAGCGCGGGCAGCTCATCGGGCGCGATGCCGCTTTTCTGCTCCTCGCCGGCTATGGATATCTCGATGAGAATGTCCTGAACTATGCCGAGTGCGAGGGCTCTGCGGTCTATGAGGCGCAGCAGCTCCTCGCTGTCCACGCTCTGGATGAGGTCGACGCGGCCGACTATTTTGTTCACCTTGTTGCGCTGGAGATGTCCGATAAAATGCTTCGGTGCGCCCTCATAAGCGCCGAGAGCGTCCTTTTCCAGAAATTCCTGCACCTTGTTCTCGCCGCAGGCATCCACTCCGGCGGCTATTGCCTCGCGGACGCGCTCGGCGTCGTTCATCTTGGTCGCGGCCACGAGCGTGACGCCGCCTTCGGGGCGCACTTTGTCTATATTTCGGCGGATGAGTGCGATGTTTTCAGCTATGCTCATTATCTGTCTTCCCTTCGTTGGCTTCACCGCCGATGAGCACGATGTCGCCCTCGTGCAGGGCGCCCGGCTCGTTTTCGGCCTCGACGAGGAGAAAATCGGGAGCGGTGAAGATTATATTTACTGTTTTTATTTCCTCGCGGCCTGCCGTCAGAACACGGACGCGGCTTTCGCCGTGCTCGCTTTGGACTGCGGCGTGGTCTATGGCAAGACCGCTGTAGCTTTCGGTGATTATTTTTGCCGCCGTGTGCCGCAGTGCGGCATGGGCGACCATATCTGTGTCCATACGGAGGACAGCGAAGCCTTCGCCCGCCGCGTGGACAAGGCAGCGGATCTCTCCGGAACCGAAGTCCGCCGAGAGCGTGTCCCCCACTTCGAGAGATATGCCGTAGGGCAGCAGCGCGGCGAAATACCAATACTTTCCCGTCACGAGCCTGCCCTTGGCGATCTCTCCGGGAGCGGAGTTTATGAGCGCGGAGATGCCCGGGGCATCGGCGGTGGAGATGTCCTCCGGTGAGAGATGCTCATAGCCGTCGCATCCGGAGAAATAGAGTCCGGAAACCGGGGCGGAGAGCCCCTCGCCCATGCTGTCCCCGGCGCCGAGCCTCATGCCCTCGGGTGCAGCGCCGCCTTCGAGAGGAAGCTCGTCGCGTATAACGATGCCCTCGGCGGAAAAGCCGCTGACAACGCGCCTTGCGCTGACTGTGCTGCGCCGCGGCGAGTTTTCGAGCGCGGAGCCGAGACCTGCCGCGGCGTAGGCCAGAACGGTGAGGGCGAGCAGCGTGGCTATCGCCGCGGTGCAGGCGCTGCCGCCGGGGCGGCTCACTGTTCCTCGTCGCTGAGTTTGAGCGCTTTCATAGGCGAGATGGTGGATATGGCGTGCTTGTAGATCATCTGCTGCCGACCCTCGCTGTCCACCAGAACGGCGAAGTTGTCGAAGCCGCGCACTATGCCCTTGAGCTGGAAGCCGTTCATGAGGAAAAGCGTGAGGGGTGCCTTTTCGCGCCTTGCAGCGCTGAGGAAAGCGTCCTGAAAGTTCTGAGATTTCTGCATTTTTTTGTCTCCTTCCCGCGGAGGGGGCGCTTCGCCCTTTACCGCCGCGTATGTAGAATATTTTTTTGAGGTCTTTGATATTCTACACGCATCGGAGGGGGGAAAACTGTCGAAAGAAGGAGGCGCGTTCTATTTTCGTCGCCGGAGGAGCTGCTGTGCCGATGTACGTTTTTCGTCCGCAGGGCGCGCCGACCCCGGCGCGCCGCAAGATATGCTGCAAAAGCTGTGGTATGTTCGCAGGGGCGGCCATCAGCCGCCCGTGGGCGGACTCATCGGCTCGCCCTTGCTCACTCATTCCAAAGCCGAATTATTTCCTCCACATGGCTTGCCGCGTCGGGAACGCCGTCGCGCATTATCCAGTGCAGACCGCTGTCGCGCCGCAGCCATGTGAGCTGGCGCTTGGCGTAGCGCCGGGATTCGAGCTTGATTTTTTCTATGGCCTCCTCGCGGCTGAGCTTTCCTGCAAAGAAGGCGGCCGGTTCCTTGTAGCCTATGGCCTGCATGGCGGTGCAGCCCTCGCTGAGACCGCTTTGCAGGAGCATTTCGACCTCGCCGAAAAGACCCTGCTCCACCATGATGTCCACGCGGCGGTCGATGCGCTCATAGAGCGCGTCGCGGTTTTCGTAGCTGAGCGCAAAGCGCAGCGAGTCATAGCGCGGAGGGAGGGCGCGGGTGCGCTCGTCGTGAGCGCTGATGGTCTCGCCTGTGAGCAGATAGACCTCCATGGCGCGGGTCAGACGCTTTTTGTCCGCGGCATGGAGCTTTTCGGCGCGCTCGGGGTCAACTTCGCGCAGCTTCTCGCGGAAGGCCTCGCCGCCGATGGCCTCATATTCGGCGCTGAGCCGTTCGCGCAGCTTCTCGTCCGTGTCCGGAGCGGCGGCGAAGTCGCGCCCGGAGAGAAGGGAGTCGATATATAAACCGGTGCCGCCCGTTATGATGGGGATTTTTCCGCGCGCGAGGATATCCTCGCACTTTTCGGCGGCCATGTCCACCCAGCGCGATACGGAGAAGGCCTCGTCCGGCTCGGCGACGTCCACCATGTGGTGTGGCACGCCTGCGGCCTCGTCGGGACTGACCTTGGCCGTGCCGATATCCATGCGGCGGTAAATCTGCATGCTGTCGGCCGATACGACCTCGCCGCCTATGGCTTTGGCGAGAGCCACGCTCAGGGCGGTCTTGCCCGTGGCTGTGGGGCCGGTGATAACTATAACTCGTTTTGACATTTATGAGCTCCTTCGCGGCGCATTAACACGCCACTTGAATATACAGGGTGAATGTGGTATAATTTCCATTGCGACAAATCTATATTAAGGATGTGCGTAAATTTGAAAGTAAAAATCACTTCCGACAGCGTATGCGACCTCTCTCCGGAACTGAGAGAAAAGTATGCTCTTGAAATCCTGCCGCTCTATGTTATGCTCGGCGGAAAAGAGCACCGCGACGGTGTCGACATCGTGCCCGAGGATATCTACACAAATGTAGCGGCCGGAGGAACTCTCGGCTCCACCGCCGCCATATCCGTGGCCGATTACATAGACTTTTTCCGGAAGCAGCTTGAGACCTGCGACGAGCTTGTGCATTTCCACATCTCCTCTTCCATGTCCTCCTGCTACCAGAACGCATGCATCGCAGCCGAGGAAGTCGGCAATGTATATCCCGTTGACTCGGCAAACCTCTCCACCGGCATCGGTCTTCAGATAATCGACGCCTGCGAGATGGCCGAACAGGGCATGAGCGGCGAGGAAATACTTGCTGCCGTGAACGAGCGCCGCGGCAAGGTCGAGGCCAGCTTTGTGGTGGACAGCGTGGACTATCTCCACAAGGGCGGACGCTGCTCCGCTGTGGCCGCTCTCGGCGCAAACCTGCTGGGTCTCAAGCCCTGCATCGAGGTCGTTGACGGCGCGATGGGCGTTGCGAAGAAGTATCGCGGAAAAATCGGCAAGTGCCTTATCCAGTATGTGCGCGAGCGCCTTGAAGGCCGCGAGGATATCGACACCAAGCGCATTTTTATCACCAATTCCGGCGGTTTTACCGACGAGGAGCTGCAGGCTGTTGAGGACGAGGTGAAGAAGTATCACGATTTCGGTGAAATTCTTCGTACCCGCGCCGGCTGCACCGTTTCCAACCACTGCGGCCCCAAAACTCTGGGCATTCTCTTTGAGAGAAAATAAACCTCAATTGCATCAAAAAGGTGAGCTTTCTGAAAGCTCGCCTTTTTTGCGTCTATGAGGAGCTGAGCTTGCGTCATGGAACATTGCCGCGCCGTCGTAGGGCGGGGTGAGCACACCCCGCCGAATAATTCAGACTATCCTTTTGAAAAACTTGTCCAGCTCGGCGCGGGTGAGGGCGACGGAGACAGGTCTGCCGTGGGGACAATAGCGCACTTCGCCGCTGACGACCTTCTCAACGAGCACCTCAAGCTCGCGCCGCTCGGTCTTCCAGCCGGCCTTGATGGCGGCCTTGCAGGCGACGGTGTGGAAAATGCTGTCGAGGGGATTTTCGTATTTACCGGAGTCCATGGTGGAGAGTATCTCCTCGAGCATGGCTATCTCGCTGCCCTCGGTGTCGGCAGGGACGGCGCGGATTATCACGCTTTGCTGACCGTAGGGCTCGATCTCGAAGCCTGCTTTTTCAAGCGCGGCGGCGTTTTTCTCGAGGCTTTCGAGTGTCGCGGGGTCGGGACGCCATGTGACGGGCATAAGCAGGCCCTGGCTCATGACATCGCGCTCGCGCTGGAGGCGGTCGAAGATCATGCGCTCGTGGGCGGCGTGCTTGTCTATGAGCAGCAGAGCGCCCTTGCTCTCCACGATTATGTAGGTGTCGAGAGCCTCGCCGATGAGGCGGAAGTCAGGAACTTCAGGGACTTCGGCTGCTTTTGGTGTCTGCGGCACGGTGGGAGTGTCGCTCACCGCCGCGGAGACGGTTTTTTCAACGGCAGCCTTAGCTTCCGCGTCAGCCTTTATGACGGGTATCTCCGGCTTCGGCACGAGTCGGCTTTGTTTATATTCGGGTTCGGGTGAGCGGAGGACTATTGTGGGAGCCTCCACTCTGGGGGGCAGCGGTTTTTCCTCGCCGCCGAATATGGCCTTGGTCACCGCGCGCATGTCCAGCTTGGTCTGGACGGGGGCGGCTGCTTTTTCGATGAGAGTTTTGGCCGGTGCGGGGGATTGGCGGCGCGCCGAGCCGTCGCGCCCTACAGTTTTCCTGAATTCCTCCGCGCTCATCTGCTTGTAAAAATCCGCTCTCGGCTGGGCGACCTTGCGCGTTGCGGCGGAGAGGCTTATCTCCGCGGTCTTGGCCTCGCTTGCGGCTCCGAGGGTGCTGAGTACGGCGTAGTAGACGCAGTCGAAGACCTTTTTCTCCTCGCTGAACTTGACCTCGCTCTTGGTGGGATGGACGTTGACGTCCACCTTGCCGAAGGAGAGCGTGATATACAGTACGCAGGCGGGGAAACGACCGGAGAGCATATTGTTTTTGAAGGCCTGCTCAAGCGCGGCCTGAACGGTCAGCGAGCGGAAGGGGCGTCCGTTTATGAAGAAAAACTGCATCGCGCGATTGCCGCGGCAGGCGTGGGGAGCGGAGACATAGCCGGAGACGGAAACGCCCTCGTCCTCTCCGGAGCACTCGAGAAAGTTCATGGCCATTTCGCGTCCGAGCAGGGAGTAGACGGCGCTTTTGGCCTGTCCGTCGCCGGGGGAGAAAAATTCCTCCTCGCCGTCGCGTATCATGCGGACGCTGACCCCGGGGTGACCGAGGGCGCAGCGCAGCGCGGCGTTGATGCAGGCGGAGGTCTCCGTGCGGTCGCTTTTCATGAATTTGAGGCGGGCGGGTGTGTTGTAGAAAAGGTCCTTGACCGTCATGGTCGTGCCGACGGGGCAGCCGACGGGGCCCATCTCGTCAATATCGCCTGCGGAGAGCGTAACGCGAGTGCCATCGCTGTCGGCGGCGCGGCGGGTGCGCAGTTCGATGTGGGAAACGGAGGAGATTGCGGCGAGAGCTTCGCCGCGGAAGCCGAGGGTCGCGATGGGCTCAAGTCCGCGCTCGTCGCGCAGCTTGCTCGTGGCGTGGCGCAGGAAGGCTACGCCCGCGTCCTCGGGGCTCATTCCGCAGCCGTCGTCGCTGACGCGGATGAGCTTCATGCCGCCTCCGGCGATCTCGATGGTGATATTCCGCGCTCCTGCGTCTATGGCGTTTTCCGCAAGCTCTTTTACGACGCTCGCGGGGCGTTCGACAACTTCGCCCGCGGCGATGAGGTCGGCCACATGGGGGGAGAGTATATTTATAACGGACATGGTGAACTACCTCCGTTTGGAAATCTTGAAAAATGCAGACATAAATCCAGTTTGTATTATACTACATATCCATTGAAAAGGCTACAGGAAAATGATATAATACTTTGTTAGAATAAATCCACGATATTTGTAGCGGTCGCCTCTGCTTTGGGGAGCCTTTAAAAGTGCCACAATAAATCAAAAAAGGAACACAAAACCTATGCCTTACGAAAGAATCGAGATCCCGCGCGAGGACATTCTTCGCCAGCTGGAGATCTGCACAAAACTTAAAAACCGCTTCATCTCCCAGGGACGCAAAAATATGCTGGCCTTTGTGGATACCTACGGCTGCCAGCAAAACGAGAGCGACTCCGAGCGCATCCGCGGCTACCTCGCCGAGATGGGCTGCTCCTTCACCTCCGAGGAGGCTGAGGCGGACATCATCGTCATCAACACCTGTGCCGTGCGCGAGCACGCGGAGATGCGCATTCTCGGCAACGTCGGCGCGCTCAACCACACCAAAAAGGCCAAACCCGAGCAGATAATCTGCATCTGCGGCTGCATGGTGCAGCAGGAGCATATGTCCGACAAGGTCAAGCACTCCTACCCCATCGTGTCGCTTTGCTTCGGCCCGCACGAGCTCTGGCGTTTCCCCGAGCTTTTGGAGCGCTATCTCACGAAGAAAAAGCGCGTTTTCGCCACCGCTCCCCATGACGGCTGCGTCACCGAGGGCGAGCCGAGAGTGCGCGACCGCGGCGTGAAGGCATGGGTCAGCATCATGTACGGCTGCAACAATTTCTGCTCCTACTGCATCGTGCCCTATGTGCGCGGACGCGAGCGCTCCCGTCTGCCGGAGAACATCGTCGCTGAAGTGCGCGAGCTTGTTGAAGCCGGGTATAAGGACATCACGCTTCTGGGTCAGAACGTCAACAGCTACGGCAAGGATCTCGGTCTCGGTGTGGACTTTTCCGACCTGCTGCGCATGGTCAACGACATTCCCGGAAAGTTCATCATCCGCTTTATGACGAGCCACCCCAAGGATGCGACGGAAAAGCTTTTCAGGACCATGGCCGAGTGCGAAAAATGCGCCCATCATCTGCATCTGCCTGTCCAGAGCGGCAATGACCGCGTGCTCAAGGCCATGAACCGCGGCTATACTTCCGGCGAATATCTCGCCAAGGCGCGCCTTGCCAAGGAGTATATGCCCGACCTTGTGATGACCACGGATATGATCGTCGGTTTTCCCGGCGAGACCAACGAAGAATTCGAAGACACCCTCAAGCTTGTCGAGGAAGTCGGCTATGACAGCATGTTTACCTTTATCTACTCTCCCCGCGTTGGCACCGTGGCGGCGGCACTGCCCGACCCGATGAGCCGCGCCGAGAAGCAGGTGAACTTCGATAAGCTCCTCGACCTCGCCAACGGCCTGAGCCTTGCTAAGCACAGCGAATACGTCGGAAAGACGGTCGAGGTGCTTATCGACGGCTATATGGAGGGCGAGGAATATCCCATCACGAGCCGCACCAAGGGCGGCAGACTTGTCCACATGAAAGGCTCTCCCGAGCTTGTGGGACAGTTCAGAAATGTAAAAATTACCGACAGCACCACATGGGCGCTGTTCGGCGAATTGGAGGAATAAAAATGAGCTCAACAGTATGGCAGTTTCTCGTCCCTGTGATTTTCCTTGTTTACGCATTCAAACTCTATGTCGGCAAGCCCACTTATAACGACAGCTTCTGCTTCCCCACCAAAAGGGCGAAGGAGAGCGAGGAGATATGGAACTATGTCCAGCGCACAGCCGGAGCGGTCTGCTTTTTCATCGCGATCATTCTTGCGATCGGCGCCGTTATTTTCCTCGTCGTGTTCAAGGGCAATATGACGGCCTATTGGGCTCAGATCGCACTCGAGCTCGTGTGCCTCGTCGCGCTTATCCCCACCGTGAACGCACTGACCGACAAAAAGTTCCCTCCCAAAAAGAAGGGCGCAAAGAGAAAGTAAGATAAGGGCTTGCGAAAATCCGGGAAACGGAGATATACAATAATCTCACCCCCGGTACCGCAGCAGGCGGCGCTGCGTCGTAGGGCGGGATGTTCTCATCCCGCCGCTTGTAAAATCCGGCTCTGCACCAAGGGCGTGAGCGTAGGGGACGGCCTCCCGGACATCCCGTCGCAGGAGTTTGAAGGCAGTACAATAATCGCCCAAGCGTAGGGCGCGACGACTCGGCGCGCCGCGGTTGACAGCAATGGCCGCCTATGCATACATTAGTGCGACGCAAAAACCCTTCCCTACGAAAGCGTATCAACATATTATTTGAAACACCCCCTCACACACAAAACCAACAAACGGAGGAATCCAGCATGGCGGAAATCACCCCCATGAAGCAGCAATACAACGAAATAAAGGCGCGGCATGAGGATTGCCTGCTCTTTTTCCGCCTCGGCGACTTCTACGAGATGTTCGACGACGACGCAAAGACCGCCTCGCGCGAGCTTGACCTCGCGTTGACCACCCGCGACAGAGGCAAACCCGTGGAGGAGCAGACGCCCATGTGCGGCGTGCCCTACCACTCCGCCGAGGCATACATCGGCCGCCTCATCGCCAAGGGTTACAAGGTGGCCATCTGCGAGCAGATGGAGGATCCCGCCCTTGTAAAAGGACTTGTCACCCGTGACGTTGTGCGCATAATCTCCCCCGGCACCGTCACCGAGAGCAGTATGCTCGAGGAAGGCCGCAGCAACTACCTCGCCTCCGTTTATCTTGAGGGCGGCAGCGGCGCCGTGGCCTTTGCCGACATCTCCACCGGTGAATTCTGCGTCAGCGCTTTCCGCGACGATGCGGTGAACCACATCGTCAACGAGCTCGGCCGCTTTTCACCCCGCGAGGCCGTGCTCAGTCCCGGCGCATGGGAAAACGCCGAGATAAACAGCTTTCTCTCCCGTCGGCTCGACGCTATGCTCGAGCGCGGCGGCGACAAGTTCGACTATATGCTCTCCGCCATGCGCGTCTGCGACCAGTTCGAGGTCGAAAGCGTGGACGCCCTCGGCTTCGCCGGGGAGGAGGGAGCCGTCTGCGCCGCGGGCGCGCTGCTGGCCTTCATCATAGAGACCCAGAAGTTTGACATCAGCCACATTTCCTCCGTCGAGCTTTTCTCCGAAAACAAGTACATGGAGCTCGACTACACCACTTTGCGCAATCTTGAGCTGACCGAATCGCTGCGCACCGGCGAGAAAAAGGGCAGTCTGCTCTGGGTGCTCGACCAGACCAAGACTCCCATGGGCGGAAGAATGCTCCGAAGCTGGGTGGAGCGTCCGCTTCTGAACCCCACCGCCATACGCCGCCGCCTCGCCGCGGTCGAGGAGCTTTTCGGCGACACGGTCAAGCGCAGCGAGCTTATCTACCGTCTGCGCGATATCGGAGATATGCGCCGTCTCGGCGGCAAGGCCGTTTACGGCACGGCCAACGCCAAAGACCTGCGCGCGCTCGGCAACTACATAGCCGCGCTGCCCGGACTCTGCGGCATACTCGAGGGTGCAAAAAGCCGAGCCCTCGCGGATATCGCCGGCATGGACACACTCGGCGAGCTTTTCGAGCTTATAGACAGCTGCATCGACTTCGACCCGCCCTTCTCCGTCCGCGAGGGCGGCATGATACGTCCCGGCTACAACGAGGAGGTCGACTACCTCCGCTCCGTGCGGGATAACGGCGCCGAGATGGTGCGCGCTCTTGAGGAGCGTGAGCGCGAGCGCACGGGCATAAAGAAGCTCAAGCTCGGCTACAACAAGGTCTTCGGATATTATATCGATGTTCCCCGTTCTGCCGGAGAAGTCGAACTGCCCGAGGAGTATATCCGCAAGCAGACCCTTGTCAGCAACGAGCGCTACTTCACTCCCGAGCTCAAGGAACTCGAAAACACCCTGCTGTCTGCCGGTGACCGCCTCGCCACGCTGGAGTATGAGCTGTTCAACACCCTGCGCATCGCCGTTGCCGACGAGGTGCTGAGGATACAGCAGGCGGCGGACGCCGTTGCGGAGCTGGACTGCTACTGCTCGCTCGCCGAAGTCGCCGTGCGCGGCGGCTACTGCATGCCGGAGGTGGACCTCAGCCGCAGCCTGCATATCGTGGGCGGACGCCATCCCGTCGTCGAAAAGGCGCAGCCGGACGTGCTTTTCGTGACCAACGATACCTTCCTCAACGACAGCGCCGACCGCGTCGCCATAGTCACCGGCCCCAACATGGCCGGTAAGAGCACCTATATGCGCCAGACCGCGATAATAACGCTGATGGCACAGATGGGCTCATTCGTGCCTGCCAAGAGCGCCACCATAGGCATTGTCGACCGCGTTTTCACCCGCATCGGCGCGAGCGACGATCTCGCCGCCGGACAGTCCACCTTCATGGTGGAGATGAGCGAGATGGCCAATATCCTCCGCTATGCCACCAACAAGAGCCTGCTCATTCTCGACGAGATAGGCCGCGGCACGAGCACCTATGACGGCATGGCCATCGCCCGCGCGGTACTCGAGCACTGCGCCGATGAGCGCAAGCTCGGCGCGAAAACCATGTTCGCCACCCACTACCATGAGCTCAGCGCCCTCGAGGGCAGCCTTCCGGGCGTTAGAAACTACAACATCACCGCGAAAAAGCAGGGCGGCAAACTGATTTTCCTGCGCAAGATAGTCCCCGGCGCCGCTGACGACAGCTACGGCATCGAGGTCGCGAAGATAGCCGGTGTGCCCGACAGCGTCATCGCCAAGGCAAAGACCTATCTGCGCGAGCTTGAGAGCGAGGGCGCTGCCCCCAGCGTGGAAAGAAGCGCTAAAAGCGATCAGATCAGTCTCCTCGATATCGGAGCGGACGAGGTGCGCGATGCCCTGCGCCGTCTTGACCCCAACACCATGACCCCGCTCGAGGCCATGGCAGCCCTGTATGACCTTAAAAAGAAAGTTGAGCTTTGATGAAAAAACTTCCCTTCCCCTTTGAAAACCAAATGAGCAGAGCGCAGACAATTATCGGTCTTATCTATCTGCCCATACATATTTTCGTGCTGCCTCTGCTGCTGCCCCTGCTTCCGATGTGGGGCATTGACGATATCGGCACGGTCAATCTCGTGTACTACGGCATTGGAATGGCGTTGGTGCTCACGGTGTTTTTCAGCTATCTCCGCGCGCATTTCGACAATCTGCTCGACCGCCTCGGCTTTTGCATCCTCACATTTTTCATGGCGCTCGGCCTTGACTATGTGCTGAGCCTCGGCGTGAATGCCATCGTGCTTGCCGTCACCAACGGCGTGGATAATCCCAATGACCTCGCAATCGGCCAGCTCGCCCTTGAGAGCGGCGGCGCGATCAAGGCGGTTGCCGTGTTTGCCGCGCCCATCGTGGAGGAAGTGCTTTTCCGCGGCGTCATCTTCGGCAATATCCGCGGCAAAAACCGCGTCGCTGCCTATGTGCTGAGCATACTCATGTTTGCGCTCTACCATGTCTGGCAGTACGCCGTCGCCGCAGCAGACTGGACGATACTGATTTATGTGCTGCAGTACCTCCCCGTGAGCTTCGTGCTGACCTGGGCCTATGAGCGCAGCGGCAGTATCTGGCTGCCCATAGCTTTCCACATGATGATAAATTCCCTGAGCTTCGCGGTGGAAAAAATGCTGGCGCAGATGGGATAAGGATAATGTTTTACTGAATAGGCAACACCGCCCTTTCCGCAAAAGGAGAGGGCGGTTTTGTTATATATAAAAAGTGCGGGCCGAGATTCTCGGCCCGCAAAGGGTTGTGGGATAAAGATATGAGCTGGGTATCCAACGACTAGTTCATACCGATCAATTGGATAAGCTGTGATCAAATAATAAACCATTTTCCCAAACTTGTAAATAGCGAAGGCTGTCAGTCGGTGGGAGCTTTTGTCGAATCGGTCTTTTCCACGAAAATTTCTCCGTCGCGGACGCTCGCGGTGGCCTTGTCACCCTCGGCGAGAGCGCCCGTGAGCACCATTTCGGCAACGGTGTCTTCGAGCATGCTCTGGATGCAGCGGCGGAGGGGACGCGCGCCGTAAACGCTGTCGTAGCCGCGCTCTGCGAGCAGTTCGACGGCCTCCTCGCTTATCTCAAGTCCGATGCCCATGGCCTCGACACGCGCCGCGGAGATGTCCGCGAGATTGCGGGCGATGGAGCGGATGTTTTCTTTGCTGAGGCGGCAGAAGACGATGGTCTCGTCGATACGGTTGAGGAACTCCGGCTTGAATGCGCGGCGAAGCTCGCCGAGAACGAGTGCGGAGGTGTCCGCTTCGGCCTCATCGGCGGCGGAAAAGCCGAGAGTCTGTCTGCGCTCGGTGATGAGCTTTGCGCCGACGTTGCTGGTCATGACGATGATGGTGTTTTTGAAGTTGACGCGGCGACCCTGGCTGTCGCTGAGGTGACCGTCGTCCATTATCTGCAGGAGAATGTTGAAAACGTCCTCGTTGGCCTTTTCGATCTCGTCGAAAAGAATGACGGAATAAGGCTTGCGGCGCACCTTTTCGGTGAGCTGACCGCCCTCGTCATAGCCGACGTAGCCGGGAGGCGAGCCGATGAGCTTGCTCACGGTGTGCTTTTCCATGAACTCGGACATATCGAGGCGTATCATCGCGTCCTCGTCGCCGAAAACGGCCTCGGCGAGCGCCTTGCAAAGCTCGGTTTTGCCGACGCCGGTTGGGCCGAGGAAGAGGAACGAGCCGATGGGGCGGCGGGGATCCTTGAGTCCCACGCGTCCGCGGCGCACGGCGCGGGCAACGGCGGAAACGGCCTCGTCCTGGCCGATGACACGGCGGTGGAGTATGTCCTCCATCTGCATGAGCCGCTCGCTCTCGTCGCGGGTGAGACTGCGTACGGGTATGCCCGTCCAGAGGCTGACGACCTTTGCGATATCCTCGGCGTTCACGCTGCGGCGGTGGCCGTTTTCGTGGATGTCCCATTTGCGGCGCAGAGCGGAAAGCTCCTCGCGCTGTTCGTTTTCCTGGTCGCGCAGCCTTGCGGCGGCCTCGAAATCCTGGCTCTTTACCGCCTCCTCCTTTTCGCGGGCGAGGGCGGCGATACGCGCTTCTATGGTCTTGAGCTCCTCGGGAGGAGTGTGGGTCTCCATGCGCACGGCGGAGCAGGCCTCGTCGACGAGGTCGATGGCCTTGTCTGGGAGATAGCTGTCGGAAATATAGCGGTCGGAGAGTCTTACCGCGGCCTCGATGGCCTCGTCGGTGATACTCAGCTTGTGGTGAGCTTCGTAGCGGTCACGCAGACCGCGCAGTATGGCCTCGCTCTCCTCCGCGGTCGGCTCGTCCACGGTGACGGGCTGGAAGCGGCGTTCGAGTGCGGCGTCTTTTTCGATATGCTTGCGGTATTCGTCGAGTGTGGTCGCACCTATCATCTGCACCTCGCCGCGGCTGAGTGCGGGTTTGAGTATATTCGCGGCGTCAATTGCGCCCTCGGCGGCGCCTGCGCCCATGATGGTGTGCAGCTCGTCTACAAAGAGGATGATGTCGCCTGCCTTCTGCACCTCGCGGAGAACGTTTTTGATGCGGTCTTCGAAGTCGCCGCGGTACTTTGTACCGGCGAGCATACCGGTGAGGTCGAGGCTGACGATGCGCTTGCCGCGCAGATCCTCCGGCACGTCGCCCATGGCGATGCGCTGGGCGAGAGCTTCGGCGACGGCGGTCTTGCCCACGCCGGGTTCGCCGATGAGCACAGGATTATTCTTGCTGCGTCGGGAGAGTATCTGCAGAACGCGGCGTATCTCCCTGTCGCGTCCGATAACGGGGTCGAGCTGGGCGCGGCGTGCCGCCTCGGTGAGGTCGCGGGAATACTGGTCGAGGGTTTTGGTGTCGGTGCGGCGGGAGGTGCCGGAGAGCGTCTTTCCGGCGGCTGCGCTGCTTTTGGCGTCGGCGCGCGGAGCGAAGGAGCTTACAATGTCGGTGTAGAGCTTGTTGAGATCGCAGCCGGTGCCGGCGATTATTCTTGCCGCGGCGCTGTCGTGCTCGCGCAGCAGACCCATGAGCAGATGCTCGGTGCCGACGAAGTTGTGGCCGAGTCTGCCTGCGTCGCCTATGGCCAGCTCTATGATGCGCTTTGCGCGGGGGCTCAGACCCTGAACGGAAGCGCCTGCATCGCCGCGGCCGACGTATTTTTCCACGAGGGAAGTTACGAATTCGTCGCTGAAGCCATTGTCGCGCAGCACCTTCGCGCCCTGACCGCCGCCTTCGCGGATTATGCCGTGCAGAAGATGCTCGCTGCCGTC
>JAZOBQ010000124.1:0-5343 GCA_045596005.1 Oscillospiraceae bacterium
TCTTACAACTATATCGACCAGTCCAACGGCAATTGGGTCAGTCTCGGTGAGGAGGGACTTCCCGAAACCTATATTGCCTCCAAGGGCGCATTTCTCGAATATGTCGACGGCGACGAGAAAAAGCTGCTGCTCAGCTCCGGCATTGATTTTTCCGACGGCAGTCTCACATATCACAGCCAAACGGACAGCTACGAATACTACGGCGATGTGCTGCAGGGCTACACCGCCATCACCAACCAAATCCTTTATGCCCGTGATCTTGAGGGCACCAAGGCCATCATAATCGAAGCGGGCGACAGCGGTTTTGTACCCGAAAAAGGCCGCCGTTATGTGCTCCACGGTCAGTTTGTCGAAAGTCCAACCTCCAACCTGCGCTTTGCAATAACGGATTTCTATGAAGGCTGCGAAACGCCCCCTTATCAGGACAGCAAGACCGAGGAGATCGCCCCCATATTCTATGAATACGCGGACTATTATTCCCGCGCCAACAATTTCGTCACCGTGGAGGCCTCCTCCGATATTGCCTCGCTCGAGGCATTTCAGCAGGACATATTCCGCCTCGAATCCGGCCGCTTCCCCGCCGCGGGAGAGGAGGGTGTCTGCGTCGTCAGCGGCGACATTGCCCGTCGCATGGATATCGGACTTGGAGACTGTATAGATCTAAGCTACTTCGATTCCGCGTCCTACGACCGCTTCGACGTTAGCGAAAACGGTCTTTCCCGCACGCTTGATGTCGTCGGCATTTCTACCATGCCCGAGGATTATTACGGCTATGTATGGCTGAGTGACGCCGAGGGCGGTTTCGACGGAGAGTTTTTCGGCTACACAATAGGCCGCGCCGTTCTGGATAACGCCTCCGCGCGCGAGACTGTCGAGCAAATTCAGGCTCTTTGTCCCGACGGAATGCGCGTAACACTCTTCGACCAGGGTTACTCCTCCGCAGCCGAGCCGCTCGAGACCATGCGAAGCACCGCAACCGCGGTGACGCTGGCCTCTGCAATGGGCGCGCTCGCCGTCGTCTTCCTCTTTGCCTACCTCTTTGTCGGACGTCAGAAAGAGACCGTAAACGTCCTCGTTTCCCTCGGCACTCCCGGCGGCAAGATAAGCCTCTGGCTGCTCAGCGGCGCTGTGCTCATCTCGGGTATCGCCTCTGCTGTCGGTGCCGCTCTGGGCGGTGCGGCTCTCGGACGAATCGTCGAACTGGCCTTCGCCGCCGCAACGGAGATGTACGCCGTTGACAGCCGCTACAGCGAAAGTACCGTCGGCATCGTGCGTGAAGCTGCCGGACTTGGCGAAACGCCCATATGGCCGGCCGTCGCAGCTTTCGCCTTCATATTCATTCTGAGCCTCGTGCTCTGCTACGTTTTCCTCCGCCTTGTCCGAAAGCAAACCGTTCCCAAACGCGGCCGACTCTCCGTCCGTGTGCCGAAGGGCGGCACCTCCCTGGTTCTTCGCGGCGCTTTGCGCTTTGCCATGCTCTCCGCACGCAGAGGCGGTTGGCGCAGCGCGGTCGTACCCACTGTCGCACTCGTACTCAGCATTTTTCTTGGCATTCTCGCCTCCGCCTCCGCCGCTTGGGGCGAACAGATGGACGCGCTGTACCGCGACGCTGAAATTTCCGGTCGGGCAGTAAGCACCAACGGACGCCGCAGCACCGATATCGTGGTCTCCACCGAGAACGCTCGCACGCTGTGGAAAAGCGGCATGATTGAGGATATCAGCGTCTCGCGCGGATTCAACTACTGGTTCTATCAGGATATGCCCCCCTTCGGCACCGGCTCTTTCGCCGAGGAGACGAGGCAGGCATGGATAAGCGAGCAACCGGAAATAGTCGCTCTCAACGGCTTTGAGGCGGCACCCGAATTCATCTATTCCGGCGTTCCGGAGGTAGAGTGGCTCGCCGGTTGGGACGAAAGTTTCCTAGCAGACCCCGAGGCCTGCACCTCCGTGCTCGAAACGATGAACCATTTCCGCTCCGGCACTCTTCTGAAAGCAGAAAAAGAGCCGGACACAATCCCCTGCCTCGTGCCCGATTCCATCATGCAGCGCTTCGGACTTGAGCTGGGCGATGAATTCGTTCTGAGTTTCCGCTACATTATCGACTCGGACATTTGGGAAAGCACGCGAACGGTACGCGCGGTCGGCTCTTTCCGTCAGTCCGGGGCGGACGCCAACATATACGCCCCTCTCACGCTCTGGTGCGATGAGAGCTGGATAAGGGGCGAGGAGGATATCCTGCCCTCCGGAGAGCGCGTCGACCTCAAGTTTTTCACCAATCTTGACCGCGACAAGTATTTCTTCTTCCACACCCGCTTCTCCACCTGCGTTTTCACACTCTCCGACGCCGCTCAGCTCGACGAGCTGCGCGACTATCTCAGCGCCGAGAAGTTCTCGCGCGTGGATGCGCTCAGAAGCAACCGCACGACTGTTCTGCTTTTTGACCGCTCCTTTGTCGAAACGGTGGGCGGACTTGCCCGCTACATTTCCTTCAGCCGCCTGCTGTTCCCTGTGCTCTTTGCACTCATGGGAGTGCTCGGTTTCATCATCTCCTGGCTGATGGTCAACGCAAGGCGCATGGAGTTTGCCATACTGCGCGGTCTCGGTGCAAGCCGCGGGCGGGTTTTCCTCTCGTTTTTCCTTGAACAGGCTTTGCTCTGTCTCGGCGGCTGTGTGCTCGGCTTCGCAGCGCTATGGGCGGTCACAGGCGGTTTCGTCTGGCTGTGGGCGGTCGCACTTTTCGCACTTTGCTATCTGCTCGGTGCCCTTGTCTCCGTTCTCGCCGTCGGCAGGACACATCTGATGAGTCTGCTGAGCGAACGGGAATAAAAAAATCCAACAAAGTAAAAGAGAGGAACGCATTGATCAGCGTTCCTCTATTTTTCGTTATTTCAGTATTTTCCGTATCATGCTCTCATCCACATCCGGAAACAGCGAGCATAAATGCTCCAGTAGCCGTCGGTAGGATTCCTCCGGAGTTCTTCGGTAGACCGCATCTTCAAATTCCTTGCCGAAAAGCTTTTCCGGCGTGGTATATTCCGCCACGCCCCAGCCGTAGGTTTTGCCGTTTTTATCCCGTTCATAGACAAAGTCGCTTGTCAGCACGTAGCACTGCGCCTGCAGCCGGGTAATTATGGTATCGAATCCCTTCCTGCCGCCCTTGCAGTAGTTACCAATGCGCTTAAGTCCTTTGGAAAGTATGGGCGCATTCGCATCGAGCAGCTCATAGAGTTCCTTGTCCCTGAACTGCGCCAGACCGTCGTCATACCTTGCGTCGAAGTCGTAGCCGTCGCGGCGGTAGTTGGCAAAATCGGTGAACCATTCGCGGCTGATAAACACGGCCTTGTTTTCAAAAAACTTGCCGTAGGCGCAGCCGGTGTCGACGATCACTTCACCCTTCCAGTCCCATATTTTCCAGTCGGCGGTGCCGGGAGAATACCAGACTTCCGGAGCTGCGTGCTCCTCCGCCGAGAAGCCGGGTATTGAGTTTGAAAACAGGGGCACGAAGCCGTATGTTTCCACCGCGCTTGCAAGATCCGCCTTCGTACGTATCGTGAAATCATAACCGCTCAAGCGATCACCCCGCTGTTTTTTGTAGTTTGCATCATTGTGCCGGAGGTATATCAGTCGTCTATAAAGGGGAAACCTTCCCAGACAGGCTTGCCGGGATAGCGTATGGCCTCGGCCTCGCCGTGCAGCACTTTCAGCACAGAGTAGGCCATCGCCTGCTGCTCCATCTCGCCGGGATAAACGCTTATGGGCGCTATCCAGCCGCAGCGGCGGCGAATACCCTCCACTATGTCGGCGTATCTCACAAGGCCGCCGGTAAGGAGTATGCCGTCCACCTTGCCTTCCAGAACAGTGCTCATCGCGCCTATCTGCTTGCAGCACTGGTATATCATGGTGTTCCAGACCAGAACGGCCTTGGGGTCATTTTCCTCCACAAGACGGTGAACAATTTTAGCGTCGGAAGTACCGAAATAGGAGACGAAGCCGCCGGAGCGTGAGCACATATTGCGCACTTCCTGAATGGAATGTGCCTCGATATAGTCGAGGAGGGGCAGCACGGGAACGCTGCCTATTCTGGTGGGGGTAAATGCGCCGTCGCCGCCTGCGCCGACGTTTCCGTCGGTCATGCGTCCGTGGTCATGGGCGTTGATGGTGATGCCGCCGTCGATATGGGCGACGACGAAGTTGCAGTCCTCGTACTTTTTGCCCATGCTCTCAGCATGCTTTTCGGCGATGGCCTTCTGGTTGAGCGGGTGAGCCTGAGCGTTGCGGTAAACTCCCTTTATGCCGGTGAGGCGGGCATAGTCGTTGTATTCGTCAATATTTGTGGGATTGAGCGTATACATCTCGCCGCCGTATTCCCTGCACATCGCGTATGCGATCATAACACCCAGCTTGGCCGCGTGTTCGCTTCCGCCCACGCCCTCCAGCGTGTCCTTATACAGGGTATCGTCTATGTAGGTCACGCCGGTACGCTGGGAATAGGCAGCGCCGCCGCGCCCGACATATACGTCTATATCGCCGGGCTCAAAGCCGTGCTTTTTCAGTATATCAATGATGACCTGTTTTCTGAAGGGCACCTGTCCGTTGACATGAGGGAACTGCAGCAGCACAGGCGCATCGTGGAAAACGCTCTCCTCGAACACTTCGTCGTATTCGTCGAAAACGCTTATTTTTGTGGATGTGGAACCGGGGTTTATAATAAGAAGCTTCATATTTATCCCTGCCTTTTTTCTATGTGGCACAAAGCAAAAGCTTTATTTATCTTAAAAACAAAAACACCGCCGCGGACTATGCCAAGTCCGCGGCGGTGTGGCACTCCCGGCGGGATTCGAACCCACGGCCTTCCGCTTAGGAGGCGGATGCTCTATCCTGCTGAGCTACGGAAGCATACAGCCTTGCTATTTTACATTATGAAAGGCGAAATAGCAAGGTATTTTTTGTCACAGTCTGCGCAGCACGCACACGGCGAAGTCCGCCTCGGTCTCAAGAAAATCGAGCCGGGCAAGCTTTTCCTGGTCACTTTTGCCGGTTTTATAATAGTAAGGCGTCATCATAAAGAGATTCATGATGTCCTCGCTGCTTTCGAGCTGCAGCATACGGCGTATCTCACTGCGGCACACATTTTCGAAGCCATCGGGCGAATAGACGGCAGGGCCGTTAAGATACGGCGAATCATACACCGCCTTTTTCAGGCCGAAAAGATGTCGCTCAAGCGGCATCACCTTGATGAGCACTCCACCTTTTTTAAGCACACGGCGAAACTCCGCGTCATCATTGGGCGCGAACACATTGAGCAGCAAATCGCAGCTTTCGTCGGCGACTGGCAGAGAGTTT
>JAZOBQ010000125.1:0-28242 GCA_045596005.1 Oscillospiraceae bacterium
ATAAATGATGATGTTTTCGGCTGTATGTGCTATTGCCCCATAGCCGACATTGAAAACGCCGATATGGCTTATGCGTGGATGCGCTATGACAGCGGTGCAACAAGCTTTAGCGGTATGTTTGGTGGCGGCGGTGATTTCAGCGAGTTTGAGCTGGCTTTGCAGGATGACCTTGCCGTGGCTTACTGCCGGTATATCAACTCCCTCGGCATTGTGAATGAAGAAGGCGAAACCCTCAGCTTCGACCTTGGCGAGGACGGAACTCCCGACCCCAGAAGCGGCAGCTTCTATGCTCAGATGCTTGAGAATATGTCCGCCGCTCTCAACGCCCTCATATCCGACAGCACCGGGGCCGACGGCAGCTTCAGCTATACCAAGTCCGCGGGAAAGGGTCCCGGAGGCCCCGGCGGTAAGGGCGGCGAGTCTACCACTTACGACAGCCTCGCTGCTTTCCTCGGCAGCTATGAAAACACCTCCTCATGGCTTGCCGAAAACGGGGACGGCAGCTATTCTGTCACCGATATGGCCGGCTTCCTCAATGGCACCGGCCTTGCCCGCAACAAGGATATTCCCGGCTTTGACACCTTCGATATGAGCGCCGAGAACGACGCCTTTGGCGCTGCCGATGAGAAGGCCGTCCATTTCAGCGCATCTGTTGCCGCCGTTCTGGAGACTAACTATGATAAGTACGCCACCATGGAGGGCTTCGAAGCCACCGTGGTGGACGAATACATAGAGCAGGCAAAGCGTGAAGACATTGCAAACCAGACATATCTTATGAATGCCACCGCTATCATGCTGGACACCGCCAATGGCGAGCAGGACGCAGACTTTGCAGACCACTGGCGCACCAGAAACGGCACCGCCGACGAGCACACCTCTTTCACCGTTGCCTACAACCTTGCCATGTCCGCTCTGATGGCGGGAGCCATGAGCGTAGATTACTCCCTCGTATGGGCCATGGGTCACGGCGACGCTGAGGGCACTTCCACCGGCACCTTTGTCCAGTGGGTACACAGCATCTGCGGGGGAAATAAATAAACAAAAAGAGTGTAAAATTTATCTCTTATGTATATCAACATTAAAAGAATATTATGACCCGTTTACGGGTGGCAAGAGTAAGAAGGCATAAAAAGCAGGCCGCTTTAGCGGCGGCCTGAGATGGTAATGCGGTGTCAAACTTTCAGTGCCCCTTTTAGGGGTTAAGCCTGTATTTGCCCCTTCCAGGGGCTACTCAAACCACCAGTTTACTGGTGGTTATGATTATTGTTTGAAATTATCAGTCGTGTACGCGGTTTATGGTGTGCGCAATGGCCTTTGCGAGCTCGGAAATGTCGCGTCCGGAAGTGTTGATGCAAAGATCGTAGTTGTATCTGTCGCCCCATGTGCGGCCGGTGTAGAAACGGTAGTACTGGGCGCGGGATTTGTCGATGGACTGGATCTTCTTCTGAAGCTCGCGGTCGCTCAGCTCGGCGTCCTTGCCGCCCTTTGTACGGCAGCGGGCGAGACGGGACTCCATATCGGCGTAGACGAAAATGTTGTAAGGATTGTGGTCTTCGAGTATGTAATCTGCGCAGCGGCCGACGATGACGCAGTCGGACTTCTGACCGAGTTCAAGAATGATATCGTTCTGGGCGCTGTAGATGCTGTGGT
This sequence comes from Oscillospiraceae bacterium, assembly GCA_045596005.1. Lineage (GTDB taxonomy): Bacteria > Bacillota > Clostridia > Oscillospirales > Oscillospiraceae > SIG459. Next base: position 1,651 of record JAZOBQ010000125.1, read on the forward strand.
TGACATACTGAAGGGTGTCGGTGGGAGGCATTGCTGCGAAGGAAGATGCGACGGTGATGGGGTAATAGGTCATAATGCGGTTTTCGAGGATCTGGCCTACGTAGTCCTCGGCGAGATCGCTGCGGTGGGCGATGGCAGTGACTATTTCGCGATCATAATAGGCGAAGTGCAGCTCCTCGGCGAGGCGTTTGCCGAGTTCGCGGCCGCCGGAACCGAATTCGCGGCTAATGGTTATGATTTTATTCATACTCATCCTCCTTTGGGGATCAAATTGATCTCTTGTCTGGATTATAGCACAGCAGGCTGTAAAAATCAAAAACTATTTGGCGCGGATAGATACAAAAATGTCGGGATTTGCTGTCAAGCAAATGCCGACATCGGGAAAAACGGTTTATTCTGTGCGGAGAGCCTCAACGGGATCCTTTTTGGCTGCAACGCGGGAGGGGATAAGTCCTGCGACAAGCGTCAGCAAGGCGCTGATGATTATGAGCGCCACGCCGCCCTGAACAGGCAGAGCTGCTTTGAGACCTTCAATGCCGGTGAAGTGGAGCAGTATGGCATTGATGGGGATTATGAGCAGCAGAGTTACCGCTATACCCACAAGTCCGGCGCTGAAGCCGACGATCATGGTCTCGGCGTTGAAAACGCGGCTGACGTCGCGCTTGCTTGCACCGACGGCGCGGAGAATGCCGATCTCCTTGGTGCGTTCCTGAACGGAAATAAGAGTTATAACGCCTATCATGATGGAGGAAACGACGAGAGAGATGGAAACAAAGGCAATGAGCAGATAGCTGATGCCGCTGATAATATCGGTTATGGAGCTCATGAGCAGAGCAACATAGTCGGTGTAGCTTATCTTGTCTTCCTCGTCAACACCGGCGTTGTATTCCTCAATGCGTTCGGCGATGACATCCTTTTCGGCAAAGGTGCTGGCGTAGATGCTTATGTTGGCGGGACTTTTCATGTCAACGTAGCCGAGGCGATCCATGTTCTCGTCGAAGCTGGCTTCACTGACCACAGGGGGCATATAGTTGTCATAGAGATAGACGTACTGTTCTTCGGTGAAGGGCGTGAGTCCGGAATAGGCGATGGCGGTTTCATCGTTTGCAAGCAAAACGTCCATGATACCGGCCAACTGCTCCTGGCTCATGGCGGACATCTGGGTCTTCACGGCCTCGGCGTACTGCTCGCGGACGGAGGCGGCGATAGCTTCACGCACCATGCCAAACAGCTCATCGTCGCTCATTTCGGCGATGTATCCGGAGATGGTGGATGCGTCCACACCCATTTCGCCGGCGTACTGCTGGACTATCATTTCCTCGATGGTCTCACGGGTCATGCCCTCCATCTGCTGGTCAACGACGCCGGCAACATAGTCGTCGGAAGCCTGCGCGGAAACGTCGACATAGGCGGCAGCCTTTTCTGCGGCGCTGAGATCGGAGAGATAGCTGGTGATTTTGTCCGTCTTTTCCGCTGCGGTGGGTTCGACATAATCGTCGGTGCGGAAGGGCAGGGCAGTGAAAACATCGATGCTCTCGTCGGACATCTGCTCTTTTACGATGTCCATGCTCTCGGTCGTTTCAATAGCATAGGTGGTGAGTGCCTCGGTGTAGCCGATTGCGCCGGTAACCATGCCGCCGGAGGATTCCTCGTTGGGTCGGGCAATGCCGACGATCTTGAGATTGGTGCCCGCATCCTTGCTGTTGTAGAGATAGTCCATACCGGCGTCGGTGAGGGACATGTCGGTATATCCGCCGCTGACGGGGTCATAGCGGTAGTATTCGGAGGGGAGGATAAGCTTGAAATTGGTGGCGCACAGCTCCTCAAAACTCCAGGAATGTATCTCCATATCGATGTTTTCGCCGTTCATGGCCTTTTCAAGAACATCGGTCATGTCTTCGTTGGAGATGTAGCCGAGAGCGTAGAGCATGAGGTCGCTGACCTCGTTGTTTTCGTTTATGAAGAGCACGACTTCGTCATAGCTCGAGGGCCATTCGCCGTAAACGATGTCGTACTGGCCTTTCACATGCTCGGCGATGAGTTCGCCGTCCTCGCCGGGCATGAGTTCCTGCCATACGTCCATGCCCTCATACATGGCGCCCAGGGAGGAACTGAAGAAGCTGGAGTAATCGCCGCCGTACATGGTGCTCATGGCTTCCTGCATCATGGACATAACATCGCTCTTGACTATGTTTTCCTCGGGGTCTTCGGTGTAGACGTCGAAGGATATGTCGTAACCGTAACGTATGGTGGCGAGATCGTCGATTTCGCCGCCGCCTTCGTCGAGCCAGGCCTTGAAATCGCGGAGATTGTTGGTCTGGGTCTCGGCGTTCATCATAGCGTCCATCATATCGAACATGACGGTGGAGGAATAAACGCGGTCGTCCTCGCGGACAGTGCCTTCCACCTTCTCCTGGTGGGTACCCATAAATGAGACCATCATGGCCCCCATGTCAATGGATTCGGCCTCGATTGTTATGGGGTAGCTTGAAAGGGTGTCCTCCTGAACCTGATTGATATATGTGTTGATGCCGTTGCTCAGAGAGAGAATGAGCGCGATGCCGATTATGCCTATACTTCCGGCAAAGGCGGTGAGTATGGTGCGGCCTTTTTTGGTCATCAGATTGTTCATAGAGAGGGCAAATGCGGTGAAAAAGCTCATGGAAGGCTTTTTCTGACGCACATCGAGCGCGGAGGGCTGCTCTTCAACTCCGTCAAAGGGCATGGTGTCATCCACGATCAGACCGTCCTTGAGGCGAACGATGCGGCTTGCATAGGTGTCGGCAAGCTCGGGGTTGTGGGTGACCATGATGACGAGCTTTTCCTTGGCGATCTCTGCGAGAATGTCCATGACCTGAACGCTGGTCTCACTGTCAAGAGCGCCGGTGGGCTCGTCTGCGAGCAGAATGTCGGGGTCGTTGACAAGTGCGCGGGCGATGGCGACGCGCTGCATCTGGCCGCCGGAGAGCTGGTTGGGGCGCTTTTTCATCTGGTCGGCGAGACCGACCTTGGTGAGTGCTTCTTCGGCGCGGCGGTGGCGTTCGGCCTTGCTCACACCGGAAAGAGTAAGCGCGAGTTCAACGTTGGCGAGAACACTCTGGTGAGGAATGAGGTTGTAGCTCTGGAATACGAAGCCGATGGAGTGATTGCGGTAGGTGTCCCAGTCGCTGTCGCTGAAGTCCTTGGTGGAGCGGCCGTTTATGATGAGGTCTCCGCTGGTATAGTGGTCGAGACCGCCGATGATGTTCAGCATGGTGGTCTTGCCGCAGCCGGAGTGACCCAGAATCGCGACAAATTCACTCTCGCGGAACTGCAGGTCTATGCCTTTGAGCGCCTGAACGGTGCCGGTGCCGGCTGTGTAATCCTTTTTGATGCTTTTAAGCTTGAGCATAATTATTTCTCCCTGAAACGGTCTGGTATGTTAGTTTATTAAGTATATTACAAATTACGGTTGAGTCAAAGCGAAAAAGGCATTTTTTACAGAATGTTCACATTAACTGCAAAAAACAGGCCGCGGGAATACTTTCCCGCGGCCTTGTCGCAGATTACAGATAGGGTCTTAGCTCTGTGGGATGGAGTACGGCGTACTTGTTCTGGCTCAGATACATGATAACAACGCGTGCAAAATCCTCCATACCCTCTCCGCAGCTGAGGAAGAGCGAGGTGCCGTCTTCGGAGTTGTTCAGTTCCGACGTTACCACATAAGGGGAGATGTTGTCGTCGGGGATATATACAGCGTTCATGCCTTGGCGGCAGTATACAAGACCGTTTTCTTCGGCCATGGCGGAGCAGGATTCCGCGTAGTCCGCAGGAGAACTCACCATTATGCTGTGAACGCGTGCGGCTTCATAAATGAGAGCGGAGGTCTCGTCATAGTCGTATTTTGCGTTCTCTCCGCACAGCACCCCGATGCTGTGACCCTCGCAGACAATGCGCCGAACCGTGTCGGGAGAGGTAAGAACGTCTTCCGCGCTGAGAAAGAAGCAGGCTTTCAGACGGTAAAAGTCAAGCGTTTCAAAATACTTTTCTCCGGGCATGCCCACAAAGCTGAGCATGAGCTCCGTTCCCTCGTGGTCGGGTTCGGGTTCCGGAGTCGGAGTGGGCGTGGGTGTCGGAGTGGGTACGACCTGATGAGCGTTGTAGTATTGCTTGAGCTGAGGAGTGGCGGCCTGGACAAAATCGGCATCGGAGAGGACGGCGCGTCCGTCCTTGAGTCGCAGCACGGTACCGTACTGCGTGCTTATGGTGGAATAGGAAAAGGTGCCGAAAAAAACGCTTATGTAGCTTACGGGAACATATACTATGCCGTTTCGGATAATACCGGGCAGGGAGTAGAGGTTGTCGCTGCCGTCGTAGGTTTGTCCGGAATCTATCTCGAAGAAAAGCTGCTGGCTGCCGGAGTAGAGATACGCCGTGTTGAGGTCGGGTATGTATGAGTAGCTGACGCCGAGACCATAGCTGCTGAAAATGTAGCAGGGGACGTAGACCGTACCCGCGTAATAGACAAATGTGTTCACAAGCTCGGGGGGCAGGGCGTCGTTGATGGATATGTAATTGACGTTGGTTGCGGCGCTGCTCATGCATAGCGGAGTGAGCAGCACAAGGGCGCACAGAAACAGTATGAAAATGCGCTTTTTCATGGCCGTAGCTCCTTTGCCGAAAATGTTGTCAACAAAAGTAAGTCTATCATAGAAAAAAGACTTTTACAAGTTTTCAAAAAAATTTTAAAAAAACTATTGACAAACGTCGAGATATTTGTTATCTTAAATGAGCGCTTTGGCCCAGTAGTTCAGTTGGTTAGAACGCCAGCCTGTCACGCTGGAGGTCGACGGTTCGAGCCCGTTCTGGGTCGCCAAAGAATATGCCCCTTTTTTAAGGGGCATATATGCTGCTGTAGCTCAGTAGGTAGAGCGCATCCTTGGTAAGGATGAGGTCGGCGGTTCGAATCCGCCCAGCAGCTCCAAAAGAAAGCATCCGCTTTGCGGATGCTTTTTTTCTTTTCAATTAAAAAACCAAGACCGTATCCTTTTTTGAGGACACGGTCATTTTTATTGTAAGCTGTTTTCAGTACCCAAGCGGAGACAGAACGCTTTCGAGCCATTCGGGGCCGTAGCCTGTGCTGACTCGGAGGCGCTTGAGCTGCATAAGGCCCTGCGACTCGGTGGCAAGTCCGTTCTGCGTTGTGACCGCACAGAGGTAACCCGTTTCGGTGGCGGAGGACATGGTTTCGCTGTTATACTTTCCGGACGGATAGCACAGCTGAGTGACGCTGACTCCGCTGACAGTCTCGAGTATTTCGCGGGAATAGCTAAGCTCGGTCGCAAGTGCCTCGCCGGTTAGCGAAGTCAGCTCATAGTGGTTGTCCGTATGGCTGCCTATCTCCATGCCGCCGGCCGCCATTTCGGCGATCATGTCCGTCTGGACGTAGCCTTCTGACCACATTCTGGAGGCAATGCAGTAAAATGTGCCGCTCCAGCCTCGCTCGGCAAGCAGAGGGTAAACCGTGTCATACATGCTCACATAACCGTCGTCGAAGGTGAGGACGATAGGCTTTTCGGGAATCGGCGCCTCGTTTACCCAATGGTCGTAAAGCTGCTGCATGCTGATGGGGGTGATCCCGTTTTCTTCAAAGTAGTCCAGATGCGAAATGAAATCGGAAACGGAGAGATAGAGGCTGTTGGCAACGAGGTCATTCACTTCATGATACATTAGTATCGGCACATTTTCGTGGTAAACATACTCCATCTCCGGCGTCGGCTCGGGAGTTGGTTCCGGAGTTGGTTCGGGTGTAGGCTCCGGAGTGGCTTCAGGTGTGGGTTCCGGCGTCGGTTCAGGTGTGGGTTCCGGTGTGGGCGATGGAGTTTGTGTCGGCGTGGGTTCGGGTATGGACTCGGGGGTAATACTTTCTTCGAGTGCGGTGTTGGGGACATTATCGTCCGTCTGCCGATGCTCGAAACAGCGAAAGCCGACAACAGCGACCAGAACGAGAACCAAAACTATCATAAATACTTTTTTCATATCTAGAGGCTCCAAAAGGCTTCGGTTTTTCCACAACAATATATCATTGCTGTGTTTTGCGGGTCAAGTATTTTCACTTTGTTTGCGGCGAAGCGCAGCAACAGGAGACCAAAAACTGACTTGCGGAAAATGTCATTAAAAATACATCCCGCCGATATATCACAAGGAAATATCGACGGGAAATTTTCGTTATTAGAGGTTTAATCAGTTGGGTTGCCAGTTTTTCGTGTTGTAATAGTTCTCGCCATAGCGGAACACATCGCGCAGCTTGAGATAAGGCTCGCTGAAGATGCCGGTGCCGGGGTCGTCGTAGCGCCAGCCGTAGCCGTACTCAAAGCCGTCATAGGTGCACCAGCAGTCGGGGTGCATGGCCTCGAACTCGGCGATCTGTTCGGCGGAGAGCTTTGGATGGGCATAGAAGAAGCGCTCGAGGGGCACATCGCTGCCGAGCATGGAGATATCGGTGACCTGAGTGAAGGTCAGGTTGAGGTACTTGAGAGAGGGCAGACCCTCGAGGGCGCTGATGTCGCTTACATTGGGGCAGTAGACGAGCTCGAGCCACTCAAGATTGGGGCAGTTTGCGAAAACGCTGGTATTGGAGAAAGGACTGCCGGACATGATGCATATTTCAAGCTTGGGCATATAGGCTATGAAGTCCACCTCGGTGAGCTCGGTGTTGTGGCCTATGTCCATGTACTTGACTTCGGTGCAGTACTTGAGCGCCTCGGTGGTGCCGTCATAGAGGTCGAAAATTGCGCGGACGACCTCTTCGTCGGTGAGCATGCTGAAATACTCGCCGAAGAATACGCGCCAGACTACCTTGTGATTGGGGTAATCATCGCGTATGGAGGCCATTACCTCGTTGCTGAAACCGCACATGTCGAAGCAGACTCTTGCACCTTCGGGGAGAATGTCGAGAGCCTCACGGACGGCGGCCTCGCCCTCGTCGCCTATCTCAACTTCGTCAAAGAGAATGTCGGTCTCAAGGGTGCTGGTCTCGCGGCCAAGGAAATCGAAAGTATAGTCGATGGCGGCAGTGGGTGCAGCGTCACGGATGAGGGCGACTTCAGCTGGGGTGAGGGAAGAAGAGCTCAGGTCGATGCTCTCCACAGCGGGGAGCAGAGCGAGTCCTGCGGCGGAGGCCTCGAGCTCGTCGGAGCTGAGTGTGCTCAGATTCAGTTCGGTGGTGTCGGGAGCGAAAAGTTCGCCGCCTACATACGCAGTGTAATCGACGCTGATGTTGGGATAGACAAGACTAAGGTCGGCAAGCTGTTCGAGGCTCATGGCACAGTCGTTCAGCAGGAGGCTTTCAAGGTCGGGGAGATATTTCAGATTGCTGATAAGAGAAGCTGGGTCATACATGCCGGGGTCGAGGGTGATGGCGGTGCTATCCGTGGGATATCCGGGCTGGCACATGCCGCCGAGGCTGACGAGATAAGTTACTTCAACGCCGGGATGTGCGGCCTTGTACTCCTCAATGGCAGCGTAGCATCCGGAGCCGCTGAGATCGAGTTTCTTGAGATCGGGGTATTCGCTGTCCAGCTTGGCAAGCTCGGCTTCGGTGACGACTATGGCAAGCTCGGTGATGGGTTCCGGAGTAGGTTCCGGGGTGGGCTCCGGAGTGGGAGCGGGTTCAGGTTTCCCGCATGCGGCAAGCAGGCAAAGCGCCATGAATGCAGCGAAAAGACAGATAAAGAGCTTCTTTTTCATTTGGTATACCTCGTTATAAATTCGTTTGGAGAAATTATATCGCATATTGCCGAAAAGGGCAATACAATAAAAGAGTCCGTCGGGATCTCGACGGACTCTTTTTGTGGCGTTATCTGTTTCAGAACTGGATATTCTCCAGAGGTACGAGGTACTGCTCCTTGCGGTTGCGCAGCTCTGCCAGATAGCTCTGGTCGGAGGTGGTGTTATGGAGCTCCTGAATGTATGCATGGTAGTTATCCATGACCTTGTCGTTATTCTTGCCGATGATGAGCAGGGCAATGTTGCTGCACTGGTCGGCGGCACGCTCGAGGTGGGTGAGGGCGTCCATAAAGACAAGACCGGAGGAGATGTTGCACTTGCCCTGACGCAGACGGTCGGTATGGCGGGTGCGGAGCATGAGAACCATATCGTCGATAACCTCCTCGAGAGGCTCGATGCGGCGTGCGGTGCGCTCGCTGTCGGCTTCGAGGGCTTCGATCATAAGGCGGAGGATCTCAAGTACGGAAGCGCCGATAATGGCGAATTCCTTCTGTGCGGACTCGGAAAACTGGAGCTGACCTTCGTGCATCTTCAGAGCCATTTCGTCGAAGTTGGTGGCATAGTCGCCAACACGCTCGATATTGGGGATGCACTGCATGAGCAGGTTGATCTCCTTGCTGTCTCGCTCGGTCTCAATGTGATGGCTGAGCTCGATAAGGAAGTTGGAGGAGTGGTCGGCAAACTGGTCGAGGCGGTCTTCGTAACGCTCGATCTCATTGTAGCGCTCGGTGTCATACTCACCAAACTGCTCGAGCGAGAGCGCAACATTGTCGCGTGCGGCCTTGGCCATGGTGATAATGGCGGTCTTGAGAACGCCGAGAGCAACGGTGGGGGAGTGCATGAGCTTGGGATCGAGAGCTGCAAGTTCGGGATACTTGTCCTCCTTGACGGGGTCGTCCTTGACAATGGCGCAGCTGAGCTTGACAAGAAGACCGGCGAAGGGTACAAGAATGATTGCGGTGACCAGATTGAAAATGGTCTGGAAACTTGCGATACCGACGGAGTCAACGACGCTGTCCCAGAGATTGGGGAAACCGCCTGCGGCCTTGATTACAGTCATAACGATCATGAAGAGTATGGTGCCGATGGTGTTGAAAACGATATGGACAATACCGGTACGTTTTGCATCCTTGCTCGAACCGATGGAGCAGACCATGGCTGTGGTGACGCAGGTACCGAGGTTGATGCCCATGATAAGGGGATAGATGAGGTTGAAGTCCATAGCGCCGGTGGCGGACATGGCCTGAAGTATACCGACCATGGCAGAGGAGCTCTGGACAATGACGGTGAGCACAAGACCGGTGAAAATGCCGAGCAGAGGCATATCGCTGAAGAAGCCGAGAACGTTGACGAAAGCGTCGGACTCGCTCAGGGGCTCAACGGCATCGGTCATAAGCATAAGACCGGTGAAGAGTATACCGAAACCAAGAGCGATAAGGGCGACGCTCTTGGAGGATTTGCCCTTTATGAACATGAACAGGATGATACCGATGACAAGAGCAATGGGAGCCAGAGTGTCGGGCTTAAAAATGGCGAGAATACCGCTGCTTGCTTCGATGTCCATGAGAGTCACTATCCACGCGGTGACAGTGGTACCGATGTTGGCACCCATGACGATGCTGACTGCCTGACGGAGGTTCAGTATGCCGGCGCCGATAAGACCGACGGTGAGAACAATGGTGGCGGTCGAGGACTGAATGATGGCGGTTACAACGGTACCTGTTATAAGACCGGTGAAGACATTGCCGGTTAGCTTGCCGAGAATGTTTTTGAGGGCGTTACCGGATCCCTGCTTGAGGCCGTCACCCATAATTTCCATACCGTACAGGAACATGGCCAGACCGCCAAGCAGCTTGATGATAGTCAATACAGTAGTCATTGTCATATCTCCAAATTATTATATGCGAATTGATATGGCAGCACGCCATATCCCTACAAATATCATATTATAAATGAAACGACAAAATCTGACAAGATGGTTTTTGTTCAGCTTGTGTCAAGAATTGTGAGGAGAAGGAGAGACGGTGTGTATGAAAAAAGCAGAATTTGCTGCAAATAAGGCTGTAAATACACGCAGATGCACCTTTGTTACAAAAATAGCAATAGCGTTTTAGGAAAAATGCACAAAGATTGACGCGTTCATTTTCAAAACCTTAACTTGCGTTTTTTAAAAAGCGGGGCTAAAATGTACGAGTCAAGAAAGTCAAATCGGATAATTGCGGTTTTAAGATCGTTGAAGGGAGAGAGGATAGATGGCAGCACAGATAATCGCTGTTGTTATTTTCGTGGCCATGTTCGTATTGCTTGTTACCGAGAAAATCGAACGCCATATAGTCACCATGGCCTGCGGTGTTCTTATGGTCATAGGTGTATTCATTATTTGTATGAAGGACTGGTCCATAGCCTGGGAGGTCATAAGCCTCGAGAGCTTTGTTCAGCCTCATTTCTGGTATACGACCGGCGAGGCGGGAGCTTCAGTCGGTATAAACTGGGAGACCATATGCTTCATCGTAGGCATGATGGTAATGGTAGAAGGTATGGCTGCAAGCGGTTTCTTCCGCTGGCTGTGCATGGCGATCGCCAAGGCGGTCAATTACCGTCCTGCTCCGATATTCGTTATTTTTATGCTGCTCAGCGCTGTGCTGAGTATGTTCATAGATTCCATTACCGTTATCATGTTCCTCGCTGCCGTCACAGCGGAGCTGGCAAGACTTCTGAAGATAAGCCCCGTGTCGATGATACTGGCTGAGGTGTTCTGCGCAAACCTTGGCGGCGCTGCCACCATGTGCGGAGATCCTCCCAACATCATTATCGGTACTTCCCTTGGCTATTCCTTTGCCGATTTCGTTACTAACACCGGTCTTATTGTTCTGATCTCCATTATTGTGATCATACCTTATTTCTATATTCTGCTTGGACGCAAGCTGAAGGCTGCCGAAGGAATCAATTACAGTGCCTTCCCCGCACCGTCCAGTGCTATTGTAAGCAAGCGCGACTTTGCCTGCTCCTGTGTTATTTTCCTCCTGGCTGTTGTGCTTCTCGTGACCCACGCCGCAACGGGTCTTACTGTTTCCACCATCGGTATTTTTATTGCACTGCTTACCATAGCCTGCGCAGGTAAGAATGCTCTGGAGCTTCTCAAAAAAGTTGACTACAAGACAGTATTGTTCTTTATCGGACTTTTTATGGCTGTCGGCGGACTTGAGTATACCGGTGTGCTGGAGATACTTGCCGGTGCAATCGAAGCTGTAAGCGGCGGCAGTGCTGCACTTATGATCGCGATCATCATTTGGGGCAGCGGTATTGCCAGCGCCTTCGTTGATAATATACCCTTTGCGGCCACGATGATACCTGTTATCCGCACTCTGGCTGCAACTCAGGGCGTTGATCTTGAGACTCTGGCATGGGCGCTGAGTATGGGTACCGATATCGGCGGCAGCGCAACACCCATAGGTGCGAGCGCGAATGTCGTCGGCACTGCGATCGCTGCCAAAAACGGTTATCCCATCGGCTGGGGAGCTTACTGCAAAATACAGGCACCGGCAACAGTGATTGTTCTTGCAATTTCAACTGTATTTATGATAATATTCTATCTGTAAAGGGGTGTGAATGAGTATGGAAAAACAGGTTATTATTACCGTAGGACGTGAGGCCGGCAGCGGAGGACTCGAAGTCGCCCGCAAGCTTGGTGAAAAACTGGGCATTACGGTATATGACAAAAACATCTTCGAAGGAATAGGCGAAAAGTTCGATATCGACACTACAAATCTTGAAAAATTCGATGAGACTCCGCGAAGAAAAGGTATAACACGTAAGGTGAACGGCTACTCCAACTCCCCTGAAGAACAGGTCGTTGAGCTTCAGCGTGAGTTCCTCAAGGGCAAGGCTGATGAGGGAGAGAGCTTTGTTATTATCGGACGAGCAGGCATTAAAGCGCTGCTTAACCATCCCTGCCCGCTTATCCGCGTTTTTATAACCGCGGATGATGACTTTAAGCTCGAGAGAGTGATGGACGAGCTCGGCTACAATAAACTCCAGGCTCAGAGATACATCACATGGGTTGATACGAAACGGAAAAACTACCATAACCAGTTCTGCCATGTCAAGTGGGGCGATCCTGCAAGCTACGATATTATAGTAAAGAGCAACAAACTTGGTATTGACGGCACGGCTGATATGATCGCGGATTATGTCCGCAGACGCCTGGCCCAGGATTGATAACTGCATATTTTTCAAGGAGCGGTGTTTCCACCGCTCCTTTTTTATTTGCTATGCGGAAATCGCTGGGTTTTACGCTTTAAATAGAATGAAAAACGGGATTGACTGGAACTGTAAATGAGACTATATTAGATATATAAGAGTTCGGAAACGTTACCGGTAACGTTTCATACACCCGATGAAGGGGGAGTTGGCGTATGACTATAAAAGATGTGGCTAGACACTGCGGAGTGTCGGTCAGCACTGTGTCACGCGTGCTCAACAATAAACCCGATGTAAGCGAGAGCGTGCGCGAAAAGGTGCTCGGAGCGGTGAGACAGCTGCACTATGTGCCGAATACCGGCGCGCGGGACCTTGTCATGCCGGCAGCCGACACGGTGGGACTTGTCGTAAGAGGCGACAGCAGCCAGTTTTACGCCGAGATCGTGGCGGCAATAGAACAGCGGCTCAAGGCGGCTGGCTACAGTATGGTGATAGAAAATGCACGCCACGGAACGGATGAACTCTGGCTTGGCGCCAGCATAGCACGCAGCAAGCGCCTGAAAGGCCTTATCTTCCTCGGAGGGCGTTTTGATTATGCGGCGGCTGACATCGGGAAACTGGAAGTGCCCTTCGTTTGCTGCACTTATGCCAACGTTTTCGGAGGTCTGCTTGCAGACAGCTATTCCTCCGTCACGATTGACGACATCAAAACGGGATATGATGCCGTTTCGAAGCTTATAGAGCGCGGACACAGGCGCATAGCAGTTGTACTCAGTACGGTCGACGACCGTTCGATAAGCGAGCTGCGCTATATGGGTTACCGCAAGGCTCTATTCGAAAACGGAATAGAATATGATCCAGCACTTGTTATCGAGGCAGGGGAGTATTCTATGGCGGCGGCACGGGAAAGCGTAAAAAGAGCCGTTGATAACGGAGTGGACTTCACAGCAGTGTTCGCCGTTTCGGATACACTTGCGATCGCGGTCATAAAAGCGCTTAGCGAAAGGGGACTGCGCGTTCCGGAGGACTGCTCTGTACTGGGAATTGATGGAATTAAGATCGGACAGTACATGGTGCCAGGACTATGCAGTTTCTCGCAGCCTACTGCGGCGCTCGGTGAGCACAGCGCGCGGATACTTATTGAAATGATAGAGGGCGGGGGAATTACCGAACACCTTGTCCTTGACGCCGACTTCATCGAAGGCGGCAGCATACGGAACATATAAAACAATATCTGGAGCATAATTCGATAATTAAGGAAAGGTAAGAAAGATCATGCAAAGAAGCAGCGGTATTCTGATGCCCATTTCATCTCTGCCTTCGCCCTACGGCATCGGCACTCTCGGTAAGGCAGCCTACGATTTCGCAGATTTTCTGGCCGAAGCCGGCCAGCGCTGGTGGCAGGTGCTGCCGGCAGGCCCCACCAGTATGGGAGACTCTCCCTACCAGAGCTTTTCATCCAGTGCGGGCAATCCTTATTTTGTCGATCTCGATATGCTCGCAGAGGACGGCCTTCTCGAGCGCTCCGAGCTTGAGGCGATAAACTGGGGCGACGATCCGGGCAACGTAGATTACGGCAAAATATACGAAAACCGTTTTGCCGTTTTGCGTAAGGCGACCGACCGCGGATGGGAACGCGACAGCGAGGCTGTGGCCGCTTTCGTTGAGGAAAACAAGGTGTGGCTGCCCGATTATGCCCTTTTCATGGCCTGCAAGCGCCATTTTGGAATGCGCAGCTGGACGGAGTGGGAAGACGAGGGCATCCGTTTCCACAAAGCCGAAGCTGTGCAGAAATACAGTGAGCTGCTCCGCGGCGACATTGAGCTGTTCATCTATATCCAGTTCCTTTTCTACCGCCAGTGGAACGCTCTGCGTGAATACCTGCGCGAGAAGAATATCGGCATCATAGGTGATATGCCCATCTATGTCGCGATGGACTCTGCCGATGTGTGGGCTGAGCCTCTGAGCTTCCTGCTCGACGAGAAGAACCTGCCCAAGGAAGTTTCCGGTGTTCCGCCCGATTATTTCAGCGAGGACGGTCAGCTCTGGGGAAATCCCCTCTACCGCTGGGATGCCATGGCCGAAAGCGGCTATGAATGGTGGATGCGCCGCGTTGGGGGCGCAGGAAAGCTCTATGATATTATCCGCATTGACCATTTCCGCGGTTTTGAAGCCTATTGGGCAGTGCCTTACGGCGAGACGACCGCGAAAAACGGACATTGGGTAAAAGGCCCGGGTATGGACTTCATCGGCGTGCTCAAAGAGCGCTTCCCCGACATAATGTTCATCGCCGAAGACCTCGGATTCCTCACGGACGGAGTGCGTGAGCTGCTGTGTGACAGCGGTTTCCCCGGTATGAAGGTGCTGGAGTTTGCTTTCGACCCCAATGAGCCGAGCGACTATCTGCCGTATAAATATCCCACAAACTGCGTTTGCTATGCCGGAACCCATGACAACGCAACGCTCAAGAGCTGGGCTAAGGAGACGGACAAGGCCACTGTGGAATTCGCCAGAGAGTATCTTGGCATTGATGCCGACAGCGACCTTAACTGGGCAATACTCAGAGCCGGCATGGCCTCGGTGGCCGAGCTGTTTGTCGCTCAGATGCAGGACTATCTCGGGCTTGATGATGCTGCGCGCATGAATACTCCCGGTCTGCCCTCCGGTAACTGGCGCTGGCGAATTGAAGCAAGCAGCCTCAGCAAAGAGCTGGCAGAAAAAATCGGAAAGCTGAGCAGGATTTACGGTCGCTGCGGCAGCGAGGAGAAAAAAGCCTGATACTTGCTTTAGGGATCTTAAATTCGATGCCCCCGCGTATGCGGGGGCATTTTTCCTTTTATGGAGTTTTTAGCCAATTGACACCCGTAAACTTATGCGATAGAATAAACTGTCTGATAATAAGGAATTTTGAATTTCCGCTTCAAGGAGATCGAAGATATGAAGAGAAAAATATTGACCGCCTGCATAGGCCTTGTGGTCGTTGTGGCCGTTTACTTCCTGCAAAACGGAAACGGAACGAGCTTTGAACCCGGGTACATGCCGGAAAACTATAAGTACGAGATAAGCGCGGAGGAAGCAGCGGCCGCCGTTACTCCTCCTCCCACGCCCACACCTACGCCTACACCGACTCCGACTCCCGAGCCTACGCCCGAACCCACTCCCGAGCCTACCCCGGAGCCTACCCCGGAACCGACTCCGGAACCCACGCCCGAACCCGTTAAGGAATGGACGCTCTCTTTCGTCGGAGGTCTTACGATAGGCACGATTCAGGACTGGCAGGGAGCTGCCGGAAGACATAACATACTCCATGTTATCGGCACGAACTACGCCTATCCCTTCGAAAATGTCGCAGAGACTTTCGCAGCTGACGATTTCACCATGGGAATTATGAAGGGCACTTTTACCGATTCCAATGCGGCAAGCGCCAAGACTTATAACTTCAAGGCCGGTCCCGAGTACGCGCAGTGCCTCTCCCTCGGCGGCTTTGATGCCGTGAGCCTTGCCAATGACCACACTATGGACTATCTGCAGCAGGGTTATGACGACACGGTCGCAGCTCTGCAGGCTCAGAATGTGGGCTATGGCGATGCAAAGAATGTTATTGTCCGTGAGCTGGAAGGCGGTGTGAAAGTCGGCGTCGTATGCTACACCACCGTGGATAACGGCATAGCCGCCGGTAATGTGGATGCATACATGGAGCAGATCAAGCCTCTTTATCAGCAGTGCATTGATGCCGGCTGCGGTTTCGTGGTCGCATATATCCACTGGAACTGGAACGGTACCAGTCCTGCCCAGTGGGCAAAGGACTTCGCCGCAAAACTGGCCGAGACCGGATTTGATGCCGTTATCGGTCTTTGCGGCCACACCATGCAGGAAATGGAGTATATAGACGAAGTCCCCGTGTTCTACTCTCTCGGCAACTTCTGCTACGGCGCGAACTCCAATCCCGACGATAAAAAGACCGTTATTGTCCAGCTCAAGCTTGGCCTTGACGAGTCCGAGTCTCCCGTGCTTGAGACTGTCAGCGCCTTGCCAGCACTGCTCAGCGGCAGCAACGATTACAATGACTTCAAACCCTGCCTGCTGAATGAAGGCGTCCAAACCTACAATATGGTTCTTGAGCAGCTGAAAATGAATTGACAAGAAGCAAAAAACTCCCCTTTTCCACATGGAAAGGGGAGTTTTTTATCGGGCATATTTCTCAAATCGTTGTCTAGCTGTTTATGGGTGGACGAAGCTAAATTTAAAACAGATAGACCCTTGTTCCAGCAACTGAAACAAGGGCCTATCCTTCGACTTTGGGTTCGCTCACCTGGGAAACCTCCCACTTTGTATTTACATCATAAACCAGCAATTTCCGCCCATCATCCAAACCGTTTATCCGCACTCTCTAAGTCGGATCTCTTTCATTATAAGGTCACGGTGAACAGCTATTCTGTTGTTAAGATGCATTGAAAGGGATACTTGATAAGATTACTTACCTCTTCCTTTGGCCTACATGAGCTTTCGAAATTTTTTCGAAGCTCTCCGTGTCAGGTCACCGGACTCACTCCTTTCGGGTGATGGCCTTCTTACCATATATCTAAAAAGTTCACTTGGAACTTCCTTGCCTAAATTATAACCAAAATGAGGCTCTGTGTCAACGATTTATTGTCCAAAATGACGGGGTTAAAGTGCAAGAAATTAAAACTTAATTTTTGTGAAAATGGGATAAAAACGGTTACAAACGGCAAAATATGCGCATTTTTGGCATGAAAATGTTCAAGTTATTACAAATGTATGATACAAGCAAAGGGCGTGACGAGAGTGAAGCGCGGCGCAAGCCCGGAGAGGGCGCAAATGAGTATATAAACATTTAAAATGTTTTATATATTGGGTTTGACAAGTACGCTTTAAAGTGCTATAATCTGCCTATATTTTTTATTGGAGAACCAAAAGATGACTCGTTCCTACACCGCAGCTTTCTATTTTGGTTACTATTACTTTTTTACCGAAGAGTAATAGCGCTTTGTGCTGCGATTATTTGGAGAGCGAGAAAAACTTTTCAAGTGTTATTTTTTAGCTGCACAGGGCGCAAGGCCCGGTGCAGCTTTTTATTTTTGCTTGAGCCTGAGCAATATAATCCGAAGCCGTTTCTGAAAACATATACATCGATGCTGCGGCGTTGTCATCTTTTGAAGGGCGACAGCCCATCTGCAGGATGCCGCCTTGCATCATCTTCCTATATGTATTCAGAAATCTTCGACCCTGTGGGTGGGGATCTTTGTATCAGGCGAAATTGAATGATGCCGGTGGGCTGACGTCCACCAAAGAATGAAATAAAATCTGAAGCTAAGATCCACCGCGCAGGGCGGATTCGGATTATATTGCTCAGGCTGAAGGAGATATGAGAAATGATAGCAGTACTCAAACACAATGCAACAAAAGAACAACGTGATCATCTTATCGCCTGGCTCGAGGGTCAGGGACTCGAAGTGCATATTTCCGAAGGCGAGGAGTACACCGTTCTCGGCCTCGTCGGTGATACGAGCCGCATAGACGGCGAGCTGCTCGAGAGCCTCGCGATAGTTCAGTCTGTGCGCCGCGTCAGTGAGCCTTATAAGAAGGTCAACCGCAAGTTCCAGCCGAGCGACAGCGTTATAGAAATAGGCGGCGGAGCAAAAATAGGCGGCGGAAATTTCTGCATGATAGCAGGACCCTGCTCCGTTGAGACCCACGACCAGATAATCGAGGTCGCGCAGGGCGTAAAAGCCGGCGGCGCAAATGTGCTGCGCGGAGGTGCTTTCAAACCCCGTACCTCTCCTTATGACTTCCAGGGACTGAAAGCAGAGGGACTGCGTCTGCTCAGCGAAGCGAAGAAGGTCACCGGACTTCCCATCGTTACCGAGATAATGAACATTGAGCACCTGCCTTTGTTCGAGGATGTTGACATTATTCAGGTGGGCGCCAGAAACGTACAGAACTTCGAACTTCTCAAAGAGCTTGGAATGACTCGCAAACCCATACTGCTCAAGCGCGGTATTGCCGGAACGATAAAGGAACTGCTTATGAGCGCCGAATACGTAATGGCCGGAGGAAACGAGAATGTTATCCTCTGCGAGCGCGGAATACGCACTTATGAGACCTCCACACGCAACACTCTCGACCTTTCTGCCGTCCCCGTACTGCAGGGACTGACTCATCTGCCCGTTGTGGTCGACCCCAGCCATGCTACAGGTCACGCCCATCTGGTGTCTCCCATGGCTCTTGCTGCCGCTGCCGCAGGCGCTGACGGCATTATGGTTGAAGTTCACAACGATCCCATGCACGCTCTGTGTGACGGCGCACAGTCCCTGACTCCTGCGCAGTTTGCCGAGATGGCCGCAAAGGTCAGAAAGATCCGCGAGGTAATAGAGGCATGACGGTCGGTATAGTAGGACTCGGCCTTATCGGCGGTTCTCTCGCCAAGGCCTACAAGCGCAAAGATGGGATCAAGGTTTTTGCCTGTGACACAAATGCCCCCGTTCTGGGCTTCGCTATGATAAGCGATGTTGTCGATGCGGAGCTTGATATGGAGAATATCTCCGAGTGCGAGCTGCTGCTTGTGGCCACCTACCCCGAAGCAGCGGAAGAATGGCTCAGAAAAGCGGCGGAGCATATATCTCCCGAAACCGTGGTGATCGACTGCCTTGGCACCAAGCGCAATGTCTGCGCCATGGCTTTCCCTCTCGCGGAGAAGTACGGCTTTACCTATGTCGGCGGACATCCGATGGCCGGTACGCATAACTCCGGCTATAAGTATTCGAGAGAAGACCTTTTCGACGGCGCTCCCATGGTGATCGTACCTCCGAGCTTTGACGATATCGAGCTGTTGGAGCGTATAAAAAAGCTTCTCTCGCCCGTCGGCTTCGGCCATATCACGGTGACGACTGCCTCCGAGCATGACCGTATGATAGCTTTTACGAGTCAGATGGCGCACATAGTTTCCAACGCATATATCAAGAGCCCCACAGCAGGAAGCCATAAGGGATTTTCCGCCGGTTCCTACAAGGACCTCACCCGCGTCGCATGGCTCAATCCCGAGATGTGGGCGGAGCTCTTCCTCGAAAACGGGGATAATCTCATCAATGAACTGGATTTCCTTATTGAGCGCCTCGGCGAATACCGCAGCGCCATAGCCGGCGGTGACCACGACGGATTGGTGCGCATCCTCGACGAGGGACGAATGAGAAAGAAAGAGATAGACGGATGAAAACTGTTGAAGTATCGGCCTCAACGAAAAGCTACTTTGTCCATATTGGCGGCGGACTTGTTGCCGAGGCGGGTGAACGCATACGCGCGATAGTCCCCACCGCGCAGAAGATAGCCGTGATCACTGATGACAATGTGGACGCGCTGCACTCCGGCGCGCTCATTGAGTCGCTGGAAAAGGCCGGATATACAATATATAAATATGTATTGCCGCACGGTGAAGAGAGCAAAAACGGAATGAATTATCTCGCCATTTTGTCTTTCCTCGCCGAAAGCGGTCTGAGCCGCAGCGATGCTCTTGTGGCTCTGGGCGGAGGCATGGTCGGTGACATAGCCGCATTTTCCGCGGCCACTTATCTCAGAGGCATAAAGTATATCCAGATGCCGACGACTTTGCTCGCAATGGTGGATTCCTCTGTCGGAGGTAAAACCGCGATAGACCTGCCTGCCGGAAAGAACCTCGCCGGAGTTTTCCGCCAGCCGGACGCCGTGCTTTGCGACACGGATACGCTCTCCACTTTGCCGGAGGATATTTTGCGCGACGGCTGCGCCGAAGTGCTTAAGTACGGCATACTTGGCGACGGGGAGCTTTTTGAGCACATGGCGGAAAACGGTCTCGGATTTGACCGCGACTATGTGATCGGAAAGAGCATTGAGATGAAGCGCGACTATGTCTGCGCCGATGAGTTTGACACAGGTGTGCGCAGAAAACTCAACCTCGGACACACTATGGGACACGCCGTTGAGAAGCTCAGCGATTTTGCCCTCTCCCACGGAAAGAGCGTTGCGATCGGCACCGCTGTTGTCGCGAGAGCCGCGGCTGCGGAGGGCATTTGTCCCACCGAGTGCGCCCGGGAGATCGAGCGCTCGCTCGCTGTCCTCGGTCTGCCGACCGAAACGAAAATTGATATTGCCGACGCTATGCCTGTGATGCTCTCCGACAAAAAGAGAGCCGGCAGCGTCGTGAATGTGATAGTACCTGAGAGTATCGGCTGCTGCTCCATCGTAGCCATGGATGCCGAACGGCTCAGAGATTTTATGGATAAAGGACTCCGGAAATGAAAGCTGTCATCACGCCCGGTTCTCTCAGCGGAGAGGTAAAGGCCATCCCTTCAAAATCCCAGGCTCATCGCCTGCTCATATGTGCCGCTCTTGCGGAGAACAAAAGCCGCATAGTCTGCGGCAGCCTCTCGCGCGATATTGAGGCCACAGCCGATTGTCTGCGTGCCCTCGGCGCCGGTATAGAATACAGCGAAGGCGCATTCACCGTAAGTCCTATTACTGAGGTGCCGGAAATGGCGGAACTGGACTGCGGCGAAAGTGGTTCCACGCTGCGTTTTCTGCTGCCGGTGGTCTGTGCGCTTGGGAAAAGCGCGCGAATAAAAATGCACGGCCGACTGCCCGAACGACCGCTGTCCCCTCTTTGGGAGGAACTTGAGCGCTGCGGAGCCCAGCTCAGCCGTCCCGAAAGAGACATTATAGAGGTGCGCGGCAGGCTTGATTCCAAAAGATTTGCCATCGCCGCCGATGTATCCTCGCAGTTTATCAGCGGACTTCTCTTTGCCCTGCCCATACTCGGCGGAGGAGAGATAGAGCTGCTCGGCAATATCGAGAGCGCGGGATACATTGAAATGACGATTCAGGCGCTCATAGAATTCGGCGCAGAAATCAGCTACAAAAACGGAAAGCTGCGTCTTATGTGCTTTGAACTTCGTTCCGAGGGTGAACTGACCGTCGAGGGCGACTGGTCCAACGGCGCATTCTGGACCGTTGCAAACATGCTCAGCGGCGGAAAGGTGCGCTGCACAGGTCTGAATATGGACTCTCCGCAGGGTGACCGTGCCGTTTTGGAGGCATCGGAGGCCATCATGCGCGGAAACGCCACCATAGACGCGAAAGATATCCCCGACCTTGTGCCTGTTCTCGCCGTGCTCGCAGCTGTCAGCCCCGGCACGACGCAGTTCGTAAATGCGCAGCGCCTGAGAATAAAAGAGAGCGACCGCCTCGCCACCGTGACCGAGATGCTCAGCGCACTCGGAGCGGATATTGAGGAAACTCCCGACGGACTTATCGTGCGCCGCAAGGCCATGCTGCGCGGAGGCAGCGTGCACGCAAGAGGCGACCACCGCATAGCTATGGCTGCCGCTGTGGCCGCAATAGCCTGTATTGGAGAAGTCAGCATAGAGAACGCCGAGAGCGTTACGAAATCCTATCCCGCCTTCTGGCAGGATTATGCTGCCCTCGGAGGCAGAGTGAGACTGGAGGACTGAGAAAATGGGCAACAGCTGCGGAAATATATTCCGATTTACCGTTTTCGGACAGAGCCACGCTCCCGCTATAGGCGTGACGATAGAGGGTCTTCCTGCCGGAGAGAAAATCGACATGGAGGCTCTTCAGACCTTCCTTGCAAGGCGGGCCCCGGGCGGAAAGTATTCCACCGCCCGACGCGAAGCCGATGAGCCGGAGTTCATAGCCGGACTCACGCCCGAAGGCCTGATCTGCGGAAGTCCCATTACCGCGATAATCCGCAATTCCGACACCCGCTCGAAGGATTATTCCGAACTGCAGTTCACACCGAGACCCGGACACGCCGACTATCCGGCGATGATAAAATACGGTGAGGGACGCGACTACGCCGGAGGTGGACAGTTTTCCGGCAGACTCACGGCTCCGATATGCATAGCGGGCGGTATAGCCTTGCAGATGCTTGAAAAAATGGGTATACGGATTTCATCGCGTATCGTCAGTATAGGCGGAGAGACCGATGAAAAAGCCATGTTTGAGCTTATAGACCGTGTGAGAGCCGAGGGCGACAGCGTCGGCGGCATGATAGAGTGCATAGCCGAGGGCGTGCCTGCGGGAATAGGCGAGCCTATGTTTGACGGACTTGAAAACAGGATTTCCCGCACTGTGTTCGGAATACCCGCCGTCAAAGGTATAGAGTTCGGTGCCGGAATGGCAGTTGCCGATATGCGCGGCAGCGAAAACAACGATGAGTTTTACTTTGACAAGGGAAAAGTTTCGACCTTTGGAAATAATCACGGAGGCATTCTCGGCGGCATAAGCTCCGGCATGCCCATAGTTTTCCGCGCGGCAGTCAAGCCGACTCCGTCCATCGCACTACAGCAGCGGAGCGTGAATATTAAGACAGGTGAGAATACCAATATTTCGGTGCACGGACGCCATGACCCGTGCATAGTGCCGAGAGCGCTGCCCTGCATGGAGGCAGCTATGGCGCTTGCGATATATGACGCAATACTTGAGAGCAAGATCGGAGGATGAAATATGGATATCAATGAACTCAGACAGCAGATAGACTCCATCGACAACGAGCTTATAGAGCTTTTCCATCGCCGTATGGACGTCAGCCGCGACATAGCCGCCTGCAAGAAGGCAGAGGGACGCAGAGTGTATGACCCTGTGCGCGAGCGTGAGAAGCTTGCTGCGATCGCAGAAAAGTCCGGCGAGGATATGCGTGAATATTCCACCATTCTCTGGTCCCTGCTTATGGATCTGAGCAAGACCTATCAGGAACGCATGAGCAGCGATGTCAGTCCTCTCAGCCGCAGGATCAGCGAGGCTGTTGAGAACACTCCCAAGGTGTTCCCCCAGTTTGCCAGCGTTGCCTGCCAGGGCGTGGAGGGAGCTTACTCCCAGATCGCCTGCGAAAAGCTTTTCGATGTGCCTTCGATAATGTATTTCAAGACCTTTGACGCTGTTTTCACCGCCATAGAACAGGGCTTCTGCGACTACGGCGTGCTTCCCATAGAGAACTCCACCGCCGGCAGCGTCAACCAGGTTTACGACCTCATGATGAAGCATAATTTCCACATCGTGCGCTCTGTGCGTATAAAGGTGGATCATTCCCTCGTTGCCAAAAAAGGTACGAAAAAGGGCGATATCCGTGAGATATTCTCTCATGAACAGGCTCTCAACCAGTGCGCCGGCTATCTAAAGAGTCTCGGCAGCGGCGTGAAGATAACCGTCTGCGAAAACACCGCCGAGGCCGCGAAAATGGTAGCCGAGTCTCCCAGACTCGACATTGCCGCGCTGTCTTCTCATAACTGCGAAGGCCTTTACGGACTTGAGTGCATCGAGGAATCCGTGCAGGACAAAGGCAGCAACTTCACCAGATTCATCTGCATCTCCAAGAATCTTGAGATATATCCCGGAGCGGACAAGACGAGTATCATGGCCGTCACCGCCCACAAACCCGGCGCTCTCTACAAGCTGATGAGCCGCTTCTTCGCCTACGGAATAAACCTCACCAAGCTCGAGAGCCGTCCTCTGCCCGACAGAAACTTCGAGTTCATGTTCTACTTCGATCTCGATAAAACCATCTATGCACCCCAGCTCATCCGACTTATGGGCGAGCTTGGCGAGATGTGTGAGAGATTTGAGTATCTGGGAACTTATTCCGAGGTGGTATAAATGCTCAAATGCGGACTTCTGGGCGAAAAACTGGGTCACAGTTTTTCCCCACACATCCACAAGGCACTGGCAGACTATGAGTACGGTCTTTATGAGGTGGAGCCGGGTATGCTGGATCTGTTTTTGCAGATCACCTCGCTTGACGGAATGAATGTCACCATACCATATAAAAAATCGGTCATACGTTCATGCGCAAGCCTCTCGCCGCAGGCGGAGGCAATCGGCAGCGTCAACACTCTCGTCCGTATGCCCTATGGCTGGCACGGCGACAACACCGACTATGACGGGTTTTGCTATATGTGCGACAGTATCGGACTCGATGCAAGCGGAAAAAAGGCAGTCATCTTTGGTTCCGGAGGCGCCAGCCTTACGGTGAGAAAGGTGCTGGCTGACAGAAAGGCGCGTGAGATCATAGTGATTTCGCGCAGCGGGGAGAATAATTACGAAAATCTTCATCTCCACGCGGATGCCGAGATAGTTGTGAATACAACTCCGCTCGGAATGTATCCCAATGTCGGAGCGGCTGCTGCAAGCCTTGACAATTTCCCCAAATGCGAAGCGGTGCTGGATATAGTGTATAATCCCGCGCGGACCGCTTTGCTGCTCGACGCCGAGGACAGAGGAATAAAGTGCTGCAACGGCCTCGGTATGCTGGTAGCACAGGCACATCGCGCCGCAGAAATATTCCTCAATAAGCGCATTGATTCCTCCGCGATAGAAAAGATACGCGCCGACATAGCGCGCGAAACCGGCAACATCGTGCTGGTCGGAATGCCCGGAAGCGGAAAGAGCAAAAAGGGAAGTCTGCTGGCAGAAAAGCTTGGTCTTAAATTTGTCGACGCGGATGAGCATTTCACCGAAGTTCACGGCATTTCTCCCGCCGAGGTCATAAGCACTCAGGGTGAAAACGCTATGCGCGAAATGGAGACCGAGGTGCTCGCCGAGCTCGGCAAGCAGAGCGGTCTTGTAATAGCCACCGGCGGCGGCTGTGTCACCCGCGAGGAAAACTACCGCCATCTCCACCAAAACGGTACGATCGTATGGGTGAAGCGGCCTCTGGCAGAGCTGCCCACAAACGGAAGACCGCTCTCGCAAAGCTGCGGAGTTCAGGAGCTGTATGCCCGGCGCGCTGCGCTGTATGAACGCTTCGCCGACGTGAACATTGAGGTCTGCGATACGGTGGAACACGCCGTGGACGCGATTTTGGAGGCGATAAAATGAAAATACTGGTCATCAACGGCCCAAATCTAAATATGCTCGGCATCCGCGAGCCGGAGCTGTACGGCAAAAACGACTATTCCGCACTCGTCGCTTTTGCGGAGAAATCCTGCCGTGACGCGGGATTTGAATGTGAGGTTTTTCAGCATAACCACGAGGGCGCGATAGTGGATAAAATCCAGTCCGCCTACGGCACGGCTGACGCCATAATCATAAACCCCGCGGCCTACACTCACACCTCCGTTGCGATACTTGACGCACTAAAAGCCGTTGCGATCCCCGCGGTGGAGGTTCACCTGACCGACGTGAACGCGCGCGAGGACTTCCGCAAGATTTCCTATCCGGGTATGGCCTGCCTGAAAACCTACGCGGGCTACGGATTTGAGGGCTACCGCATGGCAGCCGAATTCCTGAAAAATTATTTGAAGTGAGCTGATAAATATGTTTCCTGAAAAAACAATGAAATGGGGCAAAAGCCGCAACTGCATCCGCGAGCTTTTCGAGTACGGTCTCGCCCGCAAAGCCGCCATCGGCGCCGACAAGGTTTACGACTTCTCCCTCGGCAACCCCAGCATCCCCACTCCTGCATGCGTGAACGAGGCCATAATCCGCCTCGTGACCGAATCCGACCCCATCTCCCTCCACGGCTACACCTCCGCACCCGGCCGTCCGACTCTGCGCAAGGCCATCGCCGATGACCTCAACGCCCGCTACGGCACCGCGCTTGAGCTTGGCGACATTTTCGTCACCTGCGGTGCGGCAGCCGGACTCGCCGCATTCCTGCGCGCGGTGCTCATGCCCGGCGACGAAGTCATCGCCTTTGCACCCTTCTTCCCCGAATACACCGTGTTCACCGAAGCCTCAAACGGCGTACTCGTAGCCGTGCCACCCCGCGAGCCGGATTTCCAGATCGACTTCGCCGCATTCGAGGCCGCCATCACTGAAAAAACCAAGTGCGTCATCGTAAACTCCCCCAATAACCCCTCCGGCGTTGTGCTCTCGGCTGAGAGCCTAAGCGGCCTTGCCGACATCATGCGCGCCGCCGAAGCCAAATACGGCCACCCCATCTATCTGCTCAGCGACGAGCCTTACCGCGAGCTGGTGTATGACGGCATTGAAGTTCCCTGTGTGATGAATTTCTATGACGACACCGTCATCTGCTACTCCTTCTCCAAGGCGCTGTCCATTCCCGGCGAGCGCATCGGCTACCTTGCCGTGAGCCCCAGAATGGCGGATGCGGGGAATGTGTTCGCGTCCATCGCAGGCGCCGCCCGTTCCTGCGGCTATGTGAATGCCCCGAGTCTTATGCAGCGGGTGGTGGAAAAGTGCATGGGCGCCACCGCCGATATCTCTGCCTACAAGGCAAACCGCGACGCTCTTTATGAAGGTCTCACGGCTGCCGGCTACACCTGCGTCAAGCCTGACGGCGCCTTCTACCTCTTCATCAAGGCCCCCGAAGCGGATGCCAACGCCTTCGCTGAGCGGGCCAAGAAGCACGAGCTTTTGATCGTCCCCAGCGATGATTTCGGCGTGAAGGGCTATGTCCGCGTGTGCTACTGCGTGTCCATGGAGCAGATCCAAAAGTCTCTCCCCGCCTTCAAGGCGCTGATGGATGAATACAAAAAGTAATTTAAGCAATAAAAAATACCCGCCGTTTTCAAAACGGCGGGTATTTTTGTTGTTTTCTCAGGCAACGCTCAGGATCTCATTGAGAGCGGCAACTTCTTCTTCCGTCAGGGGGAAGTA
>JAZOBQ010000126.1:0-18303 GCA_045596005.1 Oscillospiraceae bacterium
GAGAAGTGCGCAAAGGAAGGCCTTGACATCATCATCAACCTCACCACCTCCGGCGGCGAGTATGAGGATCACAAGCGTCTCCAGCACCTCGGCGCTCTCAAGCCCGAAATGTGCTCCTTCGACCCCAACACCCTCAACTGGGCAAACTCCTACATCTTCGAGAACAGCCCCCGCATGCTGAACAAGCTGTCTCAGGAAGTCATCAAGCACGACATCAAGCCCGAGTTCGAAGTTTTCGACACCGGTCACATTGATTCTGCTATGTACTACGTCAACAAGTGGGGCATCCCCGGCAATCCTCACATCCAGTTCGTTCTCGGCGTCGGCGGCTCCATGCCCGGCACCACTGAGAACCTCGCATGGCTCGTTGGCAAGCTCCCCGCTGGTGCTACCTGGTCTGTCACCGGTATCGGCCGCTGCCACGTCCCCATGATGCTGGCTGCTCTGTCCCTCGGCTGCGACGGTCTCCGTGTTGGTCTTGAGGACAACGTTATGTACGGCAAGGATTCAGAAGGCAACAAGATCATCGCTACCAACGAGATGCTCGTTCAGCGCGCTGTTGACCTTGCTAAGCTCGCCGGTCGTGAGATCGCTACCGCTCAGGAAGCTCGCGAGATCCTTGGCATCACCCGCAACTGCCTCCGCGACGAGGTCACCGGCCCTGTCGTTTACACCGAGGAGTAATTCTTAATTCCATTGCAAATGAAAGCTCTGTCTGATATAATTCAGACAGAGCTTTTTCTATTTGTACTTTCAAGGAGGAATCGGCATGAAATTCGCATGGACCACCCTCAGAGTCAGAGATTTTGAAAGAAGTATTGATTTTTATTCCAATGTTATCGGCCTGAAAATTGCTGAGCGCCTCGGCAATGATGAGCACCGCGTGATCATGTTCGGCGAGGACGGCGCAACCCGAGTGGAGCTTATCTGGGAACCTGTCAAGCTTCCCGATGTTCTCGGAACCGGAGTCACCATGGGATTTTTCCCGGATGACATTGAGGCCTACAAATCCCGTCTTGAGTCTTTGGGGCTTGAGACTACACCCTTCATCTCCCCTACCCCGGATGTAAGATTTTTCTTTGTTAGCGACCCCGACGGCTACAAACTTCAGTTCGTCGAGTTTATTAAATAAACAGGAGATATATAAATGAGCATACTTACAACTATCGACGTACGCTATCCCGACTGCGACAGCATGCAGATCGTCCACCACGCTGTTTATCCCATCTGGTACGAGATGGGCCGCATGGACTTCTTTGAGAAAATGGGCTTCGGCTACGCCCCCAGCAAGGCCCTCGGCGTTGACCCCGCCATGGTCAGCCTCGAGCTGAACTACGGCGCTCCCGTCACTTTCCCGGGAAATGTCGTGCTCAAAACCATCTGCACCCTCTGTTCCGGCAAGAAGCTCGGCTTCCGCTACGAGCTCTACCGCGAGGGCGACGACAAGCCCTGCGCCACCGCAAAGAGCTTCCATATCTGGGTCAAGGACGGCAAAAGCTGCAACATTGAGCAGGAATACCCAGAGATGTTCGGCCATTATGTTGTCGCTGTAGAGGAATAACATGGTACCAGGACAGCTTATAGCCTTTCTTCTCGAGCTTGGCATAGCCACTCTCTTTGCTGTACTGGGTATTATCCTGTGGAATGGCAAGGGAGCATGGCTCATCGCCGGTTACAACACCTCCTCCAAAACGGAAAAAAGCAAATATGACGAGAAAGCTCTGTGCCGTTTTGTGGCAAAACTGATGTTTTTCTATACGGCTTGCTTTGTTTTTGTTGCCGTAAGCACTTGGCTGGAAGCTACAGCCTTGTACTACTGCCTCATCGTTCTTTTCCTTGTCGGTACAGTAGCGGCAATAATCTACGCCAACACCGGCAACCGATTCAAAAAGAAATAGGAAGGTTAACATAATATGAGATACGATTTTGAAACTCTCTTCCCTCCCCACGGTCACCGCTTCTTGGAAGCCATGGGCGAGCGAGGCATCAAAGACCACAGCGCCATAAGCTACGGCGTTGCCGAAATGAAGTTTGAGCTGTGTCCCGAAGTGAAGCAGGCGCTGCACGAGTGTGCCGAGCTTGGCTATTTCGGTTACTGCGGCGACACCGGCTACTCCAAGGTAGTCTGCGATTTCTATGCCCGCCGCCACGGCTGGCAGGCAAAACCCGAGTGGGTCGTTCAGAGCTACGGCGTTGTTCTGGCCTTTTCCATGGCTATCCGCGCCTTCACCGCCCCCGGTGACGGCGTTATAATCCAGAGTCCCGTTTATACCCCTTTCTTCAGCGAGATCAAGGCCAACGGACGTGAGATAATAGACAATGCCCTTATCCGCCGCGATGATCGCTATGAGATCGATTTCGACGACCTTGAGCGCAAGGCCGCCGATCCCAAGGCAAAAATGATGATACTCTGCTCTCCTCACAATCCCGTCGGAAGAGTATGGAACTTTGAGGAACTTCAGCGCATCAGTGAGATATGCCTGCGCAACGGCGTTCTGGTCGTCTCCGACGAGATCCACAATGACCTCGTCTACGGCGCAAAGCACCATGTTTTCGCAACTGTATCCCCCGAGGCTGAGCAAAACTGCATAATCTGCACCGCACCTAGCAAGAGCTTCAACATTCCCGGCCTTATCACGAGCAATGTTTTCATCCCCAATGAGGATCTGCGCGAGAAATTCAAGGCCGAAGTTTCACGCTGCCTCGGTCATTTCCTGAACATCACGGGTGTAGCCGCCGCTACCGCCGCCTATGAAAAGGGCGAGCAGTGGCTCGACGAGCTTATCGACTACATTCGCGGCAATGCCGAAGTATTCTATGAAGAGGTACACAAAAAACTGCCTCAGGCCTGGACTCCCAGAATGGAAGGCACATATCTTGCATGGCTCGACCTGAATTTCCTCGGAATGAGCGATGAGGAGCTTGACCGTTTCCTTGTGGAAAAAGCCAATATGTTCATCAACATGGGCAATATGTACGGCGAAGCCGGCAAGGGCTTCATCCGCATCAATATCGGCTGTCCCAGACGTTTCGTCGTAGACGCAGTTGACAGGCTGGCAAAGGCAATAAGCGAACTATAAGCAAAACTTGCACCGCGAAATCAATGTCGTGGTGCAAGTTTTATTATTTCAGCCTGTATTCCATTTTACGCAGGCGCTCTGTCATGCCCATACTCTCGTAAAATGCAATTGCCTCGCGGTTGAAACTCCAAACGCCAAGATCCATCATTTTGCAATCTCGTGCCAAGGCCTCTTCCCTGCATTTTTCAAAAAGCGCTCTGCCTATTCCCTGTCTCCTGTGGGCCGTGGAAACGCAGATGTCGTCTATGTAGAAGCACAGAAAGGGTCTGTATGTCGAATGATTTTTGTAATCGATAATCCACGCGAAAGCGTAGCCTACTACCTCTCCCACGCTGTCCTCGGCAATAAAAACGAAGTTGTCGGCTGTGTTCAGTCGCTCAGAAAAAGCTTCTTCGCTGTAGTATCTTGCCTCTGTCTGAAATAGGTCGGGTCGTCCAGCAAAATGGAGGTCTGCAATTTCCTTTTGCAAAGGCCGGATTTTCACGCAGTCCGCCTGAACTGCGCTGCGTATAATAATGCTCATTAGAAATCAATCCTTTCTGAAAATGTCAAGCGTATGGTTGGAGTAACCAATCAGATCCTGCCTCTCGCAGGTGGCAAAGTGGTACTTTAAGAACATTTCATACATGTCCTCATCCATTTCGCCAAGACGCTGGCGCATATGGCAGGCATAGCCGTCCGTAGCGACAAAGTGAAGATGCGTTACGTTAAATGTGTTACGAAGTTCTTCTATCTCCTCTTTACGATAAAGCTCAAATATATCCCAAGGATTTGAAAAGGTTTCAAATGTGTCGGTATCCAGCAGACAGGCGTCGATAATATTAAAAATCTCTCCCCGCACAAAACCGTAGGACACAATGCTGGCGTCCCCCATACAATATGCCGCAAATACCACGCCTCCCTTTTTTGTCACTCTGATAGCTTCCGAAAGCGCTTTCAGCTTATCTTCTTTCGTATACAGGTGATACATAGGGCCAAGAAGGAGTGTAATATCATATACTTCGCTTTCAAAAACAGACAAATCAGTTGCATCTGCCTGAGTAATTGTAACGTTCTCTCCCTCGACTCTATTGTCGTTAAACACAGCGATGTTATGCTCCAAAAGCTCCACCGCGTCCACTTCGTAGCCCATGCGCGCAAGCGCATGGCTGTATCTCCCCGTCCCTGCACCTATTTCAATGACGCGCATTCCGGGTCTCAGATATTTTTCAATATATCGCATAGTGGTAAGATACTCCACCCTGCCATGGCGGCTTAGAAGACGCGAGTCCTCATCGCAATGCTTTTCATAAAATTCTGCAAGGTATTCTTTTGTGTTCATCTCAAGTCCCCCTTTAAAACAAAAATGCAGGCTGAACAAACGATGTTCGGCCTGCTGTGTATACGTACATTTATTATCTGCGGGTAAATTATCCGCGTAAAAATGGGTATAACAATGCAGGCCCGGCCCCGTGCCAATAGCAAGGGACGGACTCAGGGCTGACGATATAAGTTTTTGCGGTGTAAGTCAGCATTTGTCATACCTCCGAAATTTGTACTGATTATAAAACTGCGCCCCTGTTTTGTCAAGGGCGCAGTTTGAACTTTATTCCCAGGTTTTCCACACTTCGGGTTTATACCCTACGGTGGCCTGTTTGCCGTTGCGGACGACGGGGGTCTTTATGAGGAAGGGTTCCTCGAAGAGTTTCTCGAGCTTGGCTTCGTTAGAGGCAAGGTACTGGATGAGGGGATAGTCCTGATCCTCCTTGTCAATAAGTTCCTCCAATCCGACGGCATTTTTTACGCTCTCAAGCTCGCGGCGGCTCATTCCGTAGCGTATGATATCCACGAACTGATACTTAATGCGGCGCTCTTTGAAGTAGCGCTCGGCTTTTTTGGTGTCGAAACACTTGTTTTTTCCGTAGATCTGTATGTTCATAGCGCTCTCTCCATGTAGTTTCTGAGATTCCGATAGAATATGTCACGCACAAGATCTTCGCTCCAACCGCGCTGCAGCATGGCTTCATAGAGCTTTTCCATATCCTGCACACCGCTGAGTCCCTTGGGAGCCTCGGGTATGCCGTCAAAATCGCTGCCGATGCACAGCGCCTTCTCGCCGCCCAATGAGAGGAAATGCTCTGCGTGGCGCAAAACAGCGTCGATATCTCTGCCGTGACCGAGAATATCCAGATACATATTGAGTCCGGCTACGCCGCCGGTCTTCACAAGAGCTATGAATTGTTCATCGGTGAGGTTGCGGATATGGTCGCAAACAGTTTTGGAATTGCTGTGTCCGGCGAGTACGGGTTTTGTAGCTATCTCCTGAATATCCCAGAATGCCTTCTCGGAGATATGGGACATATCGAGAGCCACACCCATTTCCTGCGCGGCTTTGACAAACTCGGCTCCCTTTTCAGTGAGACCTCCGCCGTCAACGCAGGTGCCGGAGAGAATATTGGGGTGGTTCCATGTGAGATGGACTATGCGAAGTCCCTTTTCATAGGCTTTGCGCAGGTTTTCGATGCTGCAGTCAAGCTTTTCCGCACCTTCAACGGAGATAAGAGCGCCGACCTTTCCGCTTTCGGCGGCTTTGTCAATGTCGGAAACGCTCAGACAGAGCATTGCCTTGTCGCTGTGCGCTCTTAGCTGGCGCAGCAGCTCATCTATGACCCACTCGGTTTTCTCAACCATACCTGCTCTGTGAGGAGCACAGACGGAGAATACCTGTACGCAGGGGGCGTAGGCCGAAAGTCGCTCGATATCTATGTGAAAATTGTTTCTGTAGATGGATTTGCCCAACTCATATACGGGAAGAGCGGTGTCGCAATG
Source organism: Oscillospiraceae bacterium (assembly GCA_045596005.1). Lineage (GTDB taxonomy): Bacteria > Bacillota > Clostridia > Oscillospirales > Oscillospiraceae > SIG459. Next base: position 5,889 of record JAZOBQ010000126.1, read on the forward strand.
GGCATCAAAATAAGGAATTTTCATCTTTTAAGTTTATTTCTCTTTCTGTCTTTTTATTTCTGTTTTTACACTTCGATTATTACAGGCAGTATCATGGGACTGCGGCGTGTGGTCTTGTAAAGGTAGCCGCTGAGGTTTCCCTTTACCTTGCCCTTGATGCTCGCCCAGTCGGTGATATGCTGACTCTCGCAGGCATAGATGCTCTCCATTACAACACGGTTGAGTTCATCCATGAGCTGCTCGGATTCTTTGACATACACAAAGCCTCTGGTGATGATCTCGGGAGTGCTGATAATGCTGCCGTCCTCGCTGGACATGGTCATGATGACCACTATCATGCCTTCGTCTGCCAGCAGCTTACGGTCGCGCAATACAACGCTTCCAACGTCGCCAACGCCGGTTCCATCCACAAACACCTTGCCGGAGGGCACAGTGCCGTTTTCGCGAATGGATTTATTGCTCAGCTCAATAACATGGCCTATTCCGCTTACCAGTACGTTTTTAGGCAGGACGCCCATGGTCTTTGCAAGTTCAGCGTGCTTGCAGAGCATTCTGGTCTCACCGTGGAGGGGAATAAAATACTTGGGCTGGGTCAGCGCAAGCATCATCTTTAGCTCCTCCTGGCAGGCATGTCCGGAAACATGGAGATTGTCTCCGCGGTTATATATAACCTCCGCGCCTTTGCGGAAAAGCTCATCGATAACTTTGCTGACGGTGATCTCGTTTCCGGGAATTGCGGAAGCGGATATGATAACACGGTCACCGGCATCGATCTCGACCTGCTTATGACCGGAGAAAGCCATGCGATAGAGCGCGCTCATTTCTTCACCCTGGCTGCCTGTGGTGATAATGACGGTCTTGTTCTTGGGCACGGACTTGATCTTGTCCATGCTTACGAGCACTCCGTCGGGTACCTTCATGTAGCCAAGCTCCATGCTGACCTTCATAATATTTTCCATACTGCGTCCGGTGATGCCAACTTTACGCTTATACTTCGCAGCGGAGTTGATGATCTGCTGGATGCGGTGGACATTGGAAGCAAAGGTGGTGACAATAATGCGCTTGTCGCAATCCTTGAAAAGCTCATCGAAACGAGCGCCGACCTTGCTCTCGGATTCGCTGTGTCCCGGTTTTTCTACGTTGGTGGAGTCGGCAAGCAGCGCAAGAACGCCTTCCTTGCCAAGCTGACCAAGACGAGCAATATCAGCCATTCCGCCGGAAATGGGGGTCACGTCTATCTTGAAGTCGCCCGTGTGCACAACAGTGCCTATGGGGGTATGGATCGCGAAGGATACTGCGTCCGCGATAGAATGGTTTATGTGGACAAATTCCACGCCGAAACAGCCGGCTTTAATAGTCTCGCCCTGCTGCACAGTTACCATTTTGACCTTGTTGAGCAGCTTATGCTCATCAAGCTTGATCGCAATGAGCGCACTTGTGAGCTTGGTTGCGTAGATCGTAGGATTAATCTCGCGGAGGATATACGGAATTGCACCGATGTGGTCCTCATGACCGTGGGTGATAAACATACCCTTTATGCGTGCTGCGTTTTCCTTGAGGTAAGTGATATCGGGTATGACGGAGTCAATGCCGTACATATCCTCGTCGGGGAATCCCATGCCGCAATCGACGATGATTATATCCTTTCCGTACTCGTAGACTGTGAGGTTTTTGCCGATCTCACCGAGTCCTCCGAGAGGGATTATCTTCAGTTTTGTTGCCATTAAATGTTTTCTCCTTGAAAAAAATGTTATGTATGGACAGCGCAAATAAGCCGCGTGAAGCAATTGTACGCCATCACGCCGCAAAAAGCTGAAATCAAACCGGCTTTATCCTCCGACCCTGCGTTCGCCGAAGGCATATTTCCCGGCATTATCAGCCCCTCTTACCCTATCCGTTTTTATATTTTAAGTACCCGCAGGTACATAATTACATCTTTACAGGAATATTATTCCCGAACTTTAAAAGATAATACCACAGATTTGTATGACTTGTCAAATCTGTGGTATTCCAATTTATGCACTTGTTACATTTCCCGACGGCCTTCGAGCGCTCTGAGCAAAGTAGCGTCGTCCGTAAACTCAAGATTTGAACCCACGGGTATACCGTAAGCCAGACGGGTGATCCGAACTTCAAAAGGCTTTAGCAGACGGGATATATACATTGCAGTCGTGTCGCCTTCAGTGTCGGGGTTGGTTGCCATTATGATCTCCTCCACACCGCCTTCAGCCACTCGCTTCACAAGCTCCGCGATGCGAATATCGTCGGGGCCAACATGGCTCATTGGCGAGAGCACTCCGTGGAGAACATGGTATGAGCCGTTATATTCACGGCTGCGTTCAATGCTCATAACGTCCCTCGGCTCTGCCACAACGCATATTACGGACTTATCCCGGCGCTCATTTTTGCAAACGGGACAGAGATCGCTGTCCGTGAGATTTTGACAAACCGGACAGGTATGAACGCTTCGCTTCGCCTCAAGGATGGTGGCTGCGAATGCCTCGGCCTCGCCCTCGGGCAGGCTCAACATATGAAAAGCCAGCCGCTGTGCGCTCTTCTTGCCCACTCCGGGAAGAGACGCGAAAGAATCTATAAGCGCTTCAAAGCTGGGGGGTAAAAGACTCATATCTCGATTATCTCCTTGGCTTATTCTGCATTTCTGATCGCTCCGATCGCTGCGGCACGGTCACTCTTTCCAAAGACTGCCGAACCGGCGACAAGAACGTTGGCACCCGCCTTTTTCACAAGAGGAGCTGTATTGGGATCAATGCCGCCGTCTACCTCAAGGTCACACTCGGGATTTACCTGATTAAGCATCTCACGTATCAGCTCTATTTTAGGAAGCTGGTCATGCATGAACTTCTGTCCACCGAAACCGGGTTCAACCGTCATGACAAGAATGAGGTCAACAAGGTCGATATAGGGCAAAAGCACGGTTGCGGGAGTTCTGGGTTTTACGGAAAGGCCCACCTTCTTGCCGCATTCGAGGACGGTTTTTATCGCCTCGAGCAGATACTGAGGCTGAGTGGCCTCCACATGGAAAACCACGAGATCGGCACCGGCCTTGCAAAACTCTTCGACATAGCGTTCGGGGCGGTCTATCATCAGATGAACATCCAAAAATGCGTTCGTGCATTTTCTGAGAGACTGCACAACGGGTATTCCGATGCTGATGTTGGGCACAAAATTGCCGTCCATAACGTCAACATGCAGCCAATCGGCGCCTCCGGCAAGGACGTCCTCTACCTCGGACTGAAGATTAACAAAATCTGCGGAAAGGATGGAAGGAGCTATCTTTATCATGCTTTTGACCTCCAGATTCGTGTGTGTTGATCCGTCTGCTCGCGGTGACAAAGTTCCGCCAGACGGCATAGTATTGATTAGCTGCGCTGCGCGCACAGCCGCTTTTATATAGGGGCTGTTCCGTTTTTCGGAGCAGCCCCGTTGGAATGATTTTATTTGTTTGTCCTCAGCTTAGTCTTGCATACATAGATGTAGAGACAGATACAGATAGTGACGCTGAGTATATCGGAAATAGGTTCTGCAATGTAAATTCCGTTTACACCCATAAATATCGGGAGTATCAGAGCAAGCGGAGTGAGCAGGACAATTTTCCTCATGCATGCGATCAGCACGCTTATTTTCGCCTGACCGGTTCCCTGAACAGTCGCCTGAACGCTCAGCTGGATTCCGAAAATAACCATACCGGCGAAGTAGATCGGCATCTTCTGAGCAGTAAGCTCCGCCAGTGCTGCGTCAGAAGTGAACAATCCGGCAATGGTTCCGGGAAACAGAACACAAAACAGGTAAAAAATACCGGTATATGCAGTACATATGGATACAACGATCTTGAAATTGTTCTTCACACGCTCATAGTTGCCCGCCCCGTAGTTATAGCTGATTATCGGCTGGGTGCCGTAGGCAAAGCCGCTGGCAGGAAACACCATCAACTGCATCACGCTGCTGAGTATGGTGTAAGACCCTACATACAAGTCGCCGCCATAGCGCTGAAGTCCATTCTGGAACACAATGGAGATAAGGCTCTCAGTGCTCTGAATGATGAAAGGTGAAACACCAAGTGCCACTATCTTCAATATGATATCCCTGCTCGGTCTGAGGCTGCGTCGGGATATGCGAATCGCGGACTTTTCTGATACAAGGAAGTGCAGTATCCACACGGCGGAAACCGCCTGAGAAATCACCGTCGCGACAGCCGCACCCTGAACTCCCATGCCAAAAGCGAATATGAACAGCGGGTCGAGCACAATGTTGCACACAGCGCCTATGCAGGTGCTGAGCATGGCTCGCTTGGCCTGCCCCTGACAGCTGATATAGCTGTTGAGTCCCATTGAAAGCTGCACGAAAACAGTTCCGCACAAATAGACGCGCAGATAGCTGTCCGCATAGCCGATGGTATCGTCACTCGCGCCGAAAAACCGCAGCAGAAACTCGCGCGTCGGCATAAGCACCAGAGGCAGCAGCACGGAGAATACCAGCAGTATAATAAGGCCGTTATTTAGAATACGGCTTGCTTTTTCCCTGTCTCCCCTGCCAAGCTCCATGGCTGCGAGGGGTGCTCCGCCCATACCTACAAATGCGGAAAAAGCTGAAACGATAAGGATTATGGGCGTGCACAGCCCCATACCCGTCAGCGCGAGAGCGCCTACCTCGGGAATGTGTCCGATGTATATGCGGTCTACGATGCTGTAAAGAAGATTAACCAGCTGCGCAAACACCGCGGGTATACCGAGCGAGAACACAAGTTTGAGCAGCGGCTGGGTACCCAGCCTTTCTTCACTTCTGTTCACTCTGCCGCCTCCGGTATCCTGCACACGTCGACCCACGCCTTAGCCTTGGAATATGCGAAAAGTTCGTCCATATTCAGCTCTATTGCGCTGTTGCCGCTGCCCACAGCGGGGAAAACGGTCTCAAAACGCTTAAGGCTTTCGTCAAGATAGACTTCAATTCCCTCGTTTATGCCGAATGGACATACTCCCCCTACGGGATGTCCGACGATTTCAAGCACTTCCTCAGCACTCGGCATTTTCGCCTTCATGTGGAAATAATCCTTGAACTTTCTGTTGTCTATCCTTGCGTCTCCTGCGGCAAGGATAAGAATACAACTGTCATCTTTTTTGAAGGAGAGAGTTTTTGCTATTCTCGCACCCTCAACTCCAACAGCCTTAGCCGCAAGCTCCACCGTGGCAGAGGATACCTCAAACTCCATCACTCTGTGTTCAAGGCCCAGTGCGCGGAAATAGGCTCTGCCTTTTTCTATTGACATTATCTATATGCTCCTGAAACTATTTATTCTTCAAGCTCAAAGGTGCTTGTGATAATGGGTTTACCCTCGCGGTCAAGCAGAGGGGTCAGTCCGCCACCGTAGCCATTCTGGGTCAACAGATAGTTGACGCCAGTCTCGCGGTCAACCAAAATCATACACTGCACGCCAAAGGTGGTACCCTCTTTATGCGTACAAACAAATCTTTTGTTTTTCGCCATATCCAAGCCTCCTTATCTTCGTCCTCCGAAGCCGCCGCCACGGCCTCCGCCGAAGCCGCCTCCGCGGCTTCCACCGAATCCACCGCCGCCAAAGCCGCCACCTCTGCTGCCGCCGAAACCTCCGGTGCGCGAGCCTCCGAAACCGTTTCCGCCGAAGGAGCCGGTTCTGGAGGAAGTGCTCGTTCCGCCAAAGCCGCTGCGTCCCACGCGGGAGGAGGTGGTTCTGCCGGGAGTATAGCCGGTGCGGTTAACTCCGGGATTTGGGCCGGGACCTGGTCTGGGGCCGGGGCCGGGTCTTGACGCGGCTCTCATACCCGCGTCCATGCGTCTGAACCATGATCCTCCGGGTCTGTGCCAGAAGATAATAGGCATAAAGGCATTCGAGGCTCTGAAAGCCGCACCTCTGCTGTACCATCTTCTGTAGCGAGAGCGGTCAACAGCGGAAATAATCGCGATCGCGATCACGATGAATGCTATAACGCTGCCGAAATCGGCCTCGTTTGAGTAGTTATAGTCGCTGTAGTCATAGTAGCTGTCGTAATAGTATTCGCTGTAGTCATTATAGTTGTCCGTGCCGAGATAATTGGCATAGCTCGTATCGAGCACCGAGTAAACATTCTGCACCGCATAGTCATAGCTGCCGTTACCGTAGGCAGGCTCAAATTCCTGTTGGAAAATGTTCCACATGCGGTCATAACCCATCTGATCTTCGATCTCATAGGAGGAAACGAAATAGTATTCGTCCCCCGCAGCGTCGATGAGCAGCAGCTGATCCTTGCTGCCGAGTCCCCAGCGCTCACCCATTGTGACGGCATACTCATAGATATCCCAGTTGCGTGTGTGCGGAACCGTAGCTATGGCGGTAACGGAGGAATAATCCGCGTCCCACTTGTCGTTATATGCAGCCACAAGAGCCTCGGTCTCTTCGGAGAGAATGTCTGCTCCATCGTATACCCATTCGTTGTAAACAGGCTGTGCCACCTCAGCAGGACGCTGTGCCACACCGTAACCCAGGCAGCCGAGCACGACAAGAGCACTGATTATTATAGCAACCGCTTTATTCTTGAAAAATTTCATAATTTACCTCCTTCGAGGCACAAGGTTGATTTTAGCCTTTGATGTCAAGCAGCTTCTGCTTGAGTTCGCCTTCAATACGTCCAAGCTCGTTTTCTGCTTCGGCGCGGCGTACTCGGCCGTCCTCCTGAATCTGGCGGACTTCCTCGAGGGTCTTGATGAGTTCGGCGTTGGTATGCTTGAGCGTTTCGATCTCCACTATTCCGCGCTCGGCCTCCTTGGCAACCTCTACGCTGCCCTGATGCAGAGCCTCGGCGTTGCGGCGCAGCAGCTCGTTGGTAACATCGCTCACCTCGCGCTGAGCCTCCATGGCCTGGCGGGAATGCTCCATGCTCAGAGCGAGCACCATCTGGCTCTTCCAGAGGGGAATGGTGTTGACAATGCTGGTCTGTATTTTTTCAGCCATAAGGCTGTCGTTATTCTGGATAAGACGGATCTGGGGAGCCATCTGCAGGGATACGATGCGGGTAAGCTCCAGATCATGCAGGCGCTTTTCGAAGCGGCCGATCATGTTTGCGAAGTCGTTTGCAGCCTGAGCATCCTCGGGCAGACCGGATTCCTGAGCCTTTTTCTGCAGCTCTGGCAGGTCTACGTTTCTGAGTTCCTCGCATTTGAGCTTGCCGGCCAGGATATACATGGTCAGTTCCTTGAAATAGGCCTGATTCATCTGGTACATCTTGTCCATTGTGGCAATGTCCTTGAGAAGCACGCGCTCGTGGCGTTCAAGTTCCGTGGTAATGCGGTCAACATTTACCTCGGCCTTATCGTACTGAGCCTTCAGAGCGGCGATAGAGCTGCCGGCCTTTTTGAATATGCCGAGGAAGCCCTTCTTCTCTTCGGTGTCGAAATTCATGCCCTTGAGTTCAACGACAAGGTCGGAAAGCATTCCGCCCACTTCGCCCATATCTTTGGTGCGAACCTTGCCAAGAGCTGCGGAAGAAAACTCGCTGATATTTGTCTGGGCAGCAGCGCCGTAGGAGAGGACCTGATTGGTGTTCGTGACGTCGATCTGTTTGGCGAACTCCCTGACCGCAGCCTGCTCGGCGGGAGAGAGTTTTTCAATTTCAGGACGCTCAGGGGCAATTTCTTCCTTCTTCTCTTCCTCTTTGGGAGCTTCTGCCACAGCGGCGGCAGCGGAAGGGTCGAGGGTCAGCTTGGGAATATACTCAAAATTCTCGTTCATTTTTCATTCTCTCCTTTTATCATTGTCTTACATCATGCCGGCGCTGCCGGAAAGTCCTTCCCGTTTGAGAAGGGTGTTCATAACTTCTATATCCGTTTCAACGTCGAGAGCCTGGTTGGCGAACAAACTGTCGAGCAGCTTGTGATACGCATCTATCGCCGTATCCAGCATCTCGTTTATGCTCTTCATCGTGCCGGAAATATTCTCGCCCTCTATACCCTGTGCTCCCATACGGTCATAGGCATTGAGGAGCTTTATCGTGGTGGGCAGGTAATAGTCGAGGAATTTCTTTATCTGAGGCACATCGCTGGGATCATCAATAGCGTCCTCGATTATCTTGTCCGAAACTTCCATAATGTCGCGTATCTTGCGCTTGACCTCAAGATCCGGAATTGAAGCATAAAGCCTGCCGAGTTCGCTCTGAGCGCGTTTTCCCTCGTCTATTATGGCTTGCACTTCGGGCGAATAAGATTTTTCCTCTGTCTTCGCCTTTGCCTTGGGTGCGCTCTCCTCTTCTTCGTCCTCGTCGGCAGATTTTTTGCCTCCGACTATCGCGCGCACGACAGCGAAAGCCAGTACAGCGAGAATTACAGCCGCAACAAGGCGCAATATACTGTAGATCGGCCAAACAAGGCTGAACAGCACAAATGCCGCCGCGAAGGTATATATCGGCGCGACAGATTTTTTCCTTTTGCTTGTTTTCACAGGCTTCTGCCTCCCTTGCCCTAAATAGCTGAGAAATAAATGTTCTACCCTATATAATATCTCCAAACAAGTCCGGGGTCAAGAAAAATACCGCCCCATTTGCCCGCTCAGCGCCGGCTCAATATAGCCTCCGCTTCAGCCAGAGACTCTATTCCCATGAGGCGCATTTCGCTCTCAACAATGCGTTCATGGAGATTCACTCCCTCATTTTTCATACTCTCGTAATGGCGCAGCAGCGCTTTGAGAGTTTCCACACTATAGCTGGAATTTTCGCCCCTGCTGTAGGTCTCCACAGAAGTGTTCCAGAGGCTGTCCGAGCTGCTTCTTATGACTCTTCCCGATGCTGCCACATGGGGATAACGCGCGGCAAAGTCCTCGCACCATGCGACCGTGATCGCCACAAGAGCTTCCACCAATGCCTTTTTCTCATCGCTCACCGGCGGCAGCCTGTCGGCTATGTGGGCATATCCCTCGGGGTCTGTGCTCTCCATCATATAGGCATATTTTAGCGTGATGAGGTTTTCCCCTTCCGCCTGTGCTTTTTTCAGATCCTCAAGATAGAGCTTCATGCTCTCACTGTCCCAGCCGAGAAACTGCGACGAGCGCATTATCTCGAACTGTGCCCTGTTCTGCTGGCACGATGCCTGTCCTCCTATATTTTCTGTTGTGTGGAACATTTCCCACTCTATATCAACTATCTCGGTCTGTACCTGAGACAGGCTTATGGCTTTTTCCATTGTTTATTTTCTCCTTTCAAAACATGAGCGATACGGGCTTGGTACGCAACACCTCATCTTCAATTCGGCGGATAAGTCCGCCGCAGTGGTCCATGAGAAAATCGCTTTTGCTGTCGCTGAGTCCCTGTTCGCCAAGCTCGGAAATTATCATTGCGCTGAGAGTCTCTATGGCGTTTATCGCCTCATTTCCCTCGCTTCTTACTATGATATCGAGCAGCGCTCCGGCCCTTTCTCCCATTTTCGGCAGTCCGCGCAAAGCGCGGTAGCTCCACTTATAGAAAGGCATATAGCGCCGGTTCAGCAGGAATATTGCCCCCGCGGCATTTTCCGCAAAGCGGGATTTCAGCACCGTCGCCGCAGTAGGCTCGCCATGACTCAGACAGCGGGCGTAATTATACTGTCCCGTCTGTGCCGCCATGGCGCAGCGCTGCGCCAGAAGCCTCAGTCGCGCATCCTCGGGATAGTGTGCCAGAAGGCCTTCTCGGACAGCGCTGAACTCTCCGCAGTTATCGATAAAGACTTCCCCGTTCACAGCTGCGGCAAGTCCGCTCTCGGGAGCGGCGAGCCACTGCTCGTTGCTCTTCGGAACTCCGGGGCAGTCAATGAGCGACGCATAGAATTCTTCAATTCCGCGAAGTCCCACTCTGGGTTCTCCTACAAGCTTTCTTGCTCTGTGCCCTCTGTATCTGTCCGGCATGGAGGTCAGTATCTCTTTCAGCGGTACGGCATATTCGTCCATCAGCCGCTCCGGCAGCCAAAGACAGAAGGCAGGGCCCCAATCGTGGTCTCGGCTTATAAAATCATCATAGCCGAAGCAGTCGGAGCCTTCACCCACCAGTCCTGCGGCAATATAGGGCATCACAGCGGGCAATTCCGTTCTCAGGCGCGGCAAACACTCATCGTAAAAATACCCTCTTGATATTTCAAGTCCTTTTGCAAGACCGCTCATTCTCGCTCACTTCCTCCCAGTCGGCGGTAAAGATCCATATAGTTGCGGAACATCTCTCCGTCCCTGCCCTCAAGCTTTTCCGCAAAGCGTGCTGCACGCAGCATATTTTCTGCGGCACGCAAATAATCCCCGAGTCCGTAGTGGGCATAGGCGCTGTTACCAGCGGTGACCGCATGGACATAGTAGTTTTCCGGCACGGCGGCGATCATTTTCTCCGCCTTCGCAAATTCTTCAAGCGCCCTTGTGTATTCGCGCTTGTCCAGATAGAGCAGACCGAGATTGTTGCAGCAGCTCGCAAGCATATCCACCGGCAGTTCCGGCATAGCAGAGTACAGCTCGCGGCAACGCGAGAAAAACTCCGCCGATCGCTCGTGATCTCCAGCAAGGCGGTAAAGTCCGGCAAGATTATTGAGTGTCGTGGCGTAATTCCCATCCGATATACCGGCGCTTTCAAGTATCTCCGCGGCGCGCAGAAATGCAGTCTCACCCTTTTCCAGCCACATATTGCGCCGGCAAATGCTGCCGAGTTCGTTGTAAAGTGCGGCGCATCCGGCGGCGTCAGTCGGAGAAGACCGCTCATATTCCGGGCAGACTCCGTCGAGCCATTCCACAAGCTCGGCATCGGTTCTTATTTCAGCAAGTTCGTCGAGTTTTTCTATTATTTCCGCAGCCTTCATTTCCCTGCCTCCCCGATGTAAATATATTAATTACAGTATACTTTAGTGTTGTTTCATTGGCAATAAACTATTTGTTAATTGCATAAAAAAGAGAAGCGATTTCCGCTCGGGAAATCGCTTCTGAAAAGGCTGTAATCTTATATATCGCTTCCGCAATGGGGGCATTTTTCGGGTACGCGGCGTCCGTTGCGCATCAGAGATTTTTTGCACACAGGGCAGCGGTAGAAAATATATCCCTGAACGAATGCCACGAGGAAAAGACCCACGCAAAGGCGGAAAAATATCTGCATCTCGGTTGCGAGAAACGCGACTATCGCCGCGAGACTCAGGATGCACAAAACAAAAAGAAATTTCTGGCTTATGCGGTAATTCATCAGCCAAGCACCACACGGTTATAGTTCTTCTTGCCGCGGCGAATGGTGAGACCCTCGCGCAGCTCATCTGCGGAGTAAACCTTGTTTGCGTCGGTGACCTTTTCGTCGTTTGCGCTTACGCCGCCCTGCTGAACGTTGCGGCGGGCATCGCCTCTGGAGGAGCAAAGGCCGCTCTTGACGAGCAGGCTGACGATATCGAGGCCGCCGTTTTCGAGGTCTGCTTCGCTGAGAGTGGTGGTGGGCATATTGGCTGCATCGCCTGCGCCGCCGAAGAGAGCCTTGGCGGAAGCTTCTGCCTTCTTTGCCTCTTCCTCGCCGTGGACGAGAGCGGTGAGTTCATATGCCAGGATCTCCTTGGCACGGTTGAGCTGGCTGCCTTCCCAGGAATCCATCTCATCGATCTGCTCGAGAGGAAGGAAGGTGAGCATACGGATGCACTTGAGAACATCGCCGTCGCCGACGTTGCGCCAATACTGGTAGAACACATAGGGAGAAGTCTTGTTGGGGTCGAGCCAAACAGCACCGGATGCGGTCTTGCCCATCTTCTTGCCCTCGGAGTTGAGCAGCAGAGTGATGGTCATTGCATGGGCGTCCTTGCTGAGCTTGCGGCGGATAAGCTCGGTACCGCCGAGCATATTGCTCCACTGGTCGTTGCCGCCGAACTGCATATTGCAGCCGTAGTGCTGGTAGAGATGGTAGAAGTCGTAGCTCTGCATGATCATGTAGTTGAACTCAAGGAAGCTCAGACCCTTTTCCATGCGCTGCTTGTAGCACTCGGCGCGGAGCATGTTGTTGACGGAGAAGCATGCGCCCACTTCGCGCAGAACGTCAACATAGTTGAGGTCGAGGAGCCAATCGGCGTTGTTTACCATCTGAGCCTTGCCCTCGCCGAACTCGATGAAGCGCTCCATCTGCTTTTTGAAGCAGTCGCAGTTATGCTGGATGGTTTCCTTGGTCATCATGCTGCGCATATCGGTGCGTCCGGAGGGGTCGCCGATCATTGCGGTGCCGCCGCCGATGAGGGCGATGGGACGGTTGCCGGCCTGCTGCAGGCGCTTCATCAGGCAAAGAGCCATGAAATGACCCACATGGAGGGAGTCGGCGGTGGGGTCAAAGCCGATGTAGAAGGTGGCCTTGCCGTTATTGACCATTTCGCGGATCTCCGCCTCGTCGGTTACCTGTGCGATAAGACCGCGGGCAACCAGTTCTTCATA
>JAZOBQ010000127.1:0-3737 GCA_045596005.1 Oscillospiraceae bacterium
GCAGTTCAGACTGCAAGGGGTATTTTAGCAAACAAAATACCCCTTGTCAATACCTAATTTAATATTTTTTCACTTTTTTGCCGAGCGATCAAATCTGAGCTTATTCTCAGTACCTGCAAGAAGGCGGAGAATATTCTCAGCATGCTTGACAACAACGATCAATGCGCACAGCAGAGTGAGCAAAACCTCAAGACCGCCGTTTTTGAACACAGCCATAAACACAGGTCCCATCAGACAGGCAATGCAGGATGCGAGAGAAACATAGTGCGTGAAGATCACAACTATGACAAACACTGCCCAGCAGCATATGCCGGCAACAGGATCCACGATCAGTATCATAGTACCGGCACAGAGCACACCCTTGCCGCCTTTGAAGCCGTACATAAGCGGTGCAACATGGCCAAGAATAAGGCAGAAACCGGCGAAAACCTGTCCCACCATCTTCTCGCCCACAGCGGAGAGCAGCCAACCGCCGACAAGCACTGCGACCACGCTCTTGAGAACATCAATGGCGAAAACCATCAAAAGTCCCTTGAAGCCATAGGTGCGGTGGAAATTTGTGAGGCCGGCGTTGCCGCTACCGTGTCTGCGGATATCATCGTGGAAGATAAAACGGGAGGAGATTATTGCGCCGTTGAGTCCGCCAAGGAAATAGGCGATAACTGCGCTTATGATAAGAAGAAGCACTCTCATTCTTCTTTGTCTCCTTTCTGGCGTATGACCATGCGTACGGGAGTTCCCTCGAGTCCGAAGGTGGCGCGGATCTGGTTTTCAAGATAGCGCTGGTAAGAGAAGTGGAAAAGCTCGCGGCTGTTGCAGAAGACCACGAAGTTGGGCGGCTTGATGCCGGTCTGGGTCATGTAATAGATCTTCAGACGGCGGCCTTTGTCCGTGGGAGGCTGCACTCTCGCCTGTGCATCCGCCAGGACATTATTGAGCATACCGGTGGTAATGCGCATGGCGGACTGGTCGTTGACGTAGTTGATAAGCTCAAATATACGCTGGACGCGCTGTCCGGTCATTGCGGAAATGAAGAGAATTGGAGCATAGGTCATGAAGCTCAGATCGCGCATGACATCCTTGCGCATCTTCTCCATGGTGCCAGTTTCCTTCTCCACCAAATCCCACTTGTTGACGATGATTATGCTGGCCTTGCCCGCTTCATGGGCGAGACCGGCAATTTTGGTGTCCTGGTCGGTTACACCCTCGCGCGCATCTATCATGATAAGGCAGACGTCGGCACGCTCGATAGCAAGCTGGGCGCGCATGACGGAAAACTTCTCGATACGGTCGTCCACCTTGCTCTTGCGGCGTATGCCGGCGGTATCTATGAAGTTATACTTGCCGTACTCGTTATCTATCTTGGTGTCAACGGCGTCGCGGGTGGTACCGGCAACGTTGCTGACAATAACTCTCTGCTCGCCTGCGATGAGGTTTGTGAGGGAGCTTTTGCCGACATTGGGTTTGCCGATTATGGCAACATTGATGCGGTCGGGATCTCCGTCATCCTCAGTCTCGGGGGGGAAATACTGAAGGCACTCGTCGAGCATATCTCCGGTGCCGTGTCCGTGGACAGCTGAAAGTGCGATGGGGTCGCCGAGTCCGAGAGAATAGAACTCATAAATGGTGGGATCAATGCGGGAAGGGTTGTCCACCTTGTTGACGCAGAGCACAACAGGTTTCTTGCTTCGCAGAAGCATATTGGCAACATCCTTGTCCGCTGCGGTGACACCGGTGGTGATGTCGGTCACAAGCACAATGACATCGGCGGCGTTGATGGCAATATTGGCCTGCTCTCGCATGAACAGCAGTATTTCATTGTCGGTGGTCGGTTCGATACCGCCGGTATCGACTATGTCGAAGGTTCTGCCGTTCCACTCGCATTCGGCATAAAGCCTGTCACGGGTGACGCCGGGAGTATCCTCAACGATGGAGAGTCTGCGGCCGACAAGGCGGTTGAACAGCAGACTTTTGCCCACATTGGGGCGGCCTACTATGGCTACAAGAGGTCTGGACATTTTCTCTCAAAGCCTCCTTTTCACTTTTGGTTATAACGGTAATATTTGGTATCTTCGGTGTCGCGGTTGGGAAGCTTCACCTCGGGAAGAATCCCCAGCATAGCGTCGCAAAGTTCGCCGCCGTCCTGAGCTATGGGATATATCTTTACGCCGAGTTCCCGCTCCGCCTGCTCTATCGTAACATCATCGAGGAAATCCATCTCCTCCTGACGGAGCATGCTTGCGGAAATCAGCAAACGCTCGCCGAGCTCTTTGCCGCGCAGCTGAGCGATAAGGTCACGTCCTGTAATGAGTCCGGCGACAGTCACACTCTCGCCGAAGAAATCATTTCTTACAGAATATACCTTTCCTTTTATTTTATCATACTTTTTCTTCGCCGTACAGAGAAGATTTTCGATAAATGGCGCGCAATCTTCACCCGTCGCGACAGAAAACGGCACTCCGTCGGCACTATCGGAGCATTCAAGCACCAGTGCAAACTCGCGCTCGAGCAGTCTTATCATGCCTACGCCGTTATCGAGCTGAGTGTGTGCCTCGTAGTATTCGTCCTCGGGCAGTACTCTTCCTGCCTTGAGGTACATCTCGTCCGAGCAGAAGAACAGGCGCGTGCCGCACTCTTGCAGACACTTTTCGGCGTAGGCCTCGACGAGGTCTATGGTCTCGCCGGCATGTTCGGGCGTAAATGCCTCAAGCCGCGTCAGCCCCTCACGGTGTTTTGTAAGGCCGAGAGGCACTATCGAAACGCTGTTCACGGCGGGGTAAAGCGCTCTGAGTTCTTCCATGCTGCGCTGCAGCGCAGCTCCGTCATTGATGCCGGGGCAGCAGACTATCTGGCAGTTCATGACTATGCCCGCTTTTGCAAAGCGCTTCATTATCTCCATGACCTCACCCGCCCTCTTGCTGTGAAGCATTTCTTCGCGCAGGACGGGGTCCGTGGTGTGGACGGAAATATTGACGGGCGAAATATGAAGATCGATTATACGCTCGATTTCGCGCTGAGAAAGGTTTGTGAGGGTGATGTAGCAGCCCATGAGAAAGCTCAGACGGGCATCATCGTCCTTGAAATAGATGCTCTTTCTCATGCCGGGAGGGTTCTGGTCGATAAAGCAGAAAACGCAGCGGTTGGCGCAGCTGCGCGGTGCATCCATCAGATAGGTCTCAAACTCGAGGCCGAGATCCATGCCCTCCGGTTTTTTTACGCGCAGAAGCTTTGTCTTGCCTGCTTCTGTGAGTATCTGCACGTTAAGACGCTCATCATAAGCATAGTACTTGTAGTCGAGAACGTCCTTCACGCTCTTGCCGTTGATGCTCACGAGAGCATCACCCGGCTTCACTTTTCTGTAAAGAGGGCTGGTCTTTTCAATTGTCCGTATCACATTCCGTCTTGCCATTATCGGACATTCCTTTTATTAAAAAGTATTTTGTGGAATTACGAAAAAAACAGGAGGCAGAAACTACGCCTCCTGTTTTTCGGATTACTTCTCTTCAGCGACCTTGAGCACCTGACGACCGTTGTACATGCCGCAAGCCTTGCAGGCACGGTGGGGCAGATGATATGCGCCGCAGTTGGGGCAGGCAACGATGCCGGGGGTCTCGAGCTTCCAAACGTTGGAACGTCTCTTATCGCGTCTTGCCTTAGAAGTTTTTCTCTTGGGTACTGCCATGGTGACACCTCCTACGTTAACAGCTGGTTAGAACAGCGTTTATTCTATATCCAAA
>JAZOBQ010000128.1:0-7171 GCA_045596005.1 Oscillospiraceae bacterium
AATCAACTTCATGTCCAAGTTTGTTACTCTTGAAGAAGCCATGAGCCTTATTCCCGACAATTGCGCCCTTATTTCCGGCGGTTTCGGTTCTCTCGGCAGCCCCGAAGAGCTTTACACCGGTCTGAAAGAGCGTTTTGAGCGTGAAGGCCATCCCCAGAACATCTCCTTCGTATGCGGCATCACTCCCGGCGATAAGACCGAGAGCACCGAGCCCTACAAGGGATACAATATCGGCGCAAACAAGATCGCCATCCCCGGCCTTCTTGGTCGCGTATGGGCCGGCAACATGACCGACGCCCGTGCCATCGCCTACATGATCGACCGCAACGAGATCCCCGGCTATATGCCCCCCATGGGTGTTATGTGCAACCTCATCCGCTGCGCAGCAGGCGGCCGTCCCGGTCTTATCACCAAGGTCGGTCTCGACACCTTTGCTGACCCCCGCCGCGACGGCTGCGCCTTCAACCAGAAGGCAAAGGACGGTCTGAAGGTCGTTGAGCTCATGAACATCGACGGCGAGGAGTATCTGTTCTACAAAACTCCCCCTGCCGACGTTGCTTTCATCCGCGCCACCTACGCTGACGAGGACGGAAACCTCTCCATGGAGCACGAGGCTTACATCGGCACCGAGCTCGAAGTCGCTGTCGCCGCTCACAACAACGGCGGTATCGTCATCGCTCAGGTCGAGCAGATCGTTCCCCGCGGAACTCTCCGCACCCGCAACATCCGCATCCACAACAAGCTCGTTGACTACATCGTCGTAGCCAAGGATCCCATGAACAGCCGTCAGTGCTATGCTACCCTGAAGTATCGTCCCGAGCTCAGCGGTGAGCAGACCTTCAAGGGCAACGCCACCAAGATCCTGCCCTTCACCCTCCGCAAGGTCATCGCACGTCGTGCAGCCATGGAGCTTCGTCCCAACATCATCATCAACCTCGGTTCCGGTATGCCTTCCGGCGTCGGCTCCGTCGCTGCTGAAGAAGAGATCAACGAAGGCATGACCTGCTCCGTCGAGTCCGGCCCCATGGGCGGCCAGGTCCAGGAAGGCCTCTCCTTCCCCGGCGTTGCAAACTGCGAGTGCATGTTCTCCCAGACCGATACCATCGACATGTACGATGGCGGCGTTCTCGACATGGCCTTCCTCGGCGGTGCTGAGATCGACGAGAAGGGTAACGTCAACGTTTCCAAGTTCGGCGGTCGCTCTATCGGTGCCGGCGGTTACATCGACATCTCCCAGAACGCAAAGAAGGTCTTCTTCATGGGCACCTTCACCGTTGGCAAGCCCGACATTGAGATCACCGGTTCCGGCCTGAAGATCAACACCGACGGCGGCGTTAAGTTCGTCAAGGAAGTTCAGCAGGTAACCTTCTCCGCCGACTTCGCACGCAAGCACGGCCAGGAGATCAAGTACATCACCGAGCGCGCTGTATTCCAGCTCTGCGACACCGGCCTCGAGCTCATCGAGATCGCCCCCGGCGTTGACCTTGAGAAGGACATCCTCGGCAAGATGGCATTCAAGCCCGCTATCTCCCCCGACCTCAAGCTTATGGACGCCCGTCTCTTCAATCCTGCTGTCATGGGTCTGAAGAACGACAATAAGTAAGCTATACCTATTTAAATATAAGGGACAGTAATTCTGTCCCTTTTTTATTGCAAAATCCCGGAAGCAGATAGCTTCCGGGATTTTCTTCTATATTTATATAATGTATATTACGCCTGCTTATAGGTCTCGAGGAACTTGCCCATGCGGAGCATTGCATCATAAATTACGGGAGCTTCGGGCAGCATTACAAGGCGGAAATGGTCGGGCTCGGCCCAATCGAAGCCGCTTCCGGGAATAAACAGGATGTTGGTGCCGTGCAGCACATCCATGGCAAACTGCTTGTCGCTGGTGATGTTGAAGCGCTTGGCATCTATCTTGGGGAAGAGATAGAAAGCAGCATGGTTCTTAACGTAGCTGATGCCGGGGATCTGATCAAGAGCGCGGCAAGTTGCCTCGCGCTGCTCGAAAATACGTCCGCCGGGAACCATCATAGCCTGGGTGCTCTCATCGTCGGCCAAAGCTGCGGGAATGACAAGCTGGGTCAGAGCGTTGCCGCAAAGGCGCATGGCGGCGATCTTCTGAATATTCTCGATGGCCTCGGTCTTGAACTTCTCAGGTCCGGAAACGCAGAGCCAGCCGCAGCGGAAGCCGCAGATGATGTGGCTCTTGCTCAGTCCGTTGAAAGTAATGACGGGCATATCGGGAGCCATAGCCGCGGTGGAAGTATGGGTATAGCCATCCATCAGCAGGCGGTCATAAATCTCGTCGGAGAGCAGGAGCAGATTATGCTCTCGGGCGATGTCGATCATGCCCTGTACGATCTCGTCAGGGTAAACGGCACCGGTGGGGTTGTTGGGATTTATGATGAGTAGAGCCTTGGTCTTGCTGGTGATCTTGCTGCGGATATCGGCAAGGTCAGGATACCAGTTGCTCTTTTCGTCGCAGAGGTAGAGAACAGGCTTTGCGCCGGCGATTACGGTAAGGTTGGTCCAGAGGGAGTAGCTGGGAGTGGGGATAAGGATCTCGTCACCGATCTCAAAGAGAGCGGTGGAAACCATCTGAGCTACTTCACTGACACCGTTGCCGATGAAAATGCAATCGGGATCAATTCCGGTAATGCCACGGCGAGTGTGATAGTCGCAGATAGCGCGGCGAGCCTCGGGCATACCCTTGAGGTCGCAGTATGCAACAGCCTTGTCGGCGTTTGCAAGCAGTGCGTTGCGAACGCTGTCAGGCATTTTGAATCCGAAAGTGGCGGGGTTGCCGGTGTTGAGCTTGAGGACGTCAATGCCCTGTGCGGACATACGGTTGGCTTCGACAAAAATGGGACCGCGTATATCGGAATGGACTTCAGCCATTCTTTCAGCAATTTTTATATCCATAGTAATTATCTCCTAATTTTCGCATTGAATTACAGTATATCACACATTATATAAAATTGCACTAAAATTTTTATATAATTTAAATATTTATTAAGCTGTAAAATGCTTCACGTCCTTTTAACTCCCCTTTTGTTGACTATTACCGCTTTATGGAGTAAAATAATTAAACAAAATATTTCTACAGAGGGCACAGCATGGATTATAGAAGCGACGCTCCAAAAATTCTTCGTGATTTTCTTATATATCACGAGACTATAAAAGGTCACTCGAAAAATACCGTGGACGAATACTACCTTGATCTGCGCACATTTTTCAGATACCTCAAACTCAGCCGCGGTATAGTCAGGCGCGATACGGATATTGAGGAAATCAGCATTCAGGACATCGATCTCGACTTCGTTAAAACTGTCAGCCTCACCGAGGTCTACGACTATCTCTCCTACCTCAGCCGCGACCGTGTACGCAACCAGCGCAGCCGGGAGACTGAGTTCGGTATATCCGCCTCGTCAAGAGCCAGAAAAATTGCCTCCATCAAGAGCTTCTATAAATATCTTACTGTAAAAGCCAAGCTCATCGATGTAAATCCCGTTCAGGATCTTGACTCCCCCAAGCTGCCCAAGTCGCTGCCCAAATACCTCAGTCTGGAAGAGTGTCAGCGGCTTCTCAGCTCCATCGACGGCAAACATAAATCCCGCGATTACTGCATAATCTGTATTTTTCTCAACTGTGGACTTCGAATCAGCGAGATAGTCGGCCTTAACATCTCCGATATTCGTCCCGACCACCTGCGCGTCATCGGCAAAGGCTCAAAAGAGCGCGTTGTTTACCTAAACGACGCAACTGCCCAGGCTATAAACGATTATCTCTCGGAGAGAAAGGACATCGCAGCAATTGACCGCAACGCACTCTTCCTCTCCAACCGCCGCACCAGAATGAGCCGCGAATCCGTTCATTCCATGGTCAAGAAAAGTCTTCTCAAGGCCGGACTTGACAGCAGCAAGTATTCAAGCCACAAACTCCGCCACACCGCAGCAACGCTTATGCTGCAAAACGGCGTTGACGTACGCACGCTGCAGGAGCTGCTCGGGCACGAGCATCTGAACACCACTCAGATTTACACTCATGTGGATAACACTCAGCTCCGCTCCGCCGCCACAGCAAATCCCCTCGGCAATTTCAGTCCCAAAAAGGAGGAAGAATAAAGCATGGTATTTTCAAGCCTGCTGTTTATGTTCATATATCTCGTAGTAGTTCTCGCCGTCTACTATGTGTCCCCCGTCAAATGGCGCAATGCGTGGCTTTTTATAGTCAACCTCATTTTCTACGCATGGGGTGAACCATTTTATGTTCTGTTGATGCTCTTTTCCATTACCATCAACTACATAAGCGGTTTTTTCGTGGACAAATACAAGGAAAATGCACGAGCTAAAGCAAAGAGAGTTCTTACAATCAATATAGTGATTAACCTCGCAATGCTTGGATTTTTCAAGTATTATGACCTTTTCGCTTCCACACTCAGCCTCATTCCCGGACTGAAAATTCCTACTCTCGGTCTTACCCTCCCCATTGGCATTTCCTTCTATACTTTCCAGACTATGAGCTACCCCATAGATATTTACAGGGGCGACGCAAAGCTGCAGCGTAATTTCATTTCTTTCGGCACTTTTGTCGCACTTTTCCCCCAGCTCATTGCCGGCCCCATCGTACGCTACAAAGATATAGCCGACCAGCTCGGTTTCCGCGCCAACAGTATTGAACAGTTTGCCTCTGGTGTGCGCCGTTTTTGCGTCGGTCTTGCCAAAAAGGTGCTTATCGCAAACAATATCGGTATGCTTTGGGATATATACAATGTTCAGGCCGCTGCAGATATGACCGTTGTCGGTGCCTGGATGGGTATTGCCGCTTTTTCCCTGCAGCTTTACTTCGATTTCTCGGCCTATAGTGACATGGCCATCGGTCTCGGCCGCATGCTCGGCTTTGAGTTCCTTGAAAACTTCAATTATCCGTACATCTCTAAATCTGTTACTGAATTCTGGCGCCGCTGGCACATGAGTCTCGGCACCTGGTTCCGCGACTATCTCTATATTCCCCTCGGCGGAAATCGCTGCAGCAAGGGAAGGCAATTTTTCAATATTCTTATCGTTTGGGCAGCAACCGGTTTCTGGCACGGGGCAAACTGGACCTTCCTCTGCTGGGGTCTTTACTATGCTCTGTTCCTTATGATCGAAAAAGCATTCCTGCTTAAAAAGCTGGACAAAGTCCCTGTGGTCGGTCATATATATACGCTTATAGTCGCAATATGCGGTTGGGTACTTTTCGATCTCCCCAGCCTGTCCGCAGCCGGCAGCTATTATGCCAGTATGTTTGGTTTTGCTCAGGGTGGATTCATCAACGCAGCAGATCTCTATTATCTAAAAAACTACGCCGTGATCTTCATTGCCGCAATAATTGCAGCCCTTCCTCTCGGCAAAAAGCTCTATCATGCCCTTCCTGTGCGCGTTCAGAGCATTATCACTCCTGTGCTTATCATCTGCGTCCTCATCATTTCCACCGCATATCTTGTTGACGCGAGCTATAACCCCTTCCTCTATTTCAGATTCTAAAAGAAAGGAGAACACCGTATGAGCAAAAAAGCATTATGGCTTCAAACGCTGATATTTCTGGCTTTTATAAGTCTCTTTTTCGTGCTTAACCTCGTTTTGCCCGACAGAGATTTTTCGGAGCAGGAAAACCGCTATCTTCAGACTCTTCCCAAGTTCTCCTTCGAAGATCTGTTCGAGGGAAAATTTACCTCAGATTTTGAAGACTATGTCACAGACCAGTTTGCTTTCCGCGACAGCTGGACTTCTATGAAAGCACGCGCCGAGTTGCTTATCGGCAAGGACGAGAACAAGGGCATCTTCCTTTGCGAAGGCGATCGGCTCATCGAAGCCTTCGACAAAGCCGACATGGACGACTTCGATTTCAAACTTAATTCCATTGACACACTTGCAAAAAACTCCGAAATTCCCGTTTACTTTGCGCTTATCCCCTCAGCAGCAGAAATCTATTCCAATATGCTGCCCGTTGGTGCTCCCAACTATAGCCAACTCGCTCTTATCGAATATGCTTATTCGACTGTTTCAGCAGTAAATGTTGATATGTACAAACCGCTCTCTGCCCATAGAGACGAATCCATATTCTACCGCACCGACCACCACTGGACTACACTCGGTGCATACTACGGCTATACCGCTTTGGCTGATGCCATGGGTTTTAAGCCTAAGCCTCTCAACTCCTACGAAGAAAAGGTTGTCAGCGAGTCTTTCCTCGGAACCACCTATTCCTCTTCCGGCTTCGGCTGGGTCGAACCCGAGAGTATAAGCACTTATGTTGAACAGGGAAACGCCGTGATCACCAACTATCCCAAGGGTGCACCTGAAGAAGGCTCGCTCTATGTGGAAAGCTTTCTCGAGGTCAAGGATAAGTATTCCTATTTTTACGGCGGCAATACCCCACTGCTGACAATCGAGAGCGGAAACGAAGATCTCCCCTCCCTGCTCATAGTCCGCGACAGCTATATGGACTCTCTGAGTCCATACCTTATTGAGCATTTCTCCACCATTCACATCGTCGATCTTCGCTACAACAACACAAGCCTTAAGGCTTATATTGAGCGCAACGACATTGACAATATTCTCGTATGCTACTCCGTTCCCAATTTCTGCACCGACGGCAATATCTTCATGGTGGCATACTGATAAAAAGTTCCCGAAATCTCTTTCGGGAACTTTTTTTATCTCAGATATTAACAGCATATTTTGAAGGATTATTGGCATCATAGAAGACTGTGATCTTCATGCCCTTCTCCGGGCATCTGACATACGGAGAAACAAGCCTGCTGCCGCGGTATTCTATACCTTCAACAGTATATGTAAAACGTATAAATCCGGGGAATATCGCGCCGTCCATTGGTCCCATGCGCACAGGCTTGGTATTTATCTTTATCCAGTACAGGGTCTTCTGCTCCGTTATGATTCCCAAAGTGCGGCAGCCGCCCTCAATGATTTTCTTCACACCGATGCCGAACATTCCGGCAAAAGACATAGCGCTTCGCCTCCTCAGTATCAGATAAAATCGTCATCATCGCGGAATTTCACAGCAGTGCCGTAAGCAATGACCTCGGCAGCGCCCTGAAGCACTTCGGCAGAAGCATATCGCATTCCAACAACGGCGTCGGCACCGAGTTCCTCGGCCTCCATGACCA
>JAZOBQ010000129.1:0-5949 GCA_045596005.1 Oscillospiraceae bacterium
CAGACCGATGGGCTCCATGATGGTGGGCTTTGCCTTGGGAATACCATCCTGGTATGCAAGGCGGGCAGCGGTCTGGAATGCCATATCGTTGGAGTCAACGGGATGGTAAGGACCGTCATAGAGGGTAGCCTTCAGGCCGACGAGGGGATAGCCGGCGAGAACGCCCTTCTGAACTGCGTTGCGCAGACCCTTTTCAACAGAGGGGAAGAAGTTTCTGGGAACGGAGCCACCGAAAACTTCCTCAGCAAAGATGAGATCATCCTGCTCGTCCTCGGGCTCGAAGCGGCCCCAAACGTCACCGAACTGACCGGAACCGCCGGACTGCTTCTTGTGACGGCCGTGAGCCTCAACGCGGCCCTTGATCTTCTCGCGGTATGCAACGCGTGCGGGATGCAGCTCGGTGTCAACACCGAAGCGAGCCTTCAGCTTTGCACAGAGAACGTCTACCTGAATATCGCCGGCGCCGGAGATGACCATCTGATGGGTCTCAGCGTTGTTGACGAGGGTGAAGGAGATGTCTTCTTCGTTGAGTCTTGCAAGACCGCCGGCGACCTTGTCGTCCTGGCCCTTGGTCTTGGGAGAGATAGCCATGGAGTAGCAGGGTTCTGCGATCTCGATGGCGGGGAACTCGACTTCGTTCTTGGGGTCGCAAACGGTATCGCCGGTCTTCCACTCCATCTTGCCGACGGCAACGATGTCACCACAGCAGGCTTCCTTAACTTCGACGTTCTTCTTGCCGGTCATGGTGTAGAGACGGCCGAGCTTATCGGTGGAGGAAGTGCGGACATTGCGCAGAGAAAGGTCAGCGGTGATTTTGCCGCCCATGACCTTAACGAAGGAATACTTACCGAACTGGTCGGAAACGGTCTTGAACACGAAGCCGGCAACGGGAGCGCTGGGATCGATGCCTTCGACCTCTGCGGGAGAGGGAACGTAGTCAACGATAGACTGGAGCAGAGCCTGGGTACCGGTGCAGTCAAGAGCATTGGAAGCGAGTACGGGAACAACGCTGCGATCCTTCAGACCGGCCTTGATGCCGCGAACGATCTGCTCGTCGGTGAGCATCATTTCCTCGAAGTAAACTTCCATGAGTTCCTCATCGGCGCCTGCGGCGGTCTCCATGAGGGTCTCGCGGAGGGATTCAACCATGTCAGCATCGGCAGCGGGAACTGCGATCTTGGTGGTCTTGTTGCCCTTGGTCTGATATGCGACATTGTGTACGAGGTCGATAACGCCGGTGCCGTCGCTCATGGGAGCGGTGACAGCGCAGACGACGGAGCCGTACTTATCCTGAAGAGCAGCGAGAACGCCGGCATAGTCGCCGTTTTCTTCGCCGGTCTTGGAGATGCAGAACATGGTGGGCATGTCAGCAGCCTTGAGAAGCTTCCAGTTACGCTCAGCGCCGACGGAAATGCCGTCCTTGGCGGTGACGAGAATGATACCTGCTTCTACAGCGCGGACAGCAGCGGCAACTTCACCTGCGAAGTCGAAGTAACCGGGGCAGTCGAGGACGTTGATCTTGCAGCCGCCGAACTCTACGGGAGCAACAGCAGTGGAAATGGTTATCTGGCGCTTGATCTCTTCGGGATCGTAGTCGCAGACAGTGTTGCCGTCGGTGACTTTGCCCTGACGGTCGACAGCACCGGTGACAAAGAGCATGCTCTCTGCGAGGGTGGTCTTACCGCTGTTACCGTGGCCAAGCAGGCAGATATTGCGGATCTTGTTGGTTTCGTAGCTCATTTGGATTTTCTCTCCTTGTGTAGCAAATTTGTTGCATCTATTAAAAAATGTTTTTTCGTCACAACGAATAAATTATACACCAATCGAATTCTCTTGGCAATATGGTTTTGCCAAAAAAGGCAATTATCTTTGCAGCCAAAGCCCTATCAGAACGTTGGGAATCAGCCACAAAAGCATGACAAGAGCCACAAGCGCGACATTCGCAATGCCAAAAGCTCCCATCCAAGAAGCGAGGAACATGGCAAGCAAACCTATCACGCTTCCCGCAGCTGCAATGGCAGCCGCCGCCATGACGCAGAAATAAAGCCTTTTTCCTCTCTTGCTGAGCTCGCAAACGGGAACAATACTCTCATTTGCGATCACCGCTGCAATCGGATTGTTGGGGTCGGGTTCGGTCCCGGAAATACGGAATCGCTCGGGGTAGGAAGGAAGATTGAAGGCTTCTCCGACCACAAGGAATTTCGTGCGTATGGAATCGGGAGTCATGTTAAAGTCGCGCAGGGCAAAAACCGCGTCGCACCCGGAGCGCAGCAGGACACCAAGCGCATCCTGAACCGCAGGCATGGGTTTGTATTCAATATCGAAAAGTCCGGAAAGCTCTCCGCTTATCGCGGTGAACACGGTATTTCGGTTTGCCATTTTCTGAGGCACACGGATACCCATAAGATTCATGAAGCCGGCATTGCCGACCATGATGTTTTCTCCGTTCACGACCGCAGTAAGTCCGCCTCCGTCATGTGGGGCGAAGTTTTCCACGCGGCAGATGCTGTAGCTGTTGCGGCGGATAAGGTCGGTGAAAGCGGGAGCAAGTCCGCTTGCGGAAGCGGCGATCACGCTGCCGGTATAGGAGATTACCTTGTCGGCGCTCATGTCCTGGAGCACACGTATTCCGCTTATATCCACGCTTCCCCGCGGAAAAATGTCCTCATCGGTGATGACGACGCCGCGGCTGCGGCCTATATCACGCACACCTGCCCAACCGGAAATGGCACTGCCTGCCTTCAGAAGCTTGCCGGCAGTAACAGCAAAGGGGTGGGCAAAGGCAATTCCGCCGGAAAACACGGCCGAGCATGCGAGCATCATGGAAAGACTGTGTATCAAAGTTTCCGGCCGTTTGTTCACAAATGCGGCAAGCAGGCCGAAAATAAGCGCTGCTATGAGTATAAGCGGGGTGAGAATGCTGTAAATATATTCGACCACATCGGCTTCTTCGCTGCGTCTTATGAAGCCCTTGATTCCTCTGAAGCTCTTGAAAATCGCGCTGCCCTTGCCGGAAAGACCGTTTTCGGAGCTGACTCCTACAGCCTTCTTACTGCCCGCGACCTTAAATCCGCAGCGCAGACCTTTGCAGTTGAAATAGTTGCCCCAGATTGCAAAAGACATGGATACAGCGGATATGGCACAGAAAGGCAGACCAAGATCGCCCGTGCGCATTATCACTATGGAAGCTGCATCTATCAAGGCAAGCAGACAGGAAAAAGAAACCAGCGTCTCAAATCCGGGTCTGCCGCGGAAAAGATTCAGAAGTCCGACGGTAAATACATCCAGACCGCAGATAATTACCGTCAGCAGCATGATCATAAGAGTAAGGCTCGCGCCTATCGGTCCCTTCATAGCACCGAAAAGAGGCAGGAAGCTGAACGCTCCAAAGCTGATATAGAGCATCACTATGCTCACCGCAGAGGCTACCTTTGCTCTGAAGTTCATCGAAGGCATCTGTGCGGAATAAAGCTTTACAGCCTTTTCCGGCTCCATCTCCGGAATTGCACTGTCCTCATCATCAACAGTGGGCAGCTCTCCGTCGGCCTTTGCTCTCTGGCTGCGCTTATTGGTCATCAGCGCAAGCAGCGCAACGATGGGCGAAAGTGCAGCGCGCTTGCCGCCGTGTTTACCGGCTCTGCGGCGCTTTGGATCTCTGCGCGCAGCAGGCGGCTCTTCCCCGACGTACTCCTCCTCGCCAAGCTCATAGTCGATGTCATAGGATGCATAAGCGTCCCGTTCGTCGCTGTCTACAAGCTCGCGCACTTCGTACTCGGAAATCTGAGGCTCCACCGCTTCTTCAACAGTTTCTTCGCCGGAAACCTCCGCTTCTTCATCGGCCTCGTCTTTATCCGAAGCATCAGAAAAATCATCTTCCTCCAATGCATGGTTCACAGCCTTTTCGCGCATGGTCTCTCCTACAGCTTCGTCGACAAGCTCATCGATAGAACTTATCGAGCTGTGGCCTCCCACCTCGTCCAAAGCTTCCAGAACTATTCTCCTGCTGCGCTCATCTTCTCCCTCCTGTTCAAAGGAAAGTTCGGGCGCAGGCACGCGATATTCGTCAAGAATATCCTCGAGAGAAAAATCCTCGGCCATAGCGGCGCTTTCTATATTGTTTTTGTAGTTTTTTTCTTCCATATTATCACCGGCAGAAAAAATCCTTCCAAAAAGTCTTGAATGTCTTGCTTATTCTTTAGCCGCGCTGGCGGAGCACCTCGTACATAAGAATGCTTGCTGCTGCGGATGCGTTCAGGGAGTTTACCTTGCCGTGCATGGGAATGCTGACAAGCACGTCGCAGTTTTCGGTGACAAGACGGCCCATGCCGTCGCCCTCGGAACCGATGACAACGCATATGGGTCCGGTGAGGTTGGTCTGCCACATTCCTGCTGGAGCATCGGCGGCGGTTCCATAAACCCAGAGACCGCGTTCCTTAAGCTCCTTGATCGCCGCAGTGAGGTTGGAAACTCTTGCAACAGCCATGTGCTCCACAGCACCGGCACTGGTCTTGCCGACAATGGATGTCAGTCCTGCGCTGCGGCGCTTGGGTATCACGATGCCGTGTACACCTACGCATTCGGCGGTACGGATAATGGCACCGAGATTGTGGGGGTCGGAGATCTCATCGCATACGATGACGAAAGGCTCCTCGCCTCTCTCCTCAGCGATGCGGAGGATATCGTCGATACTGGAATACTCTCTGACCGCGGCAAGAGCCACAACGCCCTGATGGGCATGGGTCACGCTCATGGAGTCGAGCTTGCGGCGGTCGGCTTCGACGACAACGATGCCCATTTCGCGTGCGCGGGATGCAATATGACCGAGGGTCTTGTCAACCTCGCCCTTGGCAATATATATCTTGTCAATATTGCGGCCTGCTCTGAGAGCTTCGGTGACCGCGTTTCGGCCCTCTATGAGGTCCTCTCTGTCGTTTTCAAATGCCATACTTCAGTTCCTTACTTGTTCAGATAGTTTTTCAGAGCGTCGATGCGGTCAAGCTGTTCCCAGGGAAGCTCGATGTCGCTGCGGCCGAAGTGACCGTAAGCGGCAGTCTGGCGGTAAATGGGACGGCGAAGGCCGAGATCGCGGATGATGGCTGCGGGACGAAGGTCGAACACTGCCTCAACAGCCTCTTCAAGCTCGATATCGGAGTACTTGGCGGTGCCGAAAGTATCAATGCGGACGGAAACAGGCTTTGCAACGCCGATGGCATAAGCGAGCTGGATCTGGCAGCGCTCGGCAAGACCGGCTGCAACGATGTTCTTGGCTACCCAGCGTGCTGCGTAAGCAGCGCTGCGGTCGACCTTGGTGGGATCCTTTCCGGAGAATGCACCGCCGCCATGGGGAGCGCTGCCGCCGTAAGTATCAACGATTATCTTGCGTCCGGTAAGGCCGCTGTCGCCCTGTGGACCGCCGACGACGAAACGTCCGGTGGGGTTTACATAAAACTTGGTGTTCTCGTCAAGCAGCTCTGCAGGCAGAGTGGGTTTGATGACGAGCTCGATCATATCGCTGCGGATCTGCTCGAGTTCGACCTCGGGACCGTGCTGGGTGGAGAGAACTACGGTGTCGATGCGGACGGGTTTGTTGTTCTCGTCGTACTCGACGGTTACCTGAGTCTTTCCGTCGGGGCGGAGATAGTTCACAAGGCCTTCCTTGCGTACCTGGCTGAGCTTAAGAGCCAGCTTGTGTGCCAGAGAAATGGGCAAAGGCATCAGCTCGGGAGTCTCGTTGCAGGCGTAACCGAACATCATGCCCTGGTCGCCTGCACCGTGGTCGAGTTCCTCGCTGCCGGACTGCTTGGCCTCGAGGCTCTTGTCAACGCCGAGTGCGATGTCGGGGGACTGCTCGTCGATGGAGGTGAGTACCGCGCAGGTGTCGCAGTCAAAACCGAACTTGGCGCGGTCGTAGCCGATGGAGCGAACCACGTCGCGGGCGATTCTGGGGAT
>JAZOBQ010000130.1:0-7859 GCA_045596005.1 Oscillospiraceae bacterium
ACGCGCCAAAGCTCGTCCCCTTTCCTATTATTATAATATGTATCAGCCGCCGGAAGGCAGAACAGAGAAGTGCATATAGGCGAAGCTCTTTCCGCCGCTCCAGCCGTTGCCGCCCCAACCCCAGCCGTAGTCGGCAAAGGCCTTGACAACGCTGTAGCCGTACTCGCCGGGATTCTTGCCGATGGAGTAATAGCTCGGTCCGGTCATGGAGCCGGCAAAGCTGCCGTCGGCATGTCCCACAGGCCACCAGCCGTAGCCGCAGGTGACGCGGAGATAACCGCTCTTGAGATTGCATTCGCAGTTATAAAGCGCGTTGACATCAATGGCGCAGCCCCATGCGTGGCGCATATGGTCGGTGAATCTTGCGCCGCCGACAGACCATCCGCCGTAGATGGGGAATTTTTCGGGGTCATTGTATATCTGCTGGAATATCAGTTCGATTTCCTTGGCGACGAGCTTGTGGACCGTCACTACCATGGAAGAGGAGAACTTGTTGCCGGTCTTGTCCATAGTCCAGATGGGGATGGTAACGTCGGTCATATAGGGTGCCGCCTCAGCCGCGCTGCTGAAATAAGACTTGTTTGCGTTGCCGAAGAGGCGTGTGCGTGCCTCGCCGTCGAGATTGCCCCAGGCGTCAATATGACCGCGGAGCCATTCGGCGAAGGACTGGAACTCGGCGGGCTTGCCGGTAATGTTTTCTCCCTTGTTTGCCTCGCCGGGTCTGGAGGCGAAGGGCGCAAGGTCCTTTCCGTTGATATTATACTGGAAAAGGAAGCGATATACGACGGTCACACCCTCTGCACGGGTGAGAGTGCGGCTTCCG
The DNA here is from genome assembly GCA_045596005.1 of Oscillospiraceae bacterium. GTDB lineage: Bacteria > Bacillota > Clostridia > Oscillospirales > Oscillospiraceae > SIG459. The sequence goes on from JAZOBQ010000130.1 coordinate 824, forward strand.
CCGAAGCTGCCGTCACCGTAGCCGGTTATCAGTTTCTTGCCCCATACCTGCTCAATGGCTCCCTTGAAGCTGCTGCCTAGGGAGGCATAGTCGCTGATATAGTTCTCCGCTCCGTTGATGACAACGACGGAATCCATACCGACGTTGGTCAGCAGATTTGCGAGGATGACCGCCATTTCCGAACGAGTAATGCTCTTTTCCATCTCCGCAAAGGTGCAGGGAAAGAGCTGTTCCGTGCTCGTGTAAACATCGGCGACGAGGAGGTTATCCTTCTTCGCAGCCTGATAGTACTTGCCTGCCCAGTGCACATGGTCCATGCTGCGGTCGGAAAGGTCGACACTCGCGCCGGTCACAGAGAAGGCCTCCAGTATCATTTTCAGAAACTGTGCGCGGTTGAGAGGGTCATTGGGGCCGAATTTGCCGGTGGCATTTCCGTAGGCATCGGCATAGCCTCCGATGATATTGTTGCTGCCCATCATGGCCTGTGCGTCCATTATGGCATTGATCTCATCTTCATACCACTCCCCTGCGGGCACATCGGAAAAATACTTCCCGCGCGCAGCGGAAACAGGCGTGGCGATCTGGCAGAGCATAAGCACGACCAGCGTTACGATGAGGATTTTTCTTAGTCTTTTCATATCTTCATCCCTTATATATTCAATTGAGGTTTTCTGTATTAAAGGCGTGGGGCATCAGTTCGGAAAGCTTATATTTGGAATACTCGCCCTTTCCGTTTGCGCTTATAACATCCATGTCGTAAGAAAACTCGGACATAAACTGGCGGCATGCGCCACAGGGGAAGCAGTAATCGTCAGCCTTGCCCCAAATAGCTATCTTGGTGAACTTTCTGTAGCCTTCGCTTACAGCCTTGCACATAGCGGTGCGCTCGGCGCAGATGGTGCTTCCGTATGCGGCGTTCTCCACATTGCAGCCCGTGAACACCTTTCCGTCGGGGCACTCAAGCGCAGCTCCTACGGGGAAATGGGAATAAGGCACATAGGCGTTTTCCGCCGCAAGGCGTGCCACCGCGATAAGTTCCTTTTCGTTCATTTTCGGATTCCTCCTTAGTCTGAGCAATATTATTAATAATGTATCGGACTTACTCGAGGGTTACGGTCCAATCGTAGAATCTGTTGAAGATGTCATACTGCGTGGCGCTTGCGCCGCTGATAACTCCTCTGTGAGTGAGCAATTCCTGACGCTCAAAGCAGATGGGAATAATGGCGCTCGACTCGGTAATAAGCTTGGTGACCTCGGAAAAGGCCATGTTTCTGTTTTCCTCGCCGCTTGCGAGATAGGCGGCATAGGCATTTATATACTGCTCGTCAAAGCAGTTCGCGTAGTTCATGCCCTTTTGGGTATCCTCGGGGTCACGGGTGACGGTGTAAGGCTCAAAGAGATAGCTCAGATCCCAGTCGGGTGTCATTCTCACCTCGCCGTAATACATATCATAGTCTCCCTCTTCGAGAGCCTTGACATAGTTCTCCCAGCTCAGCTCGTGCAGCGTTGTGTTTATACCCATGGAGTTGAGAGTCTCGGCTATGTGTCTTGCCGCCTCTAGTTTGACTGTGGAGTCGGTGTTGACGATGAAGTTTATGTCTATCTCGACCACAATGCCGGTTATAAGTATCTCCAGCACTCCGTCGGCGTCGTAATCCTTGACTCCGTAGTTCGTGAAAAGATTGCTGCTTTTTTCAAGGTCGTAACCGTAGCCCTCGGCATATTCTTCGTCGTAAAGCGGACTTACGGGATGCACCGGCAGTACAGTCGGCACTGCACAGTTTTCCATATAGGAATCCACTATCGTGTTCCTGTCTATCGCCGCGCCGACCGCATAGCGGGCAACGCTGTTCGAGAAATAGCGTCCGGTGAAGTTGAAGCCTATATAGTGCATGTTGCTGGTCTCATAGTAACGGGTCTCGTTCGAGCTTCCGTAACCGAGGTTGTACATACCCGTGGGGTCATTCGTGACAATATCCAGCAGCGAAGCTTCAAAGGCGCTTATTTTGGCGGCGGTGTCCATATAATCCTTGAGGTAAACGGCATCCACCGGTAGGCTGTCATAGTGGCGGTAACCCTCGTATGCCACTAGCTTGCCTCCGCTCTCGTCCATCATGTAAGGGCCTGTGCCGAGAGGCACTTCGTCGTTGAGTGCGCCTTCCTTTACGATAGGTATATTCAGCAGAGAAGGCAGCTGACTGTTGGGCGCGTCCAAACTTATGGCAAAACAGTTGTCTCCCATTGCGCTGCAGCCGTATATGCCGCTGAGTCGGTTCGTGTAGTAGGCGAACTGACGGGCGCGGTTTATCGAGTAGACAATGTCCTTCGCGCTGAGGGGAGTTCCGTCGTGGAATGTAATGGAAGTATCGATATAAAATACCCACCACTCATAGTCGGAGGAATTGTACTCCGTAACGACCTCGCTCGTGACCGAGAAATCGTTTTCGACTATGAACACGCTGTCATACATCAGCGACCAGAACTGCATATTGGTCGCATTTTGAGCGGTGAGAGGATTGAACCCGCCCTCAGGATCATAGTTGACGGAGAAAATATTGTCCGCAGCCGAGGCCAGCTGAACGACCTGATCGCCAACGTATACCACGTCATCCTCTTCCGTCTCCTCTTCTTCCTGTTTTCCGCAGGCAGACAGCAGCATCAGCATGGCAAGCATCAGCGCAGGCAGTCGCTTTTTAAGAAATTCCATTTACACCTGTTCCTTTCGATCTATCACTATCAGAGCGCCCTGGCTGCCTCTCTGCCCTCCCGTATAGCGGTGGGACCAATATTTTTCGTGGCTGCACTTGGTACACTCATCGGAAATCGCAATATTTTCTTCTTTCAAGCCCAGCTGAATAAGTCTGCGCGCGTTGCAGCTTTTCAGGTCGAGGAAAAATTTACCCTCGTTTTCTTCGTCCGGGCTGTACAATCCGTCTATGTCGCCGCCAAGATATTCTCTCGCGGAATCAATGACCTCAGCTCCGACCTGGAAACAGCAGCCGCTTATCGCGGGACCGATAGCCACACAGATATCCGCACGCTCCGCACCCAGAGAGCACATAGCGCGAACGGCTTTGCCGAGAATGTCCGAAACGCTGCTGCGCCAGCCGCAGTGCACCGCACCGATGACGCCGTGCACTCCGTCATGCAAAAGCACGGGGACACAGTCCGCGGTGAAGCAGATTAGCGCAAGTCCCGGGATGTCGGTGACTATGCCGTCGGCTTCATAGGGCACCTCAGTAAAAAGCTCATGAACGTCCGCCATGGTGGCTATTCTGACGTCGGCCTTGTGCACCTGTTTTGTGAATGCCATACACTGGGTGTCGATGCCGACAGCTTCGCCAAGAAGGCGGTAATTTTCCCGTATCTTCTCTTCGCTGTCTCCCCTGCCCGTGCCGAGGTTCATCGAGGCATAGATACCCTCGCTGACACCGCCTATGCGGGTCGTAAAGGCATGGCGGGCAGTTATAGTCGGCGCAGTCATAAAGCATACGCCGTTTACATTGTTTTCGATAAATTTCATAGTAATCGTGTTGTGTATCGTTTCTGTATAATTTATCGGTGCAGCACATTCCATCTGTTGTTTGCTTTGCCTCCGGCGGCCATATTCTTTTCGCACGGCCGAAAAGAATATGGAAAGAAAAGTCCGCCAAAGAGGGCATGCCCTCTTTGGAAACTCCCTTGAGTGCCGCGCAAAATCTCAGATGAAGCCACAAAAGATTGGTGCTTGTCTGATGGTCTCAGCGTCTACATCCGCTCAGCCGCTACAACTCTTGGTGCCTGCTCGGCACCACCGGGAATGGTGCAAAAATTCTGCAAAAATCTACCACCGCAGCAGGCGGCGCGCGAAGCCCAGCCGCCGAACCTTCCGCGCTTGACGCGGCGGTATAAGAGCGAAGCGACACCTGAAAGCCCCTCGGGTTTCCAAAGCTACCCGCAGCCCTTTGGTGCCCCTTTGGGTACTTTCCCGGCAAGGGGAAAGTACCTCGCCTTCAGGCGAAATGTACTCACGCATTCCTGCCGCAGCAGTCTTTATACTTCATCGGCAGTCCGTTGGGACGCTTTTTGCCGCAGGGACATGGGTCGTTGCGGCCTATCTTCTGGGCGCGGCGGATGGGCTGGCGCTTAACGCTCGCGTCGCCGCCGACATTCGTGCTGGCGTTTTTGACCACGCTCTTGCGCTGGACACTTTCGTTTGCGCGCACGCGGGCGAGATAAATGCGGCGTACGACTTCTTCGCGTATTCCGCTTATCATAGTCTCGAACATGTCGAGGCCTTCCTGCTTATATGCGTCTATGGGTTTGATATTGCCGTAACCGCGCAGACCGATACCGCGGCGCAGCTCGCTCATAGCGTCGATATGCTCCATCCAATACTCGTCGACCACGCGCAGCATGATCACACGCTCAAGTTCGCGCATGACGGGCAGTCCGTCGGGCATTGTTCCGAGAGCTTTTTCCTTCGCCTCATATACCTCATGGGCGATCGCTTCGAGCCTCTCCGCAAGAGCGGAAGCCTTCATACCCTTTTCAAACTGCACTCGCCCCTTTGCTAGGAAGAGCTTTTCGAAGGGCAGCAGGGTCTCTGCAAGAGCCTCGGGAGATTCAGGGTCGATATTACCCACATTGTCGCTTATGAAATCGTGTATCATGCCGGCGATGGACTGCTTTATATCCTCGCCGTCGAGCACCTTGTAGCGCTGCTCATAGATAAGCTTACGCTGAACATTCATAACGTCGTCATACTCGAGGGTATTCTTACGCACCTGGAAGTTGCGGCTTTCAACGGTTTTCTGGGACTGCTCAATGGCGTTGGAGACCATCTTGTTGCCTATGGGCATATCCTCCTCCATACCAAGAGCCTCCATCATACCCATGACTCTCTCGGAGCCGAAAAGGCGCATGATATCGTCGGTCATTGCGAGGAAGAAGCGGCTCTCACCGGGGTCACCCTGACGTCCGGCACGGCCTCGCAGCTGGTTATCGATACGGCGGGATTCGTGGCGCTCTGTGCCGAGGATGAAAAGTCCGCCGGCGGCTCTGACCTTTTCCGCTTCCTCATTTATTACAGCTTTATGAGCCGCCATGCGTTCGGCAAAGAGAGCGCGTGCTGCAAGGATCTCCTCGTTGTCGCTGTCGGCATAACCTGTGGCCTCGGCAATTATCTCCTCGCTGTAGCCGGCTTTCTTGAGGTCGTTTTTGGAGAGGAATTCCGCGTTGCCGCCGAGCATGATGTCGGTGCCTCGACCGGCCATGTTGGTGGCGATGGTGACGGCGCCGAGCTTGCCCGCCTGGGCAACTATCTCGGCTTCCTTTTCGTGGTTTTTCGCGTTGAGCACATTGTGCTTGATGCCGGTGCGCTGGAGCAGTTTGGAGATATATTCACTCTTTTCGATGCTGACCGTACCGACCAGAACTGGCTGACCCTTTTCGTGGCAGGCGATTATCTGGTTAATGATGGCCTTGTACTTGCCGTTCTCGTTTTTGTAAACAACGTCAGGGTTGTCGATACGTGCAACAGGTTTGTTGGTGGGCACCTCAATGATATCAAGACCGTAAATGGCAACGAACTCTTCCTGCTCGGTGACAGCGGTACCGGTCATGCCGGCGAGCTTGTCGTACATACGGAAATAGTTCTGGAAAGTGATGGTGGCGAGGGTGTTGTTCTCGCGCTCAACGGTGACGCGCTCCTTGGCTTCGATAGCCTGGTGGAGACCTTCGCTGTAGCGGCGTCCGAGCATCAGTCGTCCGGTGAATTCGTCGACTATGATGACCTCGCCCTCTTTTACGACGTAGTCAATATCGCGCTTCATTACGCCGTGCGCCTTCAAAGCCTGATTGATATGGTGGGAGAGGGTGGAGTTTTCAAGGTCTGCCAGATTTTCAAGACCGAAATGAGCCTCGGCCTTGGCGATTCCGCGGGCGGTGAGCGTGGCGCTCTTGGCCTTTTCATCAACGACAAAGTCGGCATCGATGCTCTCATCCTCCTCGGCCTTCTCGTCAACGGAAGCCACCACCATCTTCTTGAGGCGGCATACGAAATCATTTACCTGCTTGTAAAGCTCGGTGCTCTCGTCACCCTGACCGGAGATGATGAGGGGAGTGCGAGCCTCGTCAATGAGTATGGAGTCCACCTCGTCGACCACAGCGAAGCGGTGGCCGCGCTGAACCATGTTCTGCTTGTAGATAGCCATATTGTCGCGGAGGTAGTCGAAGCCCATCTCGTTGTTGGTGCCGTAGGTAATGTCGGCATTATAGGCCTCTCTGCGCTGCTCGGAAGTGAGACCGTGGACAATGAGTCCGACCTTCAGTCCGAGAAAACGGTGAACCTTGCCCATCCACTCGCTGTCGCGTCGGGCCAGATAGTCGTTGACGGTAACGATATGGACGCCCTTGCCCTCAAGCGCATTGAGATACGCGGGCAGCACGGCTACAAGGGTCTTGCCTTCACCGGTCTTCATCTCGGCAATGCGTCCCTGATGGAGCACGATGCCGCCTATGAGCTGGACGCGGAAGGGCTTCATTCCCAGCACACGCCATGCGGCCTCACGTGCAACAGCAAAGGCCTCGGGCAGGATATCGTCGAGAGTCTCGCCCGTTCCCAGACGCTCCTTGAACTCGGCGGTCTTGCTTTTCAGCTCCTCGTCGCTCATTGCGGCGCACGCGGCATCCATAGCCTCTATCTTATCCACGATGGGATATATCTTTTTCAGCTCTCTGTCGGAGTAGCTGCCGAATAGCTTATTAAAAATGCTCATGGGTTTTTTCACCTTTCAAGTGCATAGTTATAACATTATATCATGGTATTTTACCACAGATATATGAATAAATAAAGTATAAATAAGGCGAAAAGTATGACTCGAAAAAGAGAAATTTACAATTGAATCCGTCGTAAGAATGATGTATTATATTTAAGTTGATTACTAAAACAGCAAAGGAGCCTCATTATGAAGCATCATCGTTTTCACAAGGCGGTCTGGGCTGTTCTCCGCTTTGTTCTCGGCCCTTATCTGAGATGCCGTTTTAACTATACATA
>JAZOBQ010000131.1:0-3228 GCA_045596005.1 Oscillospiraceae bacterium
AGGAGTTGGCTAAGACATTTTGTCTTCCTAAGACCGCTTGGCCTCCGACTTGGATATGCATCTCGGCGCGGCGGAGAGCCGTTTCGCCGATCTGATTTGGGAGGCGGAGCCGATAGCTTCTGGAGAGCTGGCGAAAAAAGCCGCAGAGGCTCTCGGCTGGAAACGCACCACGAGCTACACGGTGCTCGGGCGTCTTTGCGAGCGCGGAATATTCCGCAACGAGGGCGGCGTCGTGCGCAGTGAGCTGAGCCGCGAGGAATTCTATGCGCTGCAGAGCGAAAAAATCGTGGAGGAGAGTTTTTCAGGCTCTCTGCCCGCCTTCGTGGCGGCCTTTGGCAGCCGCAAAAAGCTGACGGATAAGGAGATAGACGAGCTGCAGCGGCTCATTGACTCCATGAGGGGGTGAGGGCAGTGACTGAGATTTTTGAAACTATACTCCGCATGAGCGGTGTGGCGAGCCTCGTCATTATTACTGTCATTATTGTCCGATTCTGCCTGAAGTCGGCGCCGAAGAAGTTTTCCTATATTCTCTGGGCGCTGGTGCTTGTGCGCCTGCTGTGTCCCTTTACGGTGGAGAGCCGTTTGAGCGCAATACCGGAAAACAGCGGCGCGGAGGCTCTGATAGAGGATTTTGCCGATTCTTATGTCGGGCCGACGAACACATATTTCGACAACAGACCCGAGTATTACACCGCCGTTGAGGCTGGCATAGAGCCGATAGTCAATCATGGCACAACCGGCGGAAACTATGTTGTAACAGCTTCTGACGGAGTTTCTCCTCCGCCAACGGTGGAGACCGAGTGGATGCCGACACTCGCCATTATCTGGCTCTGCGGTATCGCAGCCATGACACTCTGGGCGATAGCGGACTATATCCGTCTGAAACTGCGCCTTCGAACGGCGATAAGAGACGATGAGGACGTTTATGTGACCGATGTGGTGGATTCGCCCTTCGTTCTGGGACTTCTTCGCCCCAGAATTTATCTGCCTCTTTCACTTGAAGGGGCGGAGAAAAACTATATCCTGCTGCATGAGCGCTGCCACCTGCGGCGCGGCGACCACTGGATAAAGCTGCTGGCCTTTGCCGCGCTCGCGCTGCATTGGTTCAATCCCCTCGTCTGGCTGGCTTTTGTGCTGAGTAACCGCGACATGGAGATGAGCTGCGACGAGGCGGTCATCAATTCCCTCGGGAGCAAAGTCCGCGCGGATTATTCCGCGTCGCTTTTGGCTCTCGCCACGGGACACCGCCGTGTCAGTGTGACACCTCTGGCTTTCGGTGAGGGCGACCCCAAGAGCAGGATAGAAAACCTTGCCAAGTGGCGCAAACCGGGCAGATGGATGGTAATAGCGGCTGTGCTGGTGTGCATCGCTGCTGCCGTGTGCCTGCTGACCGACCCCGTGAGCAAGGCGCAGATAAACATTTACGGCAGCGTGTACACCTATGCCGGACGCGAGAGCAATTTGAGTCTGCTGGCTCCGGGCGGTATTGACCTCGGCGAGCTGGAGGGCATAATCCACGACAGCGACGAGCCGCCCACGGGCAGCCACTACGCCACGAATCTTGACGAAAAATACGCCGGTCAGCCTCTGCTGCTTCAGTCGAGCGACACCCTCTATCTCTATGACGAGAAGGGATTCTATCTCGTCTTCGAGCTCGAAGACGGCTACGATGTCCCTGAAATTCCTAACTACGAGACTATGGAAGTTGCGCGCGGCGATTTTGACCGCGACGGACGCGAGGACTATATTGTCGTTGACCTGCGCCCGGCACGTACTACACTGCGCATCAGGATAATCGATGCGGAGACAGAAACCGTGCTGTGGTCGGATGAGTGTTCGGCGGAGGATACGCAGCAGCGTGCTTATATCCACAGGCTCGGCGAGGACGGACTCGACAGCCTCATCATCGACGCCTATGAGCCTGCCACCGGAAAAGTCAGCAGCCGCGAGATTTATCTGGTAGACGGACGGGAAAAAGTGATCGAGCGCTCGGAGTCCACGCTTGAGATGCCTGAAACCGGCAGCGAGGAGGAGTTTACCGAGCTTCTGCGTCTCTCGCTGCCGCAAAACAGCATTGTGCTGCTGAGCACCATCGGCAAATACACGCTCATCGGTCCCATTTACGCGGCGGAGCGCCTTATCTGGGCAGAGCCGGCCGAGCTCTTTTCCGGCGACTTCGACCACGACGGAGAGGACGAGACCGTGAAGTTTGCCACCATGGGCTACGACGATGTATGGGAGCTTTGGGTAGATAAACCTGATGGTCAGACCATCTGGTGCGAGGGCGGCTTTGCCGAGGCTCACGCCGGCTGGAACAGCATTTTTGCTTACGAAGCGTCCGACGGCCTTGACTACCTCGTGCGCTATAATCCCGCCATGTTCCAGGGCAACGCGACATATATCTGCGAGGTTTTCCACATCGAAAACGGCGAGGAAGTTATTAAAGACGCATGGCGCGTGGCATTTTCTCAGCCAACAGAATACACGCAGGAGATGGCGGACTTCGCTGCTGCCGCGGAAAACATTCTTTCCGACAGCTACCTGCTTCTGAGCACCCTCGGCGGCGAGCTGCAAGTAGGCCCCACCCGCGGTGACGCGAGCGGACTTCTGCCCGTGGATTTCGGATTCGGGGCAGAGGAAGAAGCATGGGAGACCTTCTGCAAGGCCGCCTTTGCGGACATGATGGCGGCGGAAGTCAGCCACTACACATGGGATATCTACATCGACGGAGTTCACCGCACGGATCTGCCCCAAAACGAGGGATGGTTTCTCGGTGATGAGTGGATGTTCAAAAGCAACAGCATGTCCGACGGGGAGAGCTTCGAAAGCATCTTCATAGAGCGCGAGGGTGTGCAGTATGCATGGAGCCGCATTGATGGCGTGGAGCAGCTGCTCACATCAGAAAACAACGAATTTGATGCCTACGGCAGACATATTTTCGACAACTGGCTGGGATATGAGATGGAATTCGTGTCAAAAACCGAGAGTGCCGATGGACTGGAATTGGTTTTTGAGGTTCTTGGGGAGGGTGAAAAACCAAACAAGGGACAGCAGACTTATATTTTCGATAAAAACGTCCGTCTCACGGAGGCGAGATTTGACTCCGATGTTCCCTACACCGACGCCTACGGCACCCGAAGCACTGTCCGCACCGTCCGCCAGACCATTGTGGTCGCCTTCCCACGCGTCAGCGAGGGGATGTGCCGACTGATGATAAACGAGGCTTAC
>JAZOBQ010000132.1:0-3966 GCA_045596005.1 Oscillospiraceae bacterium
AACATCGATATGGAGCGCGCAAAGTACTGGATCGCTAACGGCGCACAGCCTACCGATACCGTCAAGGCCCTGCTGAAGAAGGCTGAGGCATAAGGAGAAAAATAACCCTATGAAAGAACTGCTGACCTATATTATACAGAACCTCGTGGATCATCCCGATGAGGTTACTGTGACCGAGCGCGAAGCCGGCAGCGAGACCGTTTTTGAGGTCCGCGTTGCTGACGGCGATATGGGCAAGGTCATCGGCCGTCAGGGCAGGATCATCAAGGAGGTCCGTATCCTTATGAAGGCCGTTGCCCAGAGAAAGGGCAAAAAGGTATCCGTCGAGGTTCTCGACTGAAAAAAGTCCCCCGTGGTTTAAGGCGCGGCAACCGCGCCCTGCGGGGGACTTTTTTGGAATTACTGCTTAAAAGGCATCCCCCGAAGGGAAGGCATAAAGGAGCAACAATTATGGATAAAGAAAAATATCTCGAAGCCGGACAGATCGTGAACACCCACGGTGTCCGCGGCGAAGTTAAAATAACACCCTGGGCCGACAGTCCCGAATTTTTGCAGAAGATAAAGACCCTCTATATCGGCGGCGAAGCCATGAAAGTGACCGCGTCCCGAGTCCACAAGAGCTTCCTGCTTGCAAAGCTTGCCGGAGTTGACGATGTGAACGCAGCCATGGCGCTGAAAAACAAGACTGTCTATATTGCCCGAAAAGATGTTAAGCTCCCCAAGGGCAGCTTTTTCATCGCAGATATCATAGGCGCAAAGGTCATCACCGAGGACGGAACCGAGCTCGGCGCTCTCGCCGATGTTATGGAAATGCCCGCGCAGAACATCTACCTCGTAAAAGGTGAGCGCGAAATAATGATCCCCGCCGTGGACGAGTTTGTGCTCAAGACCGATGTGAAAAATAAGGTCATTACTGTGAGACTTATTGAGGGTATGTAAAATGGCTGGCAGAAAGGCGCAGGCGCCTTTCTTTGCCAAGGGTCTGCAGTCCGCTGCAGCGCACTCGCATACGCTCGCACGTTTGCGGCCTGATAAGTATTTTTGCCGAGATACACGCTCCCGGCAAAAATGATTTAAATATATTCGCGTCTGCGGACGCGAACTGTTGCGAGGCTATTTGATATGAAAGTTGACATTCTCACTCTTTTTCCCGAAAATATGAACGCCATGCTCCATGAGAGCATCATCGGACGCGCAGCCGCAAAGGGAATACTGGACATAAACTGTGTCCAGATCCGCGACTACACAGAAAATAAACAGCGTCAGGTGGACGACTATCCCTACGGCGGCGGATGGGGCTGCGTTATGATGGCTCAGCCTCTCAAAAGCTGCCTCGACGATGTCATGGCGAAGGCGGAAGGTAAAAAGACCAGAGTCATATATATGAGTCCTCAGGGCAAGACCTTCGACCAGCAGCGCGCCAGAGAGCTGGTGCGCGACTATGACCATCTTGTTCTCGTCTGCGGTCATTACGAGGGTGTGGACGAGCGCTTTATCGAAAAGTGCGTCGACGAGGAGATTTCCATCGGCAACTTCGTCCTCACGGGCGGCGAGCTCGCGGCGATGGTGGTGACCGATGCCGTCTGCCGTATGGTGCCCGGAGTGCTCAGCGACGAGGAATGCTTCACCGGAGAAAGCCATTGGGACGGCCTTCTGGAGTATCCTCAGTACACCCGTCCCGACGTATGGGAGGGTCTTGAGGTGCCCGAGGTGCTGCGCGGCGGCAACCACGCCGACATTGAGCGCTGGAGACGCAAGCAGATGATAATCCGTACCCGTGACAAGCGTCCCGATATGTTCGAAAAGCTTCAGCTGAGCGACTCCGACGCCAGACTTCTTGCCGAGATAAAGCGCGATGAAAGCCGCATGAAGCTCACCCAGCCGGTGACTTACCGCAAAGCCACAATAGAAGATATCGACAATATTCAGCTTACCGTCAGACAGGCGAAAAACTATCTGAAAAAGCACCGCGTTGACCAGTGGCAGAGCGAGTACCCCACCGAGGAACTTATCCACAAGGATATCGAGCGCGGCGAGGGCTACATTATCTGCTACGGCGAGCGTTTTGCCGGCTACTTCGTTTTCAGCGAGAGACCGGAGATGGATTATGACGATCTGATGGACGGAAAATGGCGCAGCGACGAGCCTTACTGCGTGCTCCACCGTCTCGCTGTCATGGCGGAGTACAGGGGCAGCGGCCTTGCTGACCGTGTCATGGAACACATAGAGGATATGACCCGCGCGGCGGGCAGAAGTTATGTCCGCATTGATACCCACCGCAAGAACAAAGCCATGACCGCGCTGCTGCGCGCACATGGCTATGAATACCGCGGAAATATCATCGTTTTCTGCGAGCCTTACCACGACCCCAAGCGACAGGCCTTTGACAAGATAATATGATGATTAAGCGGGCGCCTGATGGCGCCCGCTTTTTTCTGATTCATGCCCGTAGGGCGGGCTGACCTCAGCCCGCCGAAAAAATGCGGCGCGATGAAGGCATCGCGCCCTATGAAAAGAAACTGCGCCGATTATACACAACATAAAGTAAAATATACTTGACAAATTGTAAGTCGAGTGCTAATGTCTACTTGTAATAATAAAGTGGGAGGTATATATTATGAGTACGGCCTACATAGCAGGTATAGTCTGCGGAGTTCTTGCGGTTTTCCTCGTGTGTTGGATAATTTCACGCATCAACAAGAAAACAGGTGTGGTGAAAAAAGACTATGACGAGCGACAGCAGGCGCTGCGCGACAAGGGCTTCAGATTCGCTTACCTCACTTTGATAGGCTACATGGTTGTCTTTGCACTGCTCCATTCTCTTGAAGTTATCCCCGGTGAGATGAGCGGCTGGCTTTTCATCGGCGTTATTATCTCGCTGGTGGTGCACATTATTTACAGCATTTATAACGACGCTTATTTCCGCATCAGCGACAGCCCGAAGGGCTATACCGTGCTTTTCGGCATACTTGGACTTTCTAATATTGTCCTTGGCGTACTAAAGCGCATAAACGGCGAGGTGGAGGGCGCCTTTCCTGCCTACGGCGATCTGAATCTCGTTATCGGCGTAATGTTGCTGGTGATATCGGTCAATATTCTGATAAAACAGGCGCTGGACAAGAGGACAGAGGAGAACTGAAAATATGAAAAACCTCAAACTTAAGTCTGCCCGTGCCGCCAAGGATATGTCGCAGCAGGCGCTTGCGGAGGCGGTGGGTGTTTCACGCCAGACGATAAATGCCATAGAAAAGGGCGACTACAACCCTACCATTAAGCTCTGCCTTGCTATATGCAGAGTTCTGGACAAGACCCTCGACGAACTGTTCTGGGAGGAAATATGAGACTTACGGATATTAACGAAATTAAGGCGCTGCTGGCGCGCCACGGCTTCCGCTTTTCAAAAAGTATGGGTCAGAACTTCCTCTGTGCCCAATGGGTGCCGGAGGATATTGCCGCGGGCAGCGGTGCCGACGAGACCACGGGTGTGCTTGAAGTCGGCGCGGGCGTGGGCTGTCTCACCGTGGAGCTGAGCGAGCTTGCGAAAAAGGTAGTTTGTGTCGAGCTTGACACCAGTCTGAAACCAGTCCTTGCCGAGACGCTTGCCGGCTGCGACAATGTGGAGATAGTCTACGGCGACATTATGAAGACCAACATCCCTGCGCTTGTGAAAGAGAAATTTGCCGACTGCGAACGCCTGGTCGTCTGCGCCAATTTGCCCTATAACATCACATCGCCTGTCCTGACTGCTTTCGTGGAGGCCGGATGCTTCGACGCGATAACCGTAATGATACAAAAGGAGGTCGCCAAACGCATCTGCGCGAAAGAAAACACCGCAGATTACGGTGCGTTCAGCCTCCTGATGCAGTGGCACACCGAGCCGAGGATACTATTCGACGTCTCTCCCGGATGCTTCATTCCTGCGCCCAAGGTCACGAGCGCCGTGGTGCACATGCCGGTGCGGAAAAA
>JAZOBQ010000133.1:0-7907 GCA_045596005.1 Oscillospiraceae bacterium
ATAGACAACTGCCTTGTCAAGTTCGCGCGCTGCTGCACCCCCGTCCCCGGCGACGACATCGTCGGCTTCATCACCCGCGGCTACGGCGTCCGCATCCACCGAAGCGACTGCAAAAACCACATCTCCGGCCGTCTCAATCCCGATTCCGGAGCGGGACGCTGGATAGACGTAAGCTGGGCGGACGATATTTCCGAAGGCTATGTCACGAATCTCCAGATAGCCTCCCATGACCGCAGCGGTCTTATCATGGATATCGCCACCGCGCTCAACTCCCTCAACGCCAAGGTGCGTTCGCTCAACGCCCGCGACCTCGGCGACGGCATGGCAAGCGCCAACCTCACCGTTGAGGTCAAAAATATCGCCGAGCTTAAGGCCATCGTCGCGCGCCTCAGCGCCGTCCGCGGCGTCACCAGCGTTACGAGAAGCAATAACTGAGGATTTTTATTTAAAGGCTCCCTTGTGTAAAGGGAGCTGTCGCCGCAAGGCGACTGAGGGATTGTCAATGGATTATAAACATAACAAAAATCTCGTTCCAAACGCAAAAGCACTGCGGAACAACATGACAAAAGAGGAACGTCATCTCTGGTATGATTTTCTCAAAAATCACCCTCATCGCTTTCAGCGTCAAAAAATCATCGGGAATTACATTGTTGATTTTTACTGTGCCGAAGCAAAACTCGTAATCGAGCTTGATGGCTCACAGCATTTCGAGGTTGACAACATGAAAAAGGATGCTGAAAGATCAGCTTTTCTTGCAGCATATGGAATCAATGTTATTCGAATACCCAATAATGAAGTTTTCCGCAATTTTAGGGCCGTCTGCGAGTATATAGACTTACAAGTCAGACAATCCCTCAGTCAGCTTCGCTGACAGCTCCCTTTACACAAGGGAGCCTTTAAAAGAAGTAGAAAGGATTTCAAATTTATGCGAGCAGTACTCACCCGCGTAGACTCCGCCTCTGTCAGCATTGACGGAAAGGTAAACGGCGCGATCGGAAAGGGTTTCCTCGTGCTTCTCGGCGTCCATGTGGACGACACCGAGGCAGAGGCCAGAAAAATCGCCGACAAGATCTGCGGCCTGCGCATTTTCCACGACGAGGCCGGCAAAATGAACGTAAATCCCACGGACGCCGGATTCAACGAACTGCTTATAATCAGCCAGTTCACCCTCTTTGCCGACTGCCGTTCACGCCGCCCCGGCTTCACCGAGGCCGCGAGACCCGAAAAGGCCATCCCCCTCTATGAACTCGTCATCAGTGAGTGCCGCGCGCGCGGCTTCAAGGTCGAGACCGGCATCTTCGGTGCGGAGATGAAGGTCGAGTCTGTAAACGACGGCCCAGTTACCATTTTGTTCGACACCGCAAGCAAGCACGGAATCTGAAAACAAAACAGCCTTCCCCTGGGGGAAGGTGACCCCATATCTTTCAGATGGGGGGGTCGGATGAGGGAACAGGTCTCCTGCGGTTTTTATCCCTCATCAGTCAGCCTGTCGGCTGCCAGCTTCCCCCGAGGGAAGCTCTATAAGGAAAGGAGCAATTCAACATGTTGATCAAAACCATCGAAGTCGGCCCCATTGAGACCAACTGCTACATCGTGGCGGACGAAAAGAGCCTCCACTGCGCCGTAATCGACCCCGGCGCCGACGCCGGCATCATTATGGACTATCTCGAAAGCAATAAGCTCGTCTGCGACTGCATCCTCCTGACCCACGCCCATTTCGACCACGTCGGCGGCGTTGAGGACATGATGGAGGATACCGGCGCACCGCTCTATGTCTGCGCAAAGGACTGCGGCGTGCCCATCGGCAGCTGGGGCGATTCCTATAATCCCCCCGAAGGCGCAAAGTTCTACAAGGAAGGCGACATCGTTTCCGTCGCGGACATTTTCTTCGCCGTTATGGAGACCCCGGGTCACACCCCCGGCTCCGTCACTCTGATGTGCACCCAGGAGGGCGAGAGCGAAAAGGTGCTCTTCACCGGCGACACTCTCTTCCGCGACAGCTGCGGACGCACCGACTTCGCCTCCAGCGACCCCAGTGCCATGATGAGCTCTCTGCGCAGACTCGCTCAGCTGCCCGACGATTACGAGGTATATCCCGGCCATATGTTCACCACCACCCTCGACCGCGAGCGCCGCTGCAACTATTTCATGCAGATGGCTCTCGGCAGATAATTTTAAATAAGCTTCCCTTGGGGGAAGGTGGCCTCAAGGGGGCCGGATAAGGGAATAAATCTTCTGCGATTTTGTCCCTCATCAGTCACGGCCAAGGCCGTGCCAGCTTCCCCCCGGGGGAAGCTCTGTAATGAAAGGATCTGAATTTTTTATGAAAACCACCGCAAAGCGCACCGCTTACTACCGCTATCCCGTTGAGCTCGTCTGGCGCGGCATCGGCGTCGGCAGCGAAAACACCACCGTCGACCCCCTCAGCGAGGAGGAGTACGAAAAACACGAGCCCGACCGCGGCACCGTTTTCACCCGCTCCATCGAGGTCAAGCAGAACGAGGTTTTTGCTTTCCAGATGAAGACCTGGCTGTTCTATGCCACATGGCGCATCGAGCTTGAGGCCGTCGGCCCCTGCGAAACCAAGGTCAGATTCACCAACACCATGGAGTATCGCTCCTTCCGCGGCTTCATCTATTCCGGCTTCGGCACCCTCGCACGCAGCGAGGTCAAGCTGTTCTCCCGTCAGCTCGGCGAGAAGATTGAGGCCGATTTCCAGAAAAACCGTCCTGCAAAAGAGGACTGATATACTTATTGTCAGAGCCGTCCCGTTTGGGGCGGCTTTGCGCTTTTTTGGGGGGATATGGTCTTGGCACAAAATGCCTCCGGCGGCTTTGCGGCGGGCTGAGGGCAAGAGCGCCCTACGACGCATCGCCGCGATGCTGCGGTGGTGGACGGAACAAACGGGCCGGCCGGGTGTCCGGCCCCTACAAGATGCGGTGAAATCATATCGCCGCGGTACTTGATTGCACACATCGTAGGGCGTCGGGGCGTTAAGAAAATGTGCCGGTGACACATTTTTAGCCTCCGACCGCAGCGGCTATGCCGCGAGGAGGGGACTTAGTGGATGCGTAAATGCTGTATATTCGTTCTACTGCGATCCCAGCGCGCCATTGTTGGATTTTGCATGGGGCTTCGATTTATGCCTCCGACGGGGTACTTTTCGCGCGGCCGAAAGGGGAACGTGCCATTTCTTTTTGCTCGTGATTTTGCCTCCGGCGGCCATATTCTTTTCGTGTGCGCGAAAAGAATATGGAAAGAAAAGCGCCCCAAGGAGGGGCTCGTCGAGCCGCCCCTCCTTTGGAAACCACCCCGGTCTTCAGCGTAACGCACAGGCATATGCCCGGTAACTATACTGCGGTATGCTGCGCAGCAAGAATTTTCGCCGCGCGGTAGGTTTTGAATGTAGGGGCCGGACACCCGGCCGGCCCGTTTGTTCCGTTCACCCCTGCAGCATCGCGGCGATGCGTCGTAGGGCGCGACGACTCGGCGCGCCGCAAAGCCGCCGGAGGCATACATAGAAATGCGCTGCAAAATCCAGCAGGCGGCGGGATGTGGGCGAGGCAGGCGGCGGCATGACTTTTCGTTCGCTTTCGACAAAATATTTTTTTACATTTTGTTAACCACTCCGCGCGCACTTATATTATAATAAAATCAAGGAAAAAATGACTTCAGAACGGAGTTGATTTGTCTATGAACAAAAAAGCGCTTGTTATAGAAGACGATGGCAATATCGCCGAGCTGCTGCGCCTCTACCTCGAAAAGGACGGCTTCGCGGTCTACCGCGCCGCCGACGGAGGCGAGGGACTCGAAATGTTCCGCGCCTATTCCCCCGATATCGTATTGCTCGACATCATGCTGCCCGTCATGGACGGCTGGAGCATTCTGCGCGAGATCCGCAAGCTCTCCCGCACGCCCGTTATCATGCTCACCGCCAAGGGTGAGAGCGCCGACAAGGTCAGCGGTCTTGAGATGGGCGCCGACGACTATGTAACCAAGCCCTTTGACGTAAAGGAGCTTATCGCGCGCATCCACGCCGTTCTCCGCCGCAGCGATGACGGCGAGGCCGAGCTCAAAATCGGCAAAAAGCTGGAGTTCGACCGCATGACCGTGAATCTCGATTCCTACGAGCTTATCGTCAACGGCGTCCGCGTGGACACTCCGCCCAAAGAGCTTGAGCTGCTTTTCCATCTTGCGTCCTCGCCCAACCGCGTTTTCACACGCAACCAGCTCCTCGACGAGGTCTGGGGCTTTGACTATTTCGGCGACAGCCGCACCGTTGACGTTCACATCAAGCGTCTGCGCGAAAAGCTCGAGGGCGTCAGTGAGAAGTGGACGCTCAAGACCGTCTGGGGCGTGGGATACAAGTTCGAAGCTCTTTGATTTTGCCGGGGGCGCGGTCTTAACTTTGCGGCGATGCTTTGCGGCGGAGTGAGGGCAAGAGCGCCCTACGGACGGCAAAACCACCGCACCATGGCAGCGCGAAAGAATCCCTCCGTCATTTGCTTGCGCAAATGCCACCTCCCTTTACAAGGGAGGCTTTAAACGGCGCGCCGCAGATATGCCGCAAATCCCCGATGTTACGCTGCGGGCCGGCCGGGTGTCCGGCCCCTACAAGTACGAATAAGTCCTCAAAAAATCCCGCTCCAAGCACCGCAGCATCGCGGCGATGCGTCGTAGGGCGCGACGACTCGGCGCGCCGCAAAGCCGCCGGACCTTCCGCGCTTGACGCGGCGGCAGGCAGAGCGAAGCGATACATTAAAATCCCCACGGGGGTCAAGGGGCCCGCAGGCCCCTGCGGCCTTTTGGGTACTTTTCCGGCGGCGGAAAAGTACCCTGCCGGAGGCATTTTGTTTGCGGCGGGGTGAGGTCACCCCGCCCTACGATGCAGCAAACGGCATAGTGCACTGCGAAATCCGACAAGCGGCGCGCCGGGGCGACGCGCCCTACGAGAGGTGCAAATATCGTAATGCGGTGGAAAATCCAACAGGCGGCGCAACGACTCACCGCGCTGCAAATCGTCCCCCTCTCCGTCACGGCTTGCGCCGTGTCACCCTTTCAAAAGTGGCGAGGCAGGGGCTTGAGAAATCCTTTCAAAAGGAAAACTGCTATGCACAGTTATTTTTTCAAAAACTTCATGACTGCTGCCTGTTTGCTGCTGCTGAGCTTCATTATTCTCGGCGCGGCTTTTCTCGGTCTGGGCAGATCTTACATGCTCTCCGAGCGGAAACAGAGCATAGAGACCAACGCCGAGGAGATCGCAAAGCTCTCCACCGCCTATTCCCAGAGCGGATATATCGGAGATCTGGCCTTCCGCATGGTGCTGTCCACGCTGAGCAACACCTCCGGCGCACAGTATATGCTCACCGACCTTGATGGCAGAGTCATAAGCTGCTCCGACATCGAGATACGCTGCCCCCACATGGGCAAGCACATCGACTCCACCATTATCGAGTCGATCCACAAAAACGGCAGCTACAGTCAGCTCGGAAGCCTCGGCGGACTATACAGCGAGATGCACTACGTCGCTGCCCTGCCTATACTCAGCGCATCAGGCGGTACGGTCATCGGCTACGTTTTCTCCAGCTCGAACGCTGCGAACCTCATAAACGTATGGAACAGCCTCTTTGCGCGATTTTTCTTCTCCACCCTCATAATCATGGCAGCAACGCTGATAATCAGCTTCATCATATCCCGAAGTCAGTCCCGTCCCGTGCATGAAATGGCACGTGCGGCGCGCCGCTTCGCCCACGGCGATTTCTCCGTGCGCGTTTCCGGCTCCGAACGCCCGGACGAGATAGGCGCTCTCGCCGCCTCCTTCAACCAGATGGCGGAAAGCCTTGAGCTTGCCGACAGGCGGCGCAGCGACTTCCTCGCCAACGTCTCCCACGAACTCAAGACCCCGATGACCAGCATCTCCGGCTTTGCCGACGGCATACTCGACGGCACCATTCCTCCGGAAAACCAGCGCCAGTATCTCGAGACCATATCGAGCGAGACGAAGCGGCTCAACCGCCTCGTGCGCCGCATGCTCGACCTCAGCCGAATGCAGAGCCAGAGCGTGGAGGAGATACGCAAAAATTCTTTCGACGCCTGCGAGCTGCTTGTTGAAACTCTGCTCGTTTTTGAAAAGAAGATAAACGACAAAAATCTTGAGGTCGCCGTCGAGATACCCGACGACGGCATGATGGTCTGCGGCGAGCGCGACGCGATAAACCAGGTCATTTACAATCTGCTCGAAAATGCCGTGAAGTTCGCCAATCCCGGCACGGAGCTTGGTCTGAGCGTATTCAAGCAGGGCAACAAGGCCTATGTCTCCGTCAAAAACCGCGGAGAGACCATTTCCGAGGACGAGCTGAGTCTCATTTTCGAGCGTTTCCACAAGTCCGACCGCTCACGCAGCATGGACCGCGACGGAGTCGGTCTCGGACTATATATCGTCAAGACCATTATCGGCAGCCACGGCGAGGACATCGCCGTAACAAGCCGCGATGGCGTTACGGAATTTGTGTTCTCGCTGACGCTGAAGGGGAAATAAGGGCAAAGGTCTTCATTTGTGTTGTCTCCGACGGGTGTGGTTTTTCCCTCGCCGGGAGGCCTTCATTTTCTGTTGCCTCCGGCGGGGTACTTTTCGCGCGGCCGAAAAGTACCCAAAAGGCCGCCAAAGAGGGTGTACCCTCTTTGGAAACACCCCATAGTGCTCTGCAAAATCATGGATTGTGCCACAAAATGACGATGGAGATTAAGAGCCTCAGCGCCTACGTCCGCTTAGCCGCTACCGCTCTGGGTGCCTGTTCGGCACCACCACGCCCTACGGGGTAAAACCTTGCACAGCGGAAAAACCGTCGCACCGTCCGTAGGGCGCTCTTGCCCTCACCCCGCCGCAGATACACCGCAAATCCACGGCGCTGCGTTGCGGGCCGGCCGGGTGTCCGGCCCCTACATTCAAAAACCTACCGCGCGGCGAAAATTCTTGCTGCGCAGCATACCGCACCCCGAGCCGCTGCATCGACAGCGGCGGTAGAAGACCCCGTTGACCACCGCACTGGGCACTAATTACCGCCTGGGGCGCGCTTGAGAGTTGTCACCTTGTCGGCACAGGGGGATTTTAAAGCGTCGGGGCGTTAAGCAAATAGCCCGGTGGGCTGTTTGCAGCCTCCGACCGCAGGAGCTATGCTCCGAGGAGGGCAGTAAGTTATTACTTGGCGGATGTTGTTTGCTCAAAACTTGCCTTGTGTCCCCCCTTGAACGTGCTTTTTCTTTTGCCACTTCTTTTTGCACGAGCAAAAAGAAATGGCGCGTATTCCTTTGCGGCCGCACGAAAAGTACCCCGTCGGAGACATGGATCGAAGTGCGGTGCGTGATTTGCACAAGCGGCGCGCCGGGGTCGCAGTAGAGCGAATACACAGCATTTACGCATCCACGAAGTTCCCTCCTCGCGGCATAGCCGCTGCGGTCGGAGGCTAAAAATGTGTCACCGGCACATTTTCTTAACGCCCCGACGCCCTACGGAGGGAGCAAGTAACGAAACGCTGTGCGAAATACAATTGGCGGGCCGATGTGGGCATCGGCCCCTACGGTAGATGCGGAGTAAAATTATTACTGCGTACCAAAATCATGGATGTAAGGGCCGGCCGGGTGTCCGGCCCCTACAGCCATGATTTTGGTACGCAGAAATAATTTTACTCCGCAGCTACCGTAGGGGCCGATGCCCACATCGGCCCGCCAATCGTATTTCGCGCAGCGTTTCGTTACTTGTACCATCGCAGGGCGAGGTGCCCACACCCCGCCGCCTGTTGGATTTTCCACCGCATTACGATATTTGCACCTCTCGTAGGGCGCGACGACTCGGCGCGCCGCAATGAGTGATGCGCCATTTCTTTTTGCTCGTGCTCCCCCCCCTCGCC
>JAZOBQ010000134.1:0-10762 GCA_045596005.1 Oscillospiraceae bacterium
GCCTAGCGGCGTTTGATTTCAAAATAAAACCGTCTCGTAGCAGGAAATCATTCCCAAACTTTCAACCTGCCGGAAACTCTTATTGGGGTAATCATACGGCAAGCACCGCACTGGTGTCAATAGGAAATCAAACTTTTTCCACGCCGGGTTTCAGACGCATATACTCGATATTTTCGGTGATCTCGTCGATAAAGCCGCTTTCCGCATACTCCTTGGCGCGGAAGATCGCATTTTTGATAGCGTTGGCATCGGAGCTGCCGTGAGCCTTGATGACGGGCTTAGTGATGCCGAGGAAAGGAGTTCCACCGACTTCATTGGGGTCAAGCAGGCTCTTCACAGCGCCGAAATCCTTCTTGATAAGAAGCGCAGCCATTTTATTTTTGAAGCTCTTGAGCATAACGCCCTTAACCTTTTTCATAAGGAACTTGGCACTACCCTCGATGCACTTCATGAGAATGTTGCCGGTGAAGCCGTCGGTCACGATAACGTCACACTTGTCGGCAAAGACGTCACCGCCTTCGATATTGCCGACGAAGTTGATGCGTCCTTCCTCATGTGCGGCGCGGAGCAGAGCATAGGTCTCCTTGCAAAGTTCGGTGCCCTTTGTGTCCTCGCTGCCGTTGTTGAGCAGGGCAACGCGGGGATTGTCAACGCCGCTGATAGCGGAGGCATAGAAAGAGCCCATATAAGCAAACTGCAGCAGATACTCGCTCGTGCAGTCTACGTTTGCGCCGCAGTCAATGAGCACCACGCCCTTGCCGCCGTTGGGGATAACGGGGCAGAAGCAGGCGCGGCGGATTCCGCGGATGCGCTTTACTATCAGAGTTGCGCCGGTAAGCAGCGCTCCTGTGCTGCCCGCGGAAATGAACGCGTCGCCTTCTGAGTTTTTCAGCAGATTAAGACCCACGGTCATGGAGCTGTCCTTCTTGCGGCGGCAAGCCATAGCGGGGTCATCATGCATATCCACGACCTCGGTGGCGTTGACAACGGTGATATGAGCATTGTCTGCCGCTGCGCAGTCGGCGAGGCAGGCACGAACCTGTTCCTCAATGCCAACCAGAGTTATGTCAACCCCAAATTCCTTCTGGGCGTCTACCGCTCCCTTGACGATCTCGGAAGGAGCATTGTCGCCGCCCATGGCGTCAATGATTATTCTCATAGCTTTTCCTCTTTCAGTTTGTCTATTATTTCAAGACTTCTCTTGCTTATCTCGGCGTGTTTATTGCGCTTTCCCTTGACCCTGTAGCCAAGGGGTGTGATGATGCCGAAGTTTATGTTCATAGGCTGGAAGTTGCCGCTGACGCTGCCGCCGGAGACATAGAGTCCCAGCGCGCCTACAGCGGTCTCCTGCGGGAAATCCACAGGCTCTTTGCCGAGAAGTCTGTGCGCTGTCTCGATGCCGACGAGCAAACCGCTCGCGCAGGACTCAACATATCCCTCTACGCCGGTCATCTGTCCGGCAAAGGATATTCTCGGCTCGCTTTTGAGCCTATAATAGCGGTCAAGCAGTCCGGGCGAGTTGAGATAGGTGTTGCGGTGCATGACTCCGTAACGCACGAATTCTGCGTTTTTGAGCGCAGGTATCATCGAGAAAACTCTCTTCTGCTCGGGGAAACGCAGATGAGTCTGGAATCCCACGATGTTATAGATAGTTCCCTCGGCATTGTCGCGGCGAAGCTGAACAACGGCGTAGTTTTCCCTGCCGTTTCTGGGGTCAACAAGTCCAACGGGTTTAAGGGGACCGAAACGCAGGGTATCCTCTCCCCTTCTCGCCATGACTTCCACGGGCATGCAGCCTTCGAAAACGCCACCGTCGTCAAAGCCGTGCACAGCGGCCTCCTCCGCATTGCAGAGTTCATGCCAGAAGGCAAGATATTCTTCCTTGTCCATGGGACAGTTGATGTAATCCGCTGTACCCTTATCGTAACGGGAAGCATAGAACGCGCTTTCCATGTCTATGCTGTCGAGCATGACTATGGGAGCCGCGGCGTCATAGAAATGGAGATCGCTGTCGGGACACTTTTCGGCTATCTTCTCGGCCAGCGCGTCGCTTGTGAGAGGGCCGGAAGCAATGATAACTTCGCCGTCGGGGATCTCGGTGATTTCCTCTTCAACAAGAGTGATATTTGGGTGATTTTTAATATGCTCCGTGACCATTCGGGCATATCCCTCACGGTCAACGGCAAGTGCGCCGCCCGCAGGAACGCGGTTTGCGTCCGCGCACTTCATAATAAGACTGTCCAGTCTTCTGAGTTCTTCCTTGAGAAGACCTACCGCATTCGAGAGCTCGTCGCTTCTGAAGGAATTGGAGCATACAAGCTCGGCGAGATCGTTGGATACATGTGCAGGAGTCTTTTTGTGCGGCTTCATCTCATAAAGCTTTACCTTTATCCCCCTGTTGGCGAGCTGCCATGCGCATTCGCTGCCGGCAAGCCCCGCTCCCACAACACTTACGGTGTGCTCCATTTATTTCTCCTTACTCGCGGCGCTCTTTCTTCCGCGCTTGGCTGTTGTCTTTTTTTCCGCGCTCTTTTTGGATGCGGACTTTTTCTCAGCTGCACCCTCAGCCTTTTCGCCGTTTTCGTCCTTCGCGGTCTCGGTCTTTTTTCTGTAGCCGCGCTGATCTTCAGGCAGGAAAGCGGAGCATTCCTCGTTTATGCAGAAAGGCTTTTTCTTGCCCTTACCGGAGAGCTTAAAAAGGGTCTTGCCGCACTCGGGGCAATAGTCCTTTACAGGTACGCTCCAGGTCATGAAGCCGCAATCGGCTCCCTTTTCGCAGGCGTAGTAAGTGTAACCCTTCTTGCTGGTTCGCTTGAGTATGCGGCTGCCGCACTTGGGACACTTGCCAGGCATTTCTATCACAATAGGTTTGGTAAAGGTGCATTCGGGGAATCCGGGGCAGGCCAGAAAACGTCCGAAACGTCCGTTTTTTACGACCATCTGCTTGCCGCAGACCTCGCAAAGCTCGTCGCTCACCTCGTCCGGCACCTTGATGTGCTTTCCGTCGAGAGCTTTTTCGGCGGAATCAAGCTCGCTGTCAAATCCTCCGTAGAACTCGCGAAGAACGCCCTTCCAGTTCTTGTCGCCGGATTCGATATCGTCAAGACTGTCCTCCATGCGTGCGGTGAACTTCATATCGACTATATCCTTGAAATAGTCGCACATGAGGGTGTTGACAACTTCACCGAGAGGTGTGGGACGGAGATAGCGTCCTTCCTTTACGACATACTCGCGGCTGGTTATCGTACCTATGGTCGGTGCGTAGGTTGAGGGTCGGCCTATGCCCTTTTCCTCCAGCGCTCTGATGAGCGTGGCTTCGGTGTATCTGGAAGGAGGCTGGGTGAAGCGCTGCTCGCGGTTGAACTTGGATGCGCTCACCTTTTCCCCCTCGCTGAGATTGGGCAGCGGCTTTCTGATATCGTCGCTCTCCTCGTCGCGGCTTTCCTCATAAAGAGCGGTGTATCCGGGGAACTTCACCTCAGAGTGGTTGGCTCGGAAGATGTGACCCGCAGCCTCGGCGTCGATAACTACATTGTCATACACCGCGTTTGCCATTTGGCTTGCCGTGAAGCGTCCCCAGATGAGGCGGTAGAGGCGGTACTGGTCGCCGGTGAGGTTTTTCTTGATGAGTTCGGGAGAGAGATAGATGTTGGACGGTCTGATGGCCTCGTGGGCATCCTGAGCGCCGGCCTTGGTTTTGAAAACGCGGGTCCTGGCAGGATAATACTGAGGGCCATAGTGCTCGATTATATAGCTCTTTGCGCTCGAAAGTGCTTCCTCGGAGATTCGCAGAGAGTCGGTACGCATGTAGGTGATAAGACCTACTGTGCCGTAATCGTCGATATCAATACCTTCATAGAGCTGCTGTGCAACGGACATGGTGCGCACGGGAGTCATGCCGAGACGACGGGAGGCTTCCTGCTGCAGCGTGGAGGTTATGAAGGGAGGAGAAGGAGAACGCTGCTTTTCGCCGCGCTTCACAGAGCTGATGGTGAAATCCTTGCCCTCGGTATCTCTGAGAACATTTTCAACATCGGCCTCGGAGTGGAGCTCGAGCTTCTTTTCGGCGGTACCGTGGTAACGGGCAACGAAAGAACCCTTGTTGGGTTCACAGCGGTCAAGATAAGCATCAAGCAGCCAGTATTCCTCAGGTTTGAAGTCGCGTATCTCATTCTCGCGGTCAACGACCATGCGCGTGGCAACGGATTGAACACGGCCGGCACTCAGACGGGGTCTGCCGAGCTTGCGCCAGAGCAGAGGAGAAAGCTTGTAGCCGACGAGGCGGTCGAGAATGCGTCGTGCCTGCTGGGCATCGACGGGATTCTGGTCTATGTCACGGGGAGAGGCTATACTCTCGGTGACGACCTTTTTGGTAATTTCGTTGAAGGTAACGCGGCGTGCCTTTTCGTCGGGCAGTTCCAGCAGTTCCTTCAGATGCCAGGAAATGGCCTCACCCTCGCGGTCAGGGTCGGTTGCGAGGAAAACGGTCTGAGCGCTTTTGGAGCTTTTGCGGAGCTCGGCTATGATAGCATCGCGTCCGTCAACGCTCTTGTACTGAGGCTCAAAATCGTTTTCAACATCAACACCGAGGGTGCTTTTGGGAAGGTCACGGAGATGACCCATGGAGGCCACGACTTTATAGTCGCTGCCGAGATATTTCTCAATGGTCCTTGCCTTGGCAGGAGATTCGACGATCACAAGATTCGTCTTTGCTTTTGCCATATTTCAGTTCCTCACTTTGTAATATTCAGGGTAAATCGCTTGCCGGCCTCCTGCTTTACGAATCCCTTTATCTGGAGCATTGTAAGCTCGCTCAGGACTGTGGCCGCCGGCAGGGCGGAAAGGTCTATAATATCGTCCACATGCATGGACGGCTTTTTAATTGCGGAAATTATCTTCAGCTGGTTTTCCGTCAGTCCTTCCAGCTGGGTCTTCAAAGTCTCGCTGCCGGGACTTTTGGCTTTTCTGACAGGAACACGGAATTTGAAAAATCCCTTACCGGTTTCCTTTTCCGCGGATTTGGCCTCGGATTTTGCTGCGGTGGGAGAGTTATCCTCCGGCTTGTGCATCTCCTCGGGAACGCTGCCCCTTCCCTTTTCGGATATTTTATCCGGGAATGCCGCGCTGTACTCCCTCAGCACATCCCAGCCATTCTCGACAAAGATGGCTCCGTCGCGCAGAAGGTTGTTGCTGCCTCTGCCGGCGGGAGAATCCACATTGGCAGGAGCCGCGAAAACATCTCTGCCATTATCGAGCGCGTGACGAGCGGTTATGAGTGCGCCGCTGCGTATCGGTGCTTCGGGCACTACAACGCCAAGAGAAAGTCCCGCAATAATGCGGTTTCTCATCGGGAAGGCCATTTTATTTCCCGGGAAACCGGGAGGATATTCGCTGACTATTGCGCCGGTGGCTGCCACGTCGTCAAACAGTCTGCCGTTGAATCTGGGAAATATCTCATCTATAGCGGTTCCGAGAACGCCGATAACACGTCCTCCGGCCATCAGCGCGCCTTCAGCAGCGCGCGAATCTATGCCCTCCGCAAGTCCTGTACAGACCATGCCGCCCTTTGCGGCGATCTCAAACGCAATATCTCTCGCGATCTTCGCGCCGTAAGGACTGCACTTTCTTGTGCCAACCACAGCAATGACCGCCTCTGTGTCCACAGACGGCAGATGGCCTCTGACATATAGTACACAGGGTGGGTCGGCTATATTCCGAAGGCGCTCGGGATACACCGCGTCCTGTATCGTGATTATGCCGATATCGGCATCAGCGCAGCGATCAACAATGCGCTCGGCACAGCTCAGGCTCTTGTCCATTATCGCCTCACGAGCATCCGCGCTGAGCTCTCCAAGTCCGTCAAGCTGCTCGCGCTCAGAGAAATAAATTCCCTTCGGGTCACCGAAGCGGTCCAGAAGAACTTGCCGCTGCTTCGCGCCAAGCCGCTTTTCAGCAAACCATATCCAGTAAACTATACCGCTCACGGCTTATCTCCTCCTTCGCTCAGGCTCATATCGTATTTATGTCTCAGCGGCAAAGCTCCCACATAACGATGGCGGCTGCGACGCCCGCATTCAGGGATTCGCACTGCTCATTCATCGGAATAATTATCTCGCCGTCACAGAGAGACAGAAACTCGGCGGAAAGGCCCTTGCCCTCGCTTCCAATGGCAACAGCGGCTTTTTCGAGACTCACCGCGCGGATATCTCTGGATGTGTCAGACAGCGCCGCTCCGTAAAGGCTCATACCGTGGGTCGAGAGATAGTCACGCATTTCGTTTCTTTCCATACGCAAAACCCTCTGGCGGAACACGGCGCCCATGGCCGCGCGTACAGTCTTGGGATTATAGATATCCGCACAGTCGCCCGTCAGAATAACGCTGTCCATATTCAAGGCATTGGCAGTACGGAGTATCGTGCCCAAATTTCCGGGATCCTGCACAGTTTCCAACACAAGGCAGCGACCGGGGGCAGTCATAGGCCATTCGGGCATACGGAATGTGAACAGAGGGCCATGACTGTTTTTCAGCGGAGAGGCGTAGTCCAGAAGCTCCGCGGGTACGGAATACTGCCTCACGCTTTCCGGCAGCTCGAGCTCGCTCTCACCGACCCAAAGCACAGAGAGTATATCCACGCCCCACATAACAGCCTCACGCAGCAGCTTGAGTCCGTCACACACAGCCTCACCGCAGGCATGGCGGTAGGACTTATCGGCGCCGAGCTTGCGCACGTGGGCGACAAGTTTGTTCTGTCTCGAAGAAAGCTGCTCCATTTTTTGTCCACCTCCATGTCATTTCATGCCTCTATTTGAACATACTTTTACCAATTATACATTATAAAGTAAAATTCATGGTTTATACTACACCAGCGTTTACGGTCTGTCAATCGCTATTTAAATGTATATGATGCAGATTCGTGATTTTTTTGGTCAAAATTCGCACTATATATGGACGAAATAAAACCGACCTGCCCCAAATGTGCAGGTCGGTCAAATCCTCATTTATGCTCCTTACAGCTAAGCTTATCCACCTCAAGACGGAAAACCGCGGTTTTGTCAAGCGCGGCAGCATCAAAGCTCCAGTCGCTTCTGCCCGTTGCTTTATGCATGATGGTCTGAAGGCCTTTAATCCGTTCGGCATCATCCTCAACTACGGATATGCGTCCTGAACCGATTATGCTGCGAAAGCGCGCAGAAAACGAGCAGGCAAGCTCGGCTTCGTTGAGCCTATAGTCCGTATCCATCTCAAAGCCGACTACCGGACAGGCCGAGGCAAGAACATACTTTCTCCCCTCTTTTGCCCCGTGGAAATAGAACGTATATTTATCCTCATCACAGATGTAGCCGAAGTTAAGCGGAATTATGTAAACTTCCCCCTTGTCGTTGAAGCCAATTCTGCAAATACTGCAATCGTCTATCGTTTTTCTGATAAGCTCCGGGTCTTTTATTTCTCTGTCTTGTCTGCGCATTTCCATATTCTCCTTACCAACGGCTCATATTGCGCTGAAACTTTTCCGTATATGCCGTTTTGAGTTCCTCCGCGCTGATGGAATAGCAGTTCAGAACATCGTTATAGTACATCAGCACATCTGCCATTTCCTCGATAAGCTGCGCTCGGACTGCTGGCTCAGCAGAGGCCTTCTCTCCCCCGTTTTTCTTTACGATGTCGATAACCTCGCCTATCTCGCCTATCATCCAGAGCAGCTTGTTCTGCCCCGTTTCGGCGCAGATGGGCTCACATATATCCTTGTATTTAGGCTGCAGAATACTCTGCATCTCAAGAATTTCGTTTATGCTGAAATCGGTCATTGCATATTTCTCCTTTTACATTTTGGCACATTATAGCATAGCCAATCAGATAATTAAAGAAAAATCCCCGATTCGTGCGAATCGGGGATAAAGGCATTATTTATCCAAACTGTCCAGCACGGCAAAGTCGATGGACTCCGCAAATGCTTCAAGTTCGGCCTTGTCCACGGTGGGATAGAAGTAAGAGTTTTTGTTTGGATTGTTGTTTTCGCTGCCGGAACGGATAAAGATAAATACAAAGCTGTTTTCAAGCTCCGCGCTCATGACAGACTGATTGGTGCCAAGGCCAATTACCACCTCTGTGCCGTCCTCCGTTGTATATCTCCATTCCTCCAGAGAGGCTTCCACAATAAGACCATGGCTGCGCATAAAATAGCCATCGGCATAGCGGTACAAATCAAAGTTGAGATTTTTTCCGCTTTCGGTGAGCGCTGTGGCTGTCATGTTGATGCAGCCGCCCTGAAAATAGCTTACACCTATCGGCGCTATCTCGTCCTTTCCTTCCTCCGGCAGAAATCCCTCAATGCCGATGAAATCGTAAAGCCCCTGGATGTTGGCGAAGCTCTCCACCCACTTTGGCTGCTTTAAGCCGTATTTTTTCAAGAACTCTTCCAGAGCTTCCTCCTCAGGCCACTCCGTCTTATAAATGTTTTCTTCAAGGATCTTGTTCCATTCAGCACCGGCCTCGTACGCCGTTGAGCCGTCATACCCGGCTGTGCTCAAAATATTAGGCGGGTCGCCGGGCTCCTTTTCCACACGCAGATCGCGCAGGGAGAAAAAGCCGGAGGCATAGCCCGCTGCTCCCAGAGCAAGGACGAGGGCGGCTGCCACAGCGATAGTTATTATGCGCTTTATCTTCACGGGTTTGCTCCTTTCCGGGCTTATCAGCATGCTTTCGGGAGCAAAAACCGCCGTATCACTGATGTGGCGTGAGTCCAGCGCGTTCAGCGCGTTTGAAATTATTTCCCGATTCATACATATACACCCTCTTTCATCAAGCATTTTTTCAGTTTGTTTTTGCAGCGGTGAATGTGAACAGACACGTTGTTATAGCTCATGTTCATCATTTGGGCAATATCCGTCAGCGAATCGCTGTACCAGTAGCGCCGCATAAAGATGAACTTGTCCTCATAGCTGAGCGTATCAAGAAAGCGGTTCAGCATCCCGGCAAGCTCCTTTGCCGCATATTCCTCCTCCACAGTCTTGATGTCCGCAATACAGTCCGCGAGCTCATCGAGCGCGAGGTCATACTGCCCGTTTCTCTTCAATGCCGTGTTGGCGTGGTATTTCTTCGTGGCCAGATTGCGCGCTATCCTGCACACGAAGGTTCTGAGCGGCGATGGCTCATTAGGTGGAATCGCATTCCATACACCGAGCCATGTGTCGTTAACGCATTCCTCGGCATCCCGTATATCTCCAAGAATGTTGATCGCCAGCCTGCGTACCGCGTCACCGTGCTCGGTGGAAAGCTCATGTATTGCCTGTTCCGAACGAGCAAAAAACAAGGCTATGATCTCTGTATCCGTCATGTTCTGTCACCTCTTTCCTTCTCACCTATATACTACAGTTTTGCATACATTTTTTACATATTTTCAGACCCTGACATAAAAAAATCCCCGATTCCTGCGAATCGGGGATTTAGGATAAATAAATTAGTTGTCCATGGGCTTCATGGTGGGGAACAGCAGAACGTCTCGGATGGAGTCTGCGCCGGTGAGGAGCATGACGCAGCGGTCGATGCCCATACCCATGCCGCCGGTGGGAGGCATGCCGTACTCGAGAGCCAACAGGAAGTCCTCATCAAGCATCTCGGTCTCGTCGTCGCCGCGCTCACGCTGCTCAACCTGCTTTTCGAAACGATAGCGCTGGTCGATGGGGTCGTTGAGCTCGGAGTAGGCGTTTGCCAGCTCGCTGTGGCAGATGAAGAGCTCAAAGCGCTCGGTGAGACGGGGATCTGCGGGAGAGCGCTTGGTGAGGGGGCTGACCTCAACGGGATACATGGTGATGAAGGTGGGCTGGATGAGCTTTTCCTCAACGCGCTGATCGAAGCAGGCGTAGAGGGCGTTGCCCCAGGTCTTTTCTGCGGCGTCGGCAAGCTCAACGCCGATGGCCTTGGCGGCTGCCACAGCCTCCGCGTCATCGGAAATGGCACCGAAGTCGATGCCCACATATTCCTTGACGGCATCAACCATGCTCAGTCTGCGCCAGCCGGGGGTAAGGTCGATATTGTGGCCCATCCACTCGACCTGATAGCTGCCGAGAATATCCTTGGCAGCGCCGGAGATGATGCCCTCGGCGATGTCCATCATGTCATGGAAATCTGCATAGGACTCATAGAGCTCGACGGTGGTAAATTCGGGGTTGTGCTTGGTATCCATACCTTCATTGCGGAAGATACGGCCCACCTCGTAAACGCGCTCGATACCGCCCACCATAAGACGCTTGAGGGGCAGCTCAGTGGCAATACGCATATACATATCAATGTCAAGGGTATTGTGGGGGGTGATGAAGGGGCGGGCTGCGGCGCCGCCTGCGATGGTGTTGAGAACGGGAGTCTCAACTTCCATGTAGCCGCGGTTATCCAGATAGCTGCGGAGGTAGCGGATGAACTTGGAGCGGATGTCGAAGTTGCGGCGGCTGGCGTCGGACATAATAAGGTCAACGTAGCGCTGGCGGTACTTCAGCTCGGTGTTGGTCATGCCGTGGAACTTCTCGGGCAGAGGACGCAGGCTCTTGCACAGAAGGGTGACCTTCTGGGCGTGGACGGAGATCTCCTCGGTCTTGGTCTTGAAAACAAAACCGGTGATGCCGATGATATCGCCTATGTCATACTTGCGGAAGTCCATGAACTCGGTCTCGGTGACGGAGTCCTTCTTGATGTAAAGCTGGATCTGACCACGGTCGTCCTTGATATGGCAGAAGATGGCCTTGCCCATGCCGCGCTTGGACATGATGC
>JAZOBQ010000135.1:0-23544 GCA_045596005.1 Oscillospiraceae bacterium
CGACACCACCGTCATCGACTCCTCCGGCGGCAGCTACGCTCTGATGTTCGTGTCCAGAAACGACAACCACTATCAGCTCGCCGATGTACGCCATATCCTCATCTCCGCCGAGGCTGATGAGAACGGCGAATTCACCGAGGAAGCTCTCGAGGCCGCGAAGGCCGAGGCCGAGCGCATCTATGCCCTGTGGCAGGAAGACCCCACCGAGGAAAACTTCGCAGCACTGGCTGAGGAATACTCCGGCGACGAAGGCTCCAGCGCAAACGGCGGCCTCTACACCGGCGTATATCAGGACTATATGGTCGAGGAATTCAACGACTTCCTCTTCAACGAAGGCAAGCAGCCCGGTGACCACGGCATCGTCTACGGCGAAAGCAACGCCTATGCCGGTTACCATGTGATGTACTTCTCCGCCCTCGGCGATGTATTCAGCGAACTGCTCGCCGATGCCGGCAAGCGCGGTGAGGATTACAATGCCGCTGTCAGCGCCCTCGCAGAGAACTATCCCGTTTCCGAAGGCTCCGGCATGAAGTATGTCAATCTCGCATAAATGAACAAACGAAAAAAGGCAGCCGCACGGCTGCCTTTTTTGAAAACCCGAAGTCCGCGCCCGCGGACACAAACTCAGGAGAGTTTGAGAAAGGATAATCCTATGTCCGAAAGATTTCTTCGCGAGGAAATGATGCTCGGCGCCGGAGCCATGGAAAAACTCCGCGGCGCACATGTCGCTGTTTTCGGCATCGGCGGCGTCGGCTCATGGTGCGCCGAGGCTCTTGCCAGAGCCGGTGTAGGCGAGCTTACGCTCATCGATCAGGACAGCGTGGGCCTTAGCAACATAAACCGCCAGATACTCGCCCTCGACTCCACCGTCGGCATGGAAAAATCAGAGGCCATGGCGCGAAGAATAGCCGACATCAACCCCGACTGCCGCGTTCATGCCATATGCGCGCGCTATGAAGCTGCCGAGCGCGAAAAGTTTTTCACCGTCAAATACGACTACATCGTGGACGCCATAGACCTCGTGGCCTGCAAAGTCGACCTTATCTGCTCGGCAATGGAGCGCGGCATACCCATCGTCTCCGCACTCGGCACCGGCAACAAGCTCGATGCAAGCCGCCTGCGCCTTTGCGACATATCCAAGACCGAGGGTTGTCCCCTCGCCAGAGTCGTCCGCAAGGAGCTGCGCAAAAAAGGCATCAACCACCACGCCGTGGTCTTCTCCCCCGAGGAGGGCGTCGCCGCCGAGCAGCGCGAGGCTCCCCCTCCGGGGCGGCGCAGCGTTCCCGGCTCCCTTGTCTGGGTGCCTGCCGCAGCCGGTCTGCTGCTCGCCCAGCAGGTGGTGCTTGAAATAGCCGGAATCGAATATTAAAAGCAATTATCACCCGACCACCCGGTCGGGGGATAACTTTATTCCATAGTGATTACAGTACCGTCCGCTTTTATCAGCGCGACAGAAAATCTGCCGTCTTCGTCCAGCACGCAGTCCACCGTGCCGCCCCAAAGCTCGCGCTGGGCAAAGCCGTAAGTGCCCATGTCCTGTCCGTCGAGCTCAAAGGCGATGTAGACAGTCTCGAACGAAGCGACGACTCCCAGACTGTCCACAGATAGGGTCTGGCTGTATTTTGTGTCCTTCTCCATCGGCTCAATGTCACGGCTGTCGGTATAGCCTCCGCGGGTGATACTGCTCTGAGCATGGTAGCCGCCGTTTTTGAAGTTGGCTTCAGGATTGTTGGCGAAGGTGATTATGAGATTTTCCGCATCGGTATCGCTGCGGTTTGTGAAGTCTATTGTGAAGGCATTGAGTTCTGACTTTTGCTCATCTCCGTCGGAAATATCTGCCTGAGCCTCACGCTCCGCAAGGCTCGCCATGTACTCCGTCAGCGCCTCGTTGTGTATCTCCCAAACGCCGCGTTCGGTTTTGTAAAACTCCCCCGCCTCGCCGCTTAGCTGCAGCTCCACGAAGTCGCCGCAGTAGCCGAGGGTAATGCCGCTTGTGCCGTTGTTCACGCCGAGGCTGAAGCAGAATGTCCACGGCATTCCGCGTCCCGTATACAAATCGTGAACATCCAGCAAGCCGAGCAGTTCCAGCACTTCATTTTTAACATCTGTGAGTTCACGCTCGCCGTC
The DNA here is from genome assembly GCA_045596005.1 of Oscillospiraceae bacterium. GTDB lineage: Bacteria > Bacillota > Clostridia > Oscillospirales > Oscillospiraceae > SIG459. The sequence goes on from JAZOBQ010000135.1 coordinate 2,128, forward strand.
TGCTACGCCACCAAGCATGACAGAGCTTATCTGCCACGACTCCAGCCCCGTCAAAAACTCCCAGGGCGAGGCGGCGGAAATTTCGCCGACCGCAAGGTCTGTGTCGCTCGCTTTTGGCTGCGCGCAATCCACGTCAAGGCTCAGCACGGCTTTGCCGTCCTCTGTCTGGCTCATATATACGCCCTTGCCGACGGGACGAAGCTCATAAACGCCCTTGTCGAAGTCGTACTTTATGTAGATGTTGCAGTTTATTGTCGACCAACCGTAATCCACGGTCAGACGCATGACTGTGCCCGTCGTATGGCCGTAAGGCTCGGGACGTTCCGAATCATTCTGCAGCGGACACCAGAAAAGGCTGCCATGTCTCGGTACCACGGTGCCGGTGCCGGGCTCATACCAGCGCATACCGCCAAGATTTGCCCAGACACAGCCACCTTGAACGCTGGCGCTTATGCTGTCGAAATTTGCCTTGCCGGTGTCGAACAAAATCTCTATCCCCGGCTCGTTAGACGTACCGTCTGGATAGACAAAGCTCGCCGAGCCGAGAGAGTCCTGCCGCTCAAGTTCATAGATGCTGCTGACGTATCGCTGTCCGTTCGAGTCCTCCGACGTGCTGACGATCCAGAGTTCCTCTTCTGAGCGCAGGAAAAACATAGACGGCTCAGTGTTCTCATCCCAGACAAACGGCTCGCCCAGCTCATTGCCGTAAAGGGGCATATACTCCAGCTCGCCGAATCTTTCGCTCAGAGGCTTCGGCGTGTCGTATATCCATATTGGGAACATAGCGTCCCACTCCTCGGCGGTGTAGGGAAGCTCAAACCACTTCTCCCAGCCATAGCCGCTGGCGTAGCCACCGCGGAACTGCCCGTTCTGATGGTCATATGCGCGCAGCTGCTGGTCGTACACACGCAAACCTTCCGCGCCTATCTCGTATACATAGCCGTTATCGCCACCGAAGGGAAAGTAGGATGATACCGGCGACGTATAAACGCAGTCCACCGGCACCCACCAGCCGTCGAGCTTCTTGCTATCGTCTTGCAGCTTCGGATTCGCGGCGCATGCCGCCACAAGCGAAAGGCAGCAAACGAAAGCAATGATGCTCAGCCAAAGCCGCGGCCTTTGCCACTTCAGCGCATTTTTGATGCGCTGCGCCACGCTGCTTTCGCCGAAAGCCAGAGGAGTCGGCGTTGGGAAACGTCGCGGCGAGGCAAATGACAGCAGCGTTTCGGAATACTCCGCCCTGTCTCCGATGCGGGAGAGCACTCTCTCGTCGCAGCTAAGTTCCATGTCCCTGCCCATCAGATGAAAAGCAAGCCAGGCAAGCGGATTGAACCAGTGCAGGCAGAGCACAAGAAAGCTCAGCGTCCGCACGACATGGTCAAGGCGCTGTATATGGCAGCGCTCATGGGCAAGCACGTGCTCGAGCTGCCGCTCGGACAGGCCGTAGGGAATATAGATCTTTGGACGGAAGAATCCAACGATAAACGGCGAGCGCACGTTTTCCGACTGCCACACATTTCCGCCCAGCAGCGTAGCCGTACGAATTCGGCGGTGAAGCTTCGCAAGACTGACCGCGCTGACGGTGAGCAGCACGATCATGCCCACTATCCAGAGCAGCATACCAAAGAAAATCCATATCTGCATTGGATTGACGCTTGCGTAAGGCGTCGCCGCAGGCAGCGAGGCGTGGACGACCGTGTCCACCGCCGTCATGCCGGTCTGCACCTCCGGCGCAGCGGCAAATCCGATATTTTCGGGGATATGTACTATCTGCGCCGCCTGAGAAGACGCCGCCGTATCCTCCACGCGCAGCGCAAAGGGTTTAAGCGCAAAAATCGAGAAAATCGATTTGAAGCTCACGGGACAAACAAGTCTGAAGCCTGCCGCCGCCCACAGCGCATATGAATACTTTTTCGGCGCTTTTTTCAGCAACAGACGGGCTATGAGCACTGCCGCGATGACGTAAGAAGCTGTGAGGCTCATATTGAGCACAGTCATAAAGACAGATTCAAAAAGATCCTGCATCGCTTCACACCTCCCTGTGGGAATCTATGAGCCGCTTGAGCTCTTCTGCCTCACTTTCCGAAATGGTCTTGCCACCAAGAAAGGCCACGAGAAAACCGGGCAGCGAACCGGAAAAGGTCTGCTCCACTATTCTCTCGCTCTCCGCTTTCTGCACTCTTTCGCGCGCAACGAGGCTCGTGACAATGCTGTTCTCATTTTTTGCAAAGCCTTTTTCGCAGAGCTTTTTCAGCATGGTATAGGTCGTTGATTTTTTCCAGCCAAGAGCCTCTGCGCATTTTTCCACAAGTGTGCCGGAAGAAAGCGGCTCGTTTGCCCAGATAACGCTCATAAAGCGGTAATCGCTCTCGCAAAGTGTAAGATCTTTCATTTGTCCGTGCCTCCTTTGGTCGATAGTTATAGACCCATTTTTAAGCCTAGTCTATAACAATAGACCAACTTTGTCAAGCATGGATTTTGCATAATAAAAAACACCCGCCGGAGCGGGTGTTTTTTATCTGTCAAAAAGCATCGCAGATTTCGCGTCCGCAGACGCGAATAGAATCCAGTAAGTTTTTTCCGGCGACATGTGCGCCGAAAAAAAACACTTCTCAGCCCGCAAACGTGCGAAATGTACGCCGAAGGCGAACATTGAGTGCGCTGCAGCGGGCTGCAGCCTTTTCAAAGAAGTGGCTTTGCCACTTCTTTGACACTTATATTTTGCTGCCCTTGGGGATGACGATGGGCAGACGGCGGTTGCCCTTGAGGCTGGTGTAGGGAGATACCTTTACGTTCTTGTCGGAAATGACGCAGTTGAGGTTTACATTCTCGCCTATCTCGGTGTCGTGGAGTATGATGCAGTTTTTCAGCACGCTGCCTGCCCCCACCTTGACGCCGCCAAAGATGATGCAGTTTTCAACCTCGCCCTCGATGACGCAGCCGTCAGCCACGAGGGAGTTGCGAACCTTGCTGCCTGCGGCATAATAGGTGGAAACGTCGCTGCGCTCGCGGGTAGAAACGGGACGGTCTGTGGGGAAGAGCTGGGCTCTGAGTTCGGGATCGAGCATATCCATGCTGGCATCCCAGTAATCCTTGACGCAGGTGATATGGCGGGCGAAGCCCTCGTGCACAACGGCACCCATCTTCCAGCCTTCGCCGAGGAAGTGGGTAACGGCGTCTCTGTGGAAGTGGAGGCGGTTGCTCTCGTTGCACCACTTTATCATCTCGAGGAACTTTGCTCTGGGCATGATGTAGGTCTCGAGAAGGCCGTAGCCGCGCTCATCGGTGGTCTGCTGGTTGTAGATAGCGGTCACAATGCCGTTTTCGTCCAGTTCCACGCGATGGTGAGGATGATTGTGCACATAGGTTGCGGACTCGGGAGGAGTGACAACGGCGGTAATATCGTTGTCGGAAGCCATGTGTGCATCAATAAGAGCACTGAGATCCATATTTGCGCAGGTATCTCCGCGGGTCACAAGCACATATTCTGCGCTGATGTCCTCGTCGAGATAGGTCTTGATGGCGGTGAGAGCTTCCATGGTACCCTCATAGGAACCCTTGTTGCTGTCGGGCAGACCGAAGGGAGGCAGAACGTTCATGCCGCCGACCTTGCGTGCCATATCCCAGGTCTTGCCGGCGCCCAGATGGTCCATAAGGGACTGGTAGCCGCGCTGCATGATAACGCCGACGTCATGGATGCCGGCATTCTGCATGCTGGAAAGAGCTATGTCAATGAGTCTGTATCTTCCGCAGAAGGGAAGAGATGCGCCGGTGCGATGGGCGCCCAGTTCTCCCAGCTCGGGGAAGGTATGATAGGCGTAAACTATACCGTGAATGTTCTTCATTACTTCGCCTCCATGCTGTCATAAATCATGGCTCCGGCTTCGACTTCGCAGTCGGCGCCGATGCTGATATCGGGGCCTACGGTCGTGATGCCCCAGCCGGCCTTGCCGCTGGGTTTCTCGCCTATGCATGCGCCTGCGCCTATCTTGGTGTTTTCACCGACGATGGCGTACTCGATGTCGGCTCCTTCGCCGACCTCAGCGCCCTGCATCAGGATGCTGTAGCGCACCTTGGCTCCCTTTGCGACCTTGACGGAGTTGGAGAGGATGGAATTTTCAACCTCGCCCTCAACAACACAGCCCTCGGTAACGATGGAGTGGGCAATGCTTGCACTCTCGCCTATGTACTGAGGAACGGAAATGGGACTGTGTGCGCGGATGGGCCACTTCTTGTCATAGAGGTCAAACTGTTCGGGAGAGAGCATATCCATGTTGGCGTCCCAATAGCTGCCGATGGTACCGACATCGCGCCAGTAACCCTCGAAATGATAGGGATACATACGCTCGCCTGCGTTAAGCATATTGGGGATGATGTTCTTGCCGAAGTCGTTGTCGCTGCCGGGGGTGTTCTCATCTTCGATGAGATACTTGCGCAGCTTGTCCCAGGTAAAGATATAGATACCCATACTTGCGAGGTCGCTGTCGGGCTCCTTGGGTTTCTCGGTGAACTTGCAGATGCGGCCGGTGTCGTCGAGCGTCATGATACCGAAGCGGCTGGCATCGGACATAGGTACGCGCAGGACGGCGATGGTGCAGTCTGCCTTGTTTTCAACGTGGACGCGAAGCATATCATCATAGTCCATCTTATAGATATGGTCGCCGGAGAGTATAAGAACATACTCGGGGTCGTACATATCGAGGAAGCCTATATTCTGATAAATGGCGTTTGCGGTGCCGCGGAACCAGCTTCCCTGTTCGCCGGAAGTCTGATAAGGGGGCAGAATATAAACGCCGCCGCCGTTGCTGTCAAGGTCCCATGCAGCGCCGTTGCCAACATAAGCGTTGAGCTGGAGGGGACGGTACTGAGTGAGGACACCAACGGTGTCGATGCCGGAGTTTGCGCAGTTGGAAAGGGGGAAATCTATTATGCGGTATTTTCCGCCAAAGGGCATATTGGGCTTTGCCACATTTCTGGTGAGAGCATAGAGTCTTGAACCCTGACCGCCGGCCAGAAGCATGGCTACACACTTTTTCTTCATTGCCACGTCTCCTTTCGAAGCCTGAGCCACGAACATTCTCTGCATCAGACGAACTTCGCAGCAGACTTCATTTCATTCTTTGGTGGGATTTACCCCACCTGCATAATCCATTTTGCCTGACGCAAATCTCTCTCCATCAAAGAAGCATATTGCTCAGGCTATATATAAATATATGACAAAAGCAAGAAAATGACAAGTACGCTTTCGAAAATATTTAGTAATTTTGTTGTAAAAAACCGTAGAATTTTGAGGCCCGGTCAATTAAATCTGCTCTGTGTCTTTTCCACGCCCACGCTTATTATGCTCTCGGCCGCTTCCCAGGCTCTCGCAGCTGCGGCGTCGATATCAACAGCGTCCTGATTCTTGAAAGAACCGAGCACCCAGTCGGCCATGTCGTAGTCCGGATGGGGAGGCGCGCCGACGCCCATTTTTATTCTGGGAAAGGCGTCCGAGCCGAGGCGTGCGATTATGCTCTTGAGTCCGTTGTGACCTCCGGCGGAGCCTTTGCCGCGGATACGCAGCTTGCCCACCGGCAGAGAGACATCGTCGGACACGACGATCACATGTTCGGGAGGGATCTTATAAAACTTTGCAGCCTCGGCAACCGCATCGCCGGAAAGATTCATATAGGTCTGGGGTTTCATCAGCAAAACGCCCTCGCCGCCGACCCTTATCTGGTCGGTCAACGCTTTGAAGCGTGAGCGGCTTATTCGTGCGCCTGTGGCTTTCTCGCACTTGTCGGCGGTCATGAAGCCGACATTGTGGCGCGTTCCGGCATACTTGGGGCCGGGATTGCCAAGAAACACTACTATCCAGCTTATGCTGCCGGAGCTTTTTTTCAGAAAATCAAACATTTTTTCCACCTTATGAAACAGCGCTTTTCAAAACTATTTTGAAAAGCGCTGTCGTAAATTATTCGTTGTTTATCAATCGAAGAGAGATGCGATGGAGGTTTCCTCGTGGATGCGCTCGATGGCCTCGGCGAATACGGGGCCGACAGGCAGATACTTGATCTTGTCGCACTTGGGTGCTCCTTCGGGATAGGGAATGGTATCGAGCAGGATCAGTTCCTTAATGCAGCTATTTTCAATGCGCTCAATGGCGGGACCGGAGAGAACGCCGTGGGATGCGCAGGCGTAGATCTCCTTTGCCTTACCGATCTCCATGAGAGCCTTGGCAGCGCCGCAGAGAGAGCCGGCGGTATCGACCATGTCGTCGAGGAGGATAACGGTCTTGCCTTCGACATTACCGATGATGTTCATGACCTCGGAGACGTTTGCCTTTTCGCGGCGCTTGTCAACGATAGCCATCTGCATCTCGATCTTGTGTGCGAATGCGCGGACGCGTGCGACGGAGCCGACGTCGGGAGAGACGACCATAACATCATCGTTGCCCTTGCCGAAGCGGCTTACGAAGTAGTTAGCGAAGAGGGGTGCGCCCATGAGGTTGTCCACGGGAATATCAAAGAAGCCCTGGATCTGGTTTGCGTGGAGGTCCATGGTGAGTACACGGTCAGCGCCTGCGGCGGTGATCATGTTGGCGACGAGCTTTGCGGAGATGGGATCGCGGCTCTTGGCCTTGCGGTCCTGACGGGCATAGCCGAAGTAGGGAATGACGGCGGTGATGCGGCCTGCACTGGCGCGCTTCATAGCGTCGATCATGACGAGCAGCTCCATCAGATTGTCGTTGACGGGCTTGCAGGTGGACTGAACGATGAATACATCGCTGCCGCGGACGGGCTCATAAACGGAGATGGAGCACTCGCCGTCGGCGAAGCGCTTGCACTCGTTCTTGCCGAGCTCCTTGCCAAGGCTCTGGACAATGCTCTTGCTGAGGGCGGGGTTAGAGTTACCGGTAAAGATCTTCAGTTCTTTTCCGTAAGAAATCATGACGCAATAACCTCTCTTTTTTCTTGTTGTTATTTTGTTTATTTCCCTTTGCCCCGGTCTTTCCCGCGGGCTATATTTTCATACGGTATTATTATACCAAGAGCAGGTAAAAATTTAAAGATATGAATATGCTCTTTTTACAAAACTTTTTTCGGTGCCCTTTGGCGATTATGCCCATTGGCCGAAGCGCAGACATTTGTGCCCACGGCTCTCTAATAAAAATATTATATTGATATTTACATTCCCACTGTTTTTGTATATAATATTGTGGCAAAAATCTGCAAAGGAGAAAAAGCCATGCTGTGTTAAGCTACCCTCAGCTTTTTCCGTAAATGATATAAATAAAAATTTGAGAAAAGGAATCCAACGTTATGGCAATTATCGAATTTGATGAATACAAAGTAAAGCTCAACGCCCTCAAGCCCACCCTCAAGGATCTCGAAGCCGCACTCAAGCTCGACGAAAGCCGCGAGGAGCTCGACGCTCTGCGCCGCGAAAGCGAGAAAGACGGTTTCTGGAACGACGTAAAGGCCGCCCAGAAAAACCAGCAGCGCACCAAGCAGCTCGAAAACAAGATCGCCGGCTACGCAAAGCTCGAGACCACCTGGGACGATCTTTTCACCATCTGCGAAATGGCTATTGAGGAGAACAACGACTCCATGCTCGAAGAGCTCGTCGCCGGCTACGACGAGTTTGAAAAGAAGCTCGAGCAGACCCGTCTCCAGACCCTCCTCAGCGGCGAATATGACGCAAATAACGCCATACTGTCCATCCACCCCGGCGCCGGCGGCACCGAGGCTCAGGACTGGGCCAGCATGCTCTACCGTATGTACACCCGCTGGACCGAGCGTCAGGGTTACAAGTACACCCTGCTTGACTGGCAGGACGGGGAAGAAGCCGGCATAAAGAGCGCCACCATCCGCATCGAGGGCGAAAACGCCTACGGCTATCTCAAGAGCGAGAGCGGAGTTCACCGCCTCGTCCGTGTTTCCCCCTTTGACGCATCCGGCCGCCGCCAGACTTCCTTTGCCGCCGTTGAGGTAATGCCCGAGATGGACGACAACAACGATATCGAGATCCGCGAGGAAGACATCGAAATGCAGGTCTTCCGTTCCTCCGGCGCCGGCGGTCAGAAGGTCAACAAGACCTCCTCCGCAGTCCGTCTTATCCACAAGCCCACCGGCATCGTTGTCTCCTGCCAGGTCGAGCGCAGCCAGTTCCAGAACCGCGACGCCTGCATGACCATGCTCAAGGCCCGCCTCGCCGAGATCAAGGAGCGCGAGCACCTCGAGAAGATAAGCGACATCAAGGGCGTGCAGATGAAGATCGACTTCGGCTCCGCCATCCGCTCCTACGTCTTCATGCCCTACACCCTCGCCAAGGACACCCGCACTGCATTTGAAAACGGCAATATCGGCGCCGTCATGGACGGCGATATCGACGGCTTCATCAATGCATATCTGAGCATGAACGCCAAGAAGTAAGGTCGGCCATGAACAAACGAGAAACAAAGATAGTATGCATACTGCTGGTGCTCGTGCTGGGTCTTTTCGGCGGCACCGCCCGTTTCCGCCCGGAGCAGCCGGTGCCTTCTTCTCCCGAAGTTTCCGTCGGTGATCCCAGCTTTGTGAAGCCGGAGGAGCCCTCTGCTCCCCCCACTGAACCTCAGCAGGGTGAAGCGCCCAACCCGGATGATGTAACTCCTCCCGCGGAGGAAACACCCGTTCCCCCTGCCGAGAGCGAGTTTTTCACCATAAACATGGTCGGCGACTGCACCCTCGCCTCCTCCGATTACTACAGAGGCACCCCACAGGGTTATGACACCGTCATAAACGGGGACTGGGCCTATCCCTTCTCCCTCACAGCACATCTTTTTGCAGACGACGATATGACCTTCGCAAACCTCGAGTGTTCCCTCACCGAGTCCAACAACCGCACGGACAAGACCTTCACCTTCAAAGCCGGCGCGGAGTATGCCAACATAATGGTCGAAGGCGGCGTGGAGTTCGTAACTCTCGCCAACAACCACGTCCTCGACTACGGCCAGCAGGGTTATGACGACACCAAGGCCGCGCTCGATGCCGTTGGCATAGGCTACGTGGGACGCGATGAATACAGCGTCTATGAGACCGAGAGCGGTCTGCGCGTGGGCGTCTACGCTCTGTCCTTCGGCACAGTGGAACAGGTGAAAAAGGGCATGGCAGCGCTGAAGGCTCTTGAACCCGACTTCATCATCGCCGCCATGCACTGGGGCACCGAAGGCAGCTATACCGTCAATGCCGACCAGATAACTTTGGCCCACGCCTGCATAGACGAGGGCGCAGATTTCGTATACGGCAGCCACCCCCACACCCTCCAGCCCTATGAGCTTTACAACGGAAAGTACATATACTACTCCATGGGCAACTGGACCTTCGGCGGCAACACCGACCCCAGAGACAACGACACCTTCGTTCTGCGTCTGACTCTCGAGAAAACTCCCGACGGCGAAGTCAGCGTCATCGAACGCGAGCATATCCCCGCCGCCTGTTCCGGTGTTGAGGTTGGAAACGACTACCGTCCCGTTCTTTACGAAGAAGGCTCCGAAGAGTATAAGCGCGTTCTCAGTAAGATCGACGGCACCTTCACCGGCCAGAATCTCTCCATCGGCTACGAATACAGCGCAAACGAATAAGACAGGAAAGACAGATACAAATGAGAAAGACTCTTTCTATCCTCATTTTGATTATCGCAATAATTGCCGCGGCTGCCCTCATACTGGCCCGCGGCAGTTTTGTCATGGGCGAGGCCGAGCCGACCGTCAGTCTCAGTCCTACGCCTACGCCCACACCGACTCCAACACCCACCCCGACGCCTATGCCCACTCCCACCCCGACGCCTACGCCTACGCCCGAGCCGGAGTATTTCGTGATAAGCATGGTCGGCGACTGCACTTTGGCGAGCAGCCAGCACCACAAGGGTGCGAGCTTCTCGTTCGAGGGCATGATGAACGGCGATTTTGCCTATCCTTTCGCGAAAACAAGGCAGTATTTCGCCGATGACTATCTCTCCCTCGCCAACATGGAGGGCTGCTTTACCACCGCCCAGACAAATAACGGCGGCACCTTCGTTTTTAAATCCGACCCGGAATATGCGAAAATTTTCGCAGAGGGTGGAATCGAGGCTGTCACGCTCGGCAACAACCACTCCAACGACTTCCTCGAGCAGGGTCAGCTCGATACTCAGTCAGCGCTCGACGCCGAAGGTATATACTGGGCCGCGGACAATGATTGGTGCATATATGAGCAGCCGGACGGACTCAAAGTTGGCCTTTACTCCAAGCTCTACCCCACCGCCGAACAGGTCGTCGCCGGAGTCGAAGCTCTCAAGGCAGAGGGTTGCGAGCTCATCATCGCCGGACTGCATTGGGGCATCGAGGGTACCTACCGTCCCACGCTCGACCAGCAGAACGTCGGTCACGCAGCCATTGACGCCGGAGCCCATATCGTCTACGGCAGCCATCCCCATGTGCTCCAGCGCACCGAAGAATACAATGGCGGCTATATACTCTATTCTCTCGGCAATTTTTCTTTCGGCGGCAACACCAATCCCCGTGACCGCGACAGTGCCATCGCTCGTGTCACCGTCATGCGCGATATTGACGGCAGCATCAGCCTGACCGGTCTTGAACTTATCCCCTGCTGCCTGTCCTCTGTCGAGGGCACGAACAACTATCAGCCTGTACCCTACGAAGTTGGAACCGCGGAATATGAGCGCGCCATGAGCAAGCTCGACGGCACTTTTACCGGCCCCGACCTCACGATCGATTACAGCGCCTTCCACTCCCCCTCCCCTGAACCCGAGACCCCGAGTCAGCCTGAAGCGCCTGCTCCCGAGGCAACTGCCCCGGAAGCTCCCGCGCCGGAAGTCCCGGTGGAATAAAACAAAAATATAAAAAATCCGTCGTGCTGAAGCTCAGCACGACGGATTTCTTTGTTCTTTATATCATGTTGCAATAACAACATCGGACTTTTCCTTAAGGTTGAAAAACTGAAAATACTCATCTTCCATCGGGATCCATACGGAAAAATAGCTCGGCGCAAGGCGGTCACCGTCGCGCAAAAGCACACGCCTGCGCTGCTCGGCTTTGTCCACGCTCATGAAAACGCGTACATCCATATAGCTGCCGAAAATACTGTGCTGGGAAAAGCTGCCCTCCACTATGCGGTAAGGCGAGGAGCGTACACGCTTTTTCCCGCCGACACGTATGCGCGAGCAATCGAAAGTAAGGTGGCTGAAAGCCTTGCCGCTGCGCAGATTGGGCAGCACCTCGCGTTTGAACAGATCGTAAGCTATATTGCCGCCGGGAAGTCCCAGTCTTTCAACCTCGGATCTGCCCGCAGGCATGCAGAAATCATCCATATGCACAACGCCGGCACCCGTAATCTCGGCAAGCGCCTCGGCAAGGCTGGTCTTTCCTGAATTGGAGTTTCCGTCTATGGCCACGATGCATCCGTCGGGGTATTCCGCCATCGCCTGCAGCACTCTTAGGGAGTTGACAAAGCGCATGGGCACGATGCGGTACGCGGGATTTTCTGCCTCACGGTAGCTCTCGCTGTGGCTTACGGGTTTACCGTCCCAGGCTCCCAGTTCGGTCTCCCATTCCTCAGCCGTGAAGGGCAGCTCACCGTCAGCCGCCAACTTCCCAACCTCCGCGAGGTAGGGCGCTATGTCTCCCGTTCCTTTTGCAAGGGCGAACATATTGTATAGCCACTGCCACTTAAGCTCTCTGTTTTTCCAGGCCTGCAGATTGACACGGCACAGCTCCGGGGATATCTGTTCATAAAAGCGTGAGGCGCAGCGCCACGGCAGCGACTTAAGTTCATCGCGCAGATATTTTCTCGCTGCAGCCGGTTCACTCACACCGTGCTCTGCACCGAAAGCAGCCTGATAGCAAATTTTCAGCGCATCCCTCGCCTGCATCGAGGGGTGTATGCGAGACTGTTCGCGCAGGCACTGTGCGAAGCTGCGCTGAGTTCTCGAAGCGCCCAGATTGCGCTCGGCGACGACTATGATGCCGTGCTCGCGCATGATCTCTCTCAGACTTTCAAAACCCATGCTCTCCCAGAAGCCGGAAGCTTGGGTATTGGCCTTTTCGTAACCGAGCATCACGCGCCTGTAACCCAGCTCCTCGCAGTACAGGCAGATGCGCTCTATCATCGAGGTGCCGATCTTTTTGCCCTGCATACACTCGTCGAGCATGAAAAAGCCGATGTAAGCGGTGTCCTCGTCGGGATAGCCGTCAATGAAATCCATCACGGCGATGAGATATCCGTACTCATAAAATCCGAGATAGTACTTGTGCACAGCCTCTTTGCCGGGAGGCAGCAGCTCCATGTCCGAGCATATACCTTCGATGCTGCACGCTCTGTCGCTGTGTTCATAAAACTGCTTGTTCTCGCTTGCAAGCGCAAAAACAGTTTCAGCATCCCCCACGCCGAGTCTTCTGACCTCATAAAGTTGGGAAAAGCGGCTTATGTCGATGTTTTTCATACTCTACCTCCCGTTATTGCCCGGTGTCAGCTCGTCGTCTTTTCGTATCTCGGTGCTATGAGCTTCGCCTTAATAAGAGCGATGACAAGTGCCGGAACTATGATAAGGTGGGCGATTATACCCGGTGCAGAGCCGACGAAATAGCTCGTCGCCCACATGCCTATGCTGAAAGCGCCTTTCGCGAAAATAAAGCCTCTCGCAAGTCCGGCGAGAACTCTGCCCGCAAGCATGGCAGAAACAAGACTTATGTATAGGTCGGCGCTCAGTCTGCCCGTGCGGACAATGCGCATCATCGCACCGCAGAAAAATCCGTAGGCGGCAAGTTCAATGAGCATTGGCGGCAGATACGCCGCTCCGGGCATACCCGTCACGAAACTGCTCAGCGCAGGGCCGAGCAGGCCGCAGGCAAGACCCCACAGCGGACCGCAGGCAAGACCGCAAAGCAGCACCGGTATATGCATGGGGCTGAACAGGCTGCCGCCATCCGGGATCAGGTGGAACACTATCGGCAGCGCCACGCAAAGTGCCACACACAGAGCGGTGACCGTAAGTTTTTTAATTCTTTTCATGGTTTTCCTCCGAAATAAATAATAGCCGCAAGGACGCACCGCTCCTGCGTGGAGCGGATAATCACCTTCGCGGCAATCGTTTCAGGATATAGTCCGCCCATGGCGGTACGAAAAATTCAAAAACGGCTTTCTTCGGAAAACCAGAAGTCCCCTTCTGAGAACAGATAAATTTTATCACGCTTTCCCGAGCCTTGTCAAGCTCAGCCAAGCCTGCCTATCTCCGCGATAACATCCTGCACGAGCTTACCCATTCCGAGTTCGCTCACACCTACGATAATATTGTCGCAGTGGTTCACCGGGATAAGTATGCGTCTCGCCGCACTTTGGCTGACAGCCGTTGCCATTGTGGGCGTGATCTCTCCAAGCAGCGCGTCGGCAATCACGATGGCTATGGGGCCGATTATTACGTCGGCACTTCTCGCGCAAACCACCACGGAGTTTTCTCCCGTTGCGGCACTGTCCGCACCTGCCTTGAGCATAGCGGCCGTCGCGGCGGAGTTTGTTCCGACGGCAATAAGCTCATGTTGAGGGAATGCAGCTTTCACCGCGGAAACTATCTGGCGTCCGATTCCGCCACCCTGTCCGTCTATAACAAGAACTCTCATCACTGCGCCTCCAAAGGAAATCTTTTCTCAATCATAGCATACACACGTCGGCTTTTCCATCAAAATATATGGCTCAACGCTCCGTTTGTTGCAAGAACATCTGTTTTTGTGCTATTCTTTTCCTAAAGGAGGCGTGGATATGGACAGTACAAAGACCGGCAGCCTCATCGCCGAAGCCAGAAAAGAGAAAAACATGACCCAGCGCCAGCTTGCCGAGGCGCTCCATGTCTCCGACAGAGCCGTCAGCAAATGGGAACGCGGTGCCGGCTTTCCCGACGTGAGCCTGCTCGAGCCCCTCGCCGACACTCTGGGACTCACTGTGACAGAGCTGTTGCACGGCGAAAGGCAGGACGCTCCCACCGCAGAGGAGGAAGTGCGTTTTGCAGTCAAGGAAGTTCGCAGCAAGCTGAAACAGCGCCGTCAGGAAAATCTCCACATCGCGGCAGTTATATTCTTCTTATTCCTGTTTTTCCTCTTTTGGGTCAGTGCCTTTGCTGATATGCGCGGTGCCTTTGACGAGCATGTGCAAAAGGAAATCACCGCCGGGATTTACACCGACGGTGTGTTGACAGGCGAAACCGAAATCACCGTGGACGGCATCATCGACCATCTTTATTTCGATAACGATGGGCAGTTTGACCACCGGCATTTTTCCGGAGAAGTCATCATCGACTGTCTGCCAGAAACCGCAGGCATGGACGCATGGATAGCCTGGGGGAGGGATGGATATGTAAAATTTGTCCTCGATGACGGTGAAGTTTCCCCTCTCGCACCACACACTGCCAAGGGCGACGGCTATTCCTATATAGACCGCAACTTCTTCTATATGGCTTTCAAGCTGTCGGACGGCCGCATTATTTCCACCCACGAGAAATATGTACCGCTTTTGGAGCTTGAGGATTATTACCCTCTGGAGCTTGAGTACACAAGCTTCGGACCCAGAACTCTTCTGGACTGGATTTTTAATAAGCCCTGAGCAAAGGAGCGATTATGGACAGTCTCAAAACCGGCGGACTCATCGCCGAAGCCAGAAAAGAGAAAAACATGACCCAGCGCCAGCTTGCCGAGGCTCTCCATGTCTCCGACAGAGCCGTCAGCAAATGGGAACGCGGTGCCGGCTTTCCCGACATCAGTCTCCTTGAACCTCTCGCCGACACACTCGGTCTTTCCGTCACGGAGCTTCTCCGCGGAGAAAAGCAGGAGACTCCCACTGCGGATGAAGAGGTACGTCTTGCACTGAAAACCGCAAGGCAATATAGGAAAGACCAACTGAAGCGCAATATCAGAGACATAATAATGCTGCTCGTGTGCATAGCGCTGATCGCATTTTTCGCCGTTCACTTCGCAGACCGTTTCGGAGCTTTCAGCGAAGAAATTCATCTGGAACTCACTGCCGGAGTGTACGTTGACGGAGTACATATCGAGGATACCGATGTAGTCATAGAGGGCACAAGAAACGATCTGCAGGACGAATTTCGCGGACGTATAGCGATCAACTACATCGAAAAAAGCTGCCGCGAGCAGGCTCAGGCTCATGTGGTCTGGGACGAAAGCGGACAGGTCATCGGCTACTTCGGCTACGGGCAGCTCGGTCTTGTGCCGCTCAATCGCTGGTGTTATTTCAGCACGGATATGCGCTCGTTTGCCATCAAAAACCGTGATGAAGGTCTCATTATCGCCACGGACGCCTACCTTGCTGAGCTCATGGCTCTCGACGGCTACTACCCCCTTGCCGAATTAGGGAACAAATTTTATTATGGATAAGAAAGAATCCGCAGGTCGCCAAAACCGACCTGCGGATTTATTTACTCTTCCATCACCTTGCCGAGAAAAGCAGCAACAGCCTGCGCAAGCTTGCTCTCGGTATCGCCGTGGGGCGCGGAGTCCTTGACCGCGGAAAAAACCACGCAGCCGAGCACATCCCCTGCCGAAAGAATGGGTGCGGCGACGGAGATGCACTGATCGCTCACGCCATCGCAAACGGGCTGTGCCACCCGAAACTCGGCGGTGAAAAGACCGCGCTTTTCCATTATTTCCTCAAGCTGGGGACTGATTGCCTTGTCGAGCAGTTCTTTTCTGCCGCCGCCCGCCGCCGCGATAACGCTGTCGCGGTCGCAAACTATCGCCATGCTGCCCGTGGTCTTGAAAAGGCTGTCGCAGATCTGTCCCGCGAACTCGCTGAGTTCTCCCATGGGCGAATACTTTTTGAATATTACCTCTCCGTCGCGCTCGGTATATATCTCCAAGGGGTCGCCCTCTCGGATTCGCATGGTGCGGCGGATCTCCTTGGGAATGACCACCCGGCCGAGGTCATCTATTCTTCGGACTATGCCTGTTGCTTTCATATATAAATTCCTCCTGCTGATACTGTTTTTGTCACGTTTAGTATCCGCAGGAGGAATTTTTTTATTCGGTTATCGTTCGCGGTTGATTTTGGCAAGAGGGCACGCCGGTCTTTGCAGGATAACTTCCGCCCCGGACGGCTACGATTTGATGAGACGGATATCCTGCCACTTTTTCTGCACGAAGTATATCCTGCCGCTTATTGTGGCGGCCAGAGGGGAAACGGCGGTGGCTACATATACGCCCGTAAGCCCGAAAAAGTGTCCCAGCAGCAAAGTCAGCGGAATACGGCAGACAACTGCGTCAAGCGTGGAATTGAACATAGACCGTCTTGAATGGCCGGCGCCTATGGCGAGAGAATTATATATAGTCATCGGAGCCATGAACAGGTAGCTCACAGAACCTATCCTCAGATATCTTGCCGTCTCCTTGATGACGTCATGGTCTGAGGTAAAGGCTCTGGCCAGCGTTTCGGGCATGAACAGATTTACGGCGAAAAGGACCACGCTTGCGGCAAGACTTAGCATAACACCCGTGTTTACTATCTTCTCCACTCTGGCATTATTGCCGACGGAGATATTCTGTCCCGTCATGGTAGACACACCGGCGCCCACGGACTGCCTGACCAGAATGGAAATGCTGGTCATTTTCTGCATTATGCCGCTGGCAGCGGAGGCTGTCACTCCGTGGGAGCTGATTATAGCCGCAACGAAGAGGAGCGACAGATGCACAAGCACGACCTGCAGCATATTTGGTATGCCGACTTTCAAAATCAGCATCATTTTTTCGCGGTCAAACTTAAGAGATTCACGGCTGAGCCGGAATTCCTTACCGAATTTTGAAAAGAGGATCCAAAGCGCAAGTAAGAACGAAACACCCTGGGCTATAACTGTCGCCAGAGCGGCGCCGCCTGCATCCATGCCGAACGCACCCACCAGCACAAGATCAAGCACAACATTCAAAACCGCGGCAAGGCTTATGATGTACATCGGTATTTTGGAGTTGCCGAAACCTCTGAACACCGCACAGACCATATTGTATCCGAAAACGAACACTATTCCTCCGCAGCTGTAGCGCAGATAACGCTCCGCCTGTACAACGGCTTCCACCGGTGTCTGTATTACCCTTACAATAAGCGGTGTCAGCATAAGTCCCGCGACCGTTAGCACAAGAGACGTCGCGATCATAAGCACGAACAGACTCATGACTGTGGCGCTTTGGTTTTTGTCGTCCCGAAGTCCCATATACTGAGCCAGCACGACGGTTCCGCCCGTACACATTCCGGTGCTCGCGGCGGTGATAATCACGATAACTTCTCCACAAAGACCTGCGGCTGAAAGTCCGGCATCACCCACGAACTGACCCACGATTATCATATCGGCGAGTCCGTACATGGCCTGCAGCAAATTTGCCAGAAAGGTCGGCACAGAAAAAGCGGCAAGCTGTCTCGTCACATTTCCCGTGGTCAAATCGTTTTTCAACGCAGATGCCATTTTCCGTCCCCTTTCATCAAATAAGCAAGCTCACTTTTTATAAATAAGAAGTTTTCGCACAAGGAAATTATACATGAATACGATTATGGTCGCAGCTATCTTGGAGATCATTTCGTTTATGCTCAGAATATCCACAGCCAGCCACATTATGACGAGATTCATCAAAAGGCCGACCACAGCCGCGGCGTAAATACTCAGTATCTCCTTAATGAAGCTCTGATGACTCTCTTTGAACACCAGAAGCCTGCCCGCCGCCCAGTTGACAAAGGTGGAGAGCATATATGCGATAACGGTCGCGAGAGCATAGTGCACAAGGCACTTATCCAGCACATAGAATATTATCCACTCGCTCACCGTGGCTATACCGCCGACGATGAGATAGAGCATGAGATCTTTAATGTTTTTCTTCATTGTCTTCAGTTCTCTCGCTTATGATATATCTGGGTCTGCCCTTAACTTCCATATAGATCTTGCCGATATATTCGCCGATGATGCCGAGACAGATAAGCTGAATGGAACACAGCAGGCATACGACGAAGAAAATGCTTGTCCATCCCGGAATGGTGGAGCCGAGAAGTTTGGACACAAGCGCCCAGATAACGCCCGCGAAGCTTATGAGCGAGGCGATAATGCCAAGTCCGGAGATCATGCGCAGCGGCTTAACGGACAGGCTGGTGATGCCGTCAAACGCAAGGGCAAGCATCTTTTTGAGCGGGTAGTGGCTCTCACCCGCGAGGCGCTCGTTGCGCTCATAGTAAACGGAGGTGGACTTGAAGCCCACAAGCGGGACCATGCCGCGCAGGAAGAGATTGACCTCCTTGAACTCGGCAAACTCTTTGAGCACTCTTGCGGAAATAAGGCGGTAGTCGGCGTGGTTATACACGACCTCCGCGCCCATTGCATTGAGCAGCTTATAAAATCCCTGAGCCGTTGTGCGCTTAAAAAATGTGTCGGTCTTTCGGCTGCTTCTCACGCCGTAGACCACCTCGCAGCCGTCGAGATACGCCTTCACCATATCCTCCATCGCGCCGATATCGTCCTGACCGTCGCAGTCTATGGAGATGGTGATGTCGCAGCGGTCTTTGGCTTCCATGAGGCCGGCGAGAACTGCGTTCTGGTGTCCGCGGTTGCGGCTCTGGGAAATGCCGATGAAAGTCTCCTCCTCGGCGGCGAAGGAACTTATGAGCTCCCATGTTCTATCCTTGCTGCCGTCGTTGACGAACATAACGCGGCTTTCGTCGGAAATGAGTCCCATATCCTGCATCTTGCGTATCTGCGCAAGAAACTGCGGCGCGGTTATGGGCAGCACTTCCTCCTCGTTATAGCAGGGAGTGATTATATACAATGTGGGTTTCATATCTCGCTCTCCTTTTCTTCAGTATCTTTGAACAGATAAAACTGGGGTATCATTACAAGGAAGGGTATCAGCGAATAATGGTATCTGTATGCGACCTCGACAAGCATCTGGGCGCAGGTGAGCCCGATGAAGTAAAGCGGCATGATGAAAACTGCCGTCCGGCGCGAGAGCTTCATCATTTTCCAGCCGCCGAGCAGGCTGAGCAGCAGCAGGAAATAGTAGAAAAGATTGCAGATTATCCACGCCGCCGTGAAGCTTGGGAGAATGTCGGAATTATACACCGCGCAGGCAGCGTCGTCGGACAGGAAAGTGCGCAGCTTCAAGGCAAAAAGTCTGGGAAGCTCGGGCGCGACCTCGATTATGCGTTTCTTTGCCACCTCAAGCATCTGCGCCTGTGCCTCGTCGGGAGTGGCATCCTCGCTGTAGTGGAACAGCATTTCGGAATCTTCCACATTCCATGTGCCGAGGCTGTCGATATTGAAACCGACGCAGATATTATATCCGGGCACGGAGGCCGGTTTTTCACCGAGGCGCGACTCGAGATATACGTTCCAAGCAGAGCCCAGCACGGAGTAGCTTATCAGCAGCGAGAGCATGAAGCAGCCCCAGCGAAGCAGATACTTTTTGTTTTTCAGCTCGTCGGCACGCAGTACGAGCAGCCAGATGAACAGGGCAATTATGATTATCGCACCGATGGGTCGGTTTATATTCACGCTCCAGAGTACGGCGCCCAACGCGATTCCCCAAAAGAGCATCTTCCACCAGCCGAGCTTTTCCTCGCGCTTTGTCAGCAAGACAAACAGATACACAAAAAGCAAAAGCAGCATCGTGTAAAGCGGCTCGGAGAGCACAAGGTTATTATACATAGTCTGCGAGGGACAGATTATCCAGAAAATATAGGCCGTGGCAGCCGCCCTTGTCGGGAGATAAGCGCGGACTATGCGGTAAATAAGCACACCGGACACCACGCTCATAATCACATTGAGCAGCGTCGGCAGGAAATAACTGTGGCCGGTCAGGGAAAGGAATGCGCTCAGGAAGCTCGAATATCCCATAATATGCGGAAAAAGCGCCACATATCTATAAGGCACAAGCCAGTTTTCGCTTAGATTGTATGCATGGTAATAAAATGTCGCATAATCGTCGATGGGCTCTATGCGCATGAAATATATCCAGACGAACTTCACCGCGAAGCAGCCAAGGGAGAGCACTATGAGCCACTTTCCGTCCGACCATTTTGCCTCTCCGAGCCGGAAAGATCTGCTCAGCCTCAAGATGACAAGGGTCCCCGCAGCCGCGCAGCACAGCACTATCTTGAGCTTATATGTGCTCACGACCATTGCCGCGGCGATGATCAGAAGGAAAATGCAGACCATCGCTTTGTAAAGCCGCTCCGGCAGTTTTCTTATAAATTCCAAGACCGCTCGCATCCTTTCTCCAAGTATATCAAAATATTATACCACAATCTGTCTTTTTAGCAAGCGCCATATCCCCCGCGGCCGCAGCTTTGCGCGCATTGGCGTGCATCCACTATGCAAAATACAAATAATATCCAATTTAGGTCAATAAAACGATGACAAAGGCCATTATGTATGTTAATATAAAAACATATTTGCATCATAGTTATTTATGGAGGGAAAATATATGCTCAGCAAAAGAGAAAATTTTCTTGAGACCATCCGCGGCGGCAAACCCGACCGCCTCGTAAAACAGTACGAAGCCATCGCCATGCTCCCCGGCGACCCCGTGTGCAGCTATGTCCGCGGCAACCGCTATCCCGGCATGGAACCCAGCTACGACAAGTGGGGCACCCGCATTCTCTGGCCCGCAAACGAAGTTGCAGCCACCCCCGACCCCCTTTTCAAGGTTCTTGACGATATCGAGGAGTGGGAAGATGTCATAAAGGTTCCCGACCTCATCGCCAACTGCTCTGCCGAGGAACTCTGGACTCCCTACATTGAGCGCACCATGGCCGTTGACCGCTCCGAGCAGCTCGTCACCTGCTTCGCCCCCACCGGCGTTTTCGAGCGACTGCACTTCCTCATGGGTTTTGAGGACACTCTCTGCAATTTCATGCTCGAACCCGAGCTCATGGCTGATCTCTCTGCCGCAATAGGCGAATACCGCTACAAGGGTTTCAAGCTCATGGTTGAAAACGCTCATCCCGACGCCATCCTCAGCCACGACGACTGGGGCAGCAAAGCAAACCTTTTCGTTCAGCCCGAGCTCTGGCGCGAGATAATCAAACCCGCATACGAAAAGAGCTACAAGTATCTCAAGGAAAAGGGCGTTCTGATCGTCCACCATTCCGACAGCTTCTGCGAACCCATCGTTGAGGACATGGTAGACCTCGGCATCGACGTATGGCAGGGCGTTCTGCCTCAGAACGACATTGTAAAGATCCAGAAGTCCCTCGGCGGCCGCATGGCTCTCATGGGCGGTATTGACGCCGCCATTGTGGACCGTGCTGACTCCACCGAGGAGGAGATCCGCGCAGAGGTTCGCCGCGTATGCAGCACCTATTGCCCCGGCGGCAACTTCATTCCCTCTGTCACCTATGGCGGCAAGTCGGGAGGCCAAGCGGTCTT
>JAZOBQ010000136.1:0-19430 GCA_045596005.1 Oscillospiraceae bacterium
CGGGAACGTGGCGGCAAGTACTACGTGGAGAAAACCAAGACCGAAAGTGGTCGTCGCTTCATCCCCATGACGGACAGCGTCTGCGAAAGTCTGAAGAATGTTCTCAAACGCAGAGCACGCCCCAAGCGTGAGTGGATCATCGACGGGTATAAAGGCTTCCTGTTTCTGGACAAAGATGATAAGCCCTATGTCGCTCTGCATGTGGAGCATCACATGCAGTGGGCAACACAAAAGTACCGTCGGCTCTACCCCAACGATCCTCTGCCGAAGATCACGCCCCATGTCCTGCGGCATACCTTCTGCACGAACATGGCTAACGCCGGCATGGATCTGAAGAGCCTTCAGTATCTCATGGGCCACTCCGATGCCAGCGTGACCATGAACGTCTACACCCATGCCAGCTATGCTCACGCCGAGGAATCCATGCGAAAAGTATTGCAGTTCCAGCCCCAGGATGCAGCCCAAAAGTCAGGTTAAAATGCTTACCACACTTACCAGAAGTGCCGAGAAGAACCGCAAAGTTGCGAAAATTTATAATCGCAAAAAAGTTCGTAAAAGCGCCAAAAATCAACTAAAAAGAGGTTATAATAGGTGATAAAAATCTTATTTATTTGCCACGGCAATATTTGCCGCAGTCCGATGGCTGAGTTTGTTATGAAAGACATGGTCAAAAAGGCTGGGATAGCCGCCGAATTTGAGATAGCCTCTGCCGCTGTAAGCGCAGAGGAGCTGGGAAATCCCGTCTATCCCCCTGCAAAACGCAAGCTCACCGAGCATGGCATCTCCTGCGCGGGCAAAACCGCACGCCAGATGACCAAAGCCGACTACGCACACTGGGACTATCTCATCTGCATGGACGGCAGCAATCTCCGCCGTATGCACCGCATCTGCGGCGGCGACAGCGAAGGCAAAATGAGCCGCCTGCTCGACTTCACCTCCCGTCCCGGCGACGTTGCCGACCCTTGGTACACCGGCGACTTTGAAGCCACCTGGCAGGACGTATGCGAAGGCTGCGAGGCTCTGCTGCGCCATTTGGGGTACTGAGTTATGGAGTTTTACTGTCTTACACCTTCGCCTCTCGGCGAAATACTCCTGATAAGCGACGGCACAGCTCTCACCGGACTTTGGTTTTCCGACCACCATGGCACGGAGGGTCTTGCTCCCAATGACTCTTTGCCCGTTTTCGCACTCATGCGCGACTGGCTGCGCCGCTATTTTGACGGCGAAGCTCCCGATCCTGCCGAGATACCGATCCATCTGAGCGGCTCGCCTTTCGCCATGGCAGTTTGGGACGAACTGAAGACCATTCCATACGGCGAAACTGTGAGCTACGGCGACATTGCCCGTCGACTTGCAGTCAGAAGTCCCTCGGGCAAAATGTCCGCGCAGGCCGTGGGCGGCGCGGTCGGACGAAACCCCATCAGCATCATCGTCCCCTGCCACCGCGTCATCGGCAGCAGCGGCAAGATGGTCGGCTACGGCGGCGGTGTTTACCGCAAAATCGGAATGCTGAAAATCGAGGGAATATTGGAATAAGGCGGCGCGCAAATCGTGCCGCGCTGTAAAATCGCAATAATATTCGCATGTGCAAAAAGCCCCCGACGGGATTCCCGTCGGGAGCAAACTGTATTAGCTCGCTCAAATCACTTTCCGATAAGCGCATAGCTTATATAGTCGGCGATATAGTTGACATCCTTTACGGTCATATCGGCGGTACCGATGTGCTGTACGTAGAAGGAGTCCTCAAGGAAAACATAAATATATGCTTCGCTACCGTTTTCGAGTATTGTCAGAACAGTACCGTCTGCAGACACATACTCACGGCTGGCAAACTCGTCGACATTTGCCTCTGCAACGACTTCTCTGCCGCTGTAGAGAGTGCCATACATGGAGTTGTAGCCATAGCAAGTGACCTGCTCACCGCTGGAGGGCAGAGTCACATAGAAACTGACGCAGAAGCTACCTTCGTCATACCAATAAGCCTTGTCAAAACCGTCGGGAACTTTGGCAAAAATGTTGCCGGAGTTGCCCATCTTCTCGGATGTCAGCTCTGCAAGTTCTTCATTGGTGTATGCGTTTTCACCGCTCTGTCCGGTAGTCTCGGAGCTCCACGCAATATTCACATCGCGCTTCAGAACGAGACCGTATTTCGCGGCAATTTCCTCAAGCTTATCCGCATCTTCCTCGCTGCAAACATTGTAGTTGAAGTCATATCCGTCGAAATTGCCGATCATAACTTCGTCGAATGCACGCAGCGCCTCGTACTCCTCGGCACTCATGGCTTTTTCTTCGATAAGCTCATCGTTCTCATCATAGTAGGACGCCGAATAGCCGCCCTCGGAGTTTTCAAAAACTTCCATGCGATAAGTCCCCGCAGGAATGTATTCATACACTTCAGGCTTTTCCATGTTGAAGGGGCGATTGGTCTTATACTCACTCCATTCGTCCCATGCGGCTTTGGATGCTGCCAGCTTTTCGCTTATGGCAGCATCAAGCGTTTCTGGTACGTCCTGCGCCTTGGTCAGCGATACAACATTCTCCATTGGGTCACCGAGAATAAGTGCGCGAAAACCGAATACATCGGCGGCATACGCTCCGACGCCGAGAGCCATTACCATTGCCAGGGCTGCCGCGATGAGCAGGATTCGGGCGGGTTTGGTTATCTTTCGTCCGTTCATAGTTTCGTTCTCCTTTCCGCGAGCGTATGCTCCGCCGGAAAGCTCGAGAGCCTCGATGATGTAGTCCTCGTCGATGCAGCCGAGAGCCTCGCTTATCAGCTTTTTATCCATCAAAGCATACCTTCTTTCATCAAAAATCTTTTCAGCTTATCCTTAGTCCGGAAAAGCCGGAGGGAAGCGCGTTGCGGCGTCATGCCCAGCGCCTTTGCCGCATCGCCGAGCTCATCGCCGAACCAGAAGCGACGGACAAAAAGCTGCCTGTCCTCTTTGGCAAGTGTGGCAAGAAAGGCGTTTATCGCCGCGCCCAGTTCTTTAGCCTCGCAGACAGACTGCGCGGTGTCCGCATCCGCTATGCAGTAAGCCAGCTCGTCCATCGCCGTATCAAAGCGGCTGCAGCGCTTTTTCGCGCCGAGCAGGTGATAGCGGTCGAGCGCACAGTTTCGCGTGAGGCCGAGCAAATAGGCCTTCATGGACTCCGGACACGTGGGCGGAACCGTGTTCCAAACGGCGAGAAGGCCGTCGCTCAGACACTCCTCCGCGTCGCGCATATCTCCCAGCACATTGAAGGCCAAAGCCTTCGCCGCTGCGCCGTGAGACGCCTCAAGGGCGCTTATCGCCTGTTCCGAGCGCTCAAAAAACAAAGCCGTAAGTTCCCTGTCGTCCATTTGTCCACATCCTTTCTTCCCTTTGAAAATACAGTAGACTTTTGACCCGGTATATTTCACTCTTAGCACAAAAAAGTTTCCGATTCCCCTCATAAGGCAAAAAAATCCCCGCCACTTCACAAGTGGCAGGGATTTTCTGTTTTTTGATGATTTATGCGCCGTAGAATACCCAGATATAGATATATGCAGGAATGATAGCGGCGAGGGTGAATGGTATGCCGATACGCATGAAGTCGCCGTTTGATACTATCCAGCCCTCCTTGCGGAGGATGCCGATACCGGTGATGTTGGCGGATGCACCAACGGGGGTCAGGTTGCCGCCGAGGGTAGCGCCGCTCAGCAGACCGAAGTAGATAAGGGTGGGGTCAACGCCCATGGCAGCTGCAATACCCTGAGCGACGGGCAGCATGGTGGCGACATATGGAATGTTGTCAATGAATGCGGAGATGATAACGCTGGCCCACACGATGATGGTGTAGGTGAGGAAAATATTTCCTCCGCCTATTTTGGTGAAGAGGTTGGCAACAGCGTCAACAACGCCCATCTCGGTAATGCCGCCGATGACGAGGAAGAGACCGAAGAGAAGGCCGACGGTCTGGTAGTCGATCTCCTTGATGGGAGCCAGAAAGGCCTTTATGTCCTTCTTGCGGATTGCATTGTAGACAGCGCCGATGAGCATGATAAGGGTGCAGATAATACCGTTGGTGAGCTCTGGAGTATTGGGAATAAGAGAAGCAAGGATCAGAGCAAGAACGGTGGCAACGAGCAGAATAGTGGGCACCTTGTCTTCTACCACGGTGCGCTTGCCGGCTTCAACCGGAGCAGTCTCCTTGCGGAAAAGCACCATGAGAATTAAAGCGGAGATAAGTGCGCCCAGTTCAACAGCGAAGAATATGGAAGGTCTGCCCTTATACACGAAGAAGTCGTTGAAGCTCATACCCGCATAGCCGCCCAGCAGGATGGAGGTGGTATCTCCGACTAGGGTGGCCGCGCCCTGCAGGTTTGAAGAAACGGCGATGGAAATGATCATGGGAACGGGGTTGAGGTTCAGACGCTTTGCCATGGCCATGGCGATGGGGGCGATCATCAGAACGGTGGCCACATTGTCGATGAACGCAGAAACGATACCCGCGAACAGGGACAGGACAACGATGGCCCACTTGACGTTGGGAACTTTCTCAACGATGATGTCGGAAAGCAGGAAAGGCATCTTCGACTCAATAACAAGAGCTACTGTACCCATGGTGCCGGCGATCATCAGAAGAACATTGAAGTCTATGTAGTCCAGCGCCATGCCAAAGGGCAGCATACCGGAAATGAGAAAAACCGCGGCCGAGCACAGGGCAATGACAGGTCTCCACTTCTGGAAAGTGAGCATAAGCACATATGTAATTGCAAAAAGAATTATTGCGAAAATCATTGCTTTCCTCCAAACAAATTTTATCTTTTTTTAGATTATTATTTTCTTCACATGTACGCAAGTTAAGAATACCTTAATGCGTGTTAAGACCGCGTTAATCCCCACCGTTCGCAGCGCTGCCGCTCCTCATTTCGGACATGCCTGTCTTTCTTATTTTCTCTTGAAATAGCCGTGGGGAGAGTTATAATAATACTGTTATTATATTTCATTAAGGAGTCCACCATGCCCGAATTCAAGGTAAAAAGTGAATACTCCCCTTCCGGCGATCAGCCCGAGGCCATCGCTGCTCTTGCCGAGGGCATAGAAAAAGGTCTGCGCGAGCAAGTCCTGCTCGGCGTCACAGGCTCCGGCAAGACCTACACTATGGCCAAGGTCATAGAACGCGTCCAGCGCCCCACACTGGTGCTCGCCCACAACAAGACCCTCGCCGCACAGCTTTGCAGCGAGTTCCGCGAGTTCTTCCCGGATAATGCCGTTGAATATTTCGTCAGTTACTACGACTACTATCAGCCGGAGGCTTACATCGCAAGCACGGACACCTTCATAGAAAAGGACGCGAGCATAAACGAGGAAATAGACCGTCTGCGCCTTGCCGCCACCGCTTCCCTGCTCGAGCGCCGCGATGTCATAGTAGTCGCCTCCGTCAGCTGCATCTACGGCCTCGGCGAGCCGGAGGACTTCGAGAAAATGATGGTCACGCTCCGCGTGGGTGCGGAACTGCCCATGGAGGAACTTTTCCACCGCCTCATCGATATACGCTATGAACGCAACGACATTGCTTTCGAGCGCAATATGTTCCGCGTTCGCGGCGACACCGTGGAGCTTTGGCCCGCTTATTGGGCGGAAAGCGCGCTCAGAGTTGAATATTTCGGCGACGAGATAGAGCGCATAAGCGAGATAAATCCTCTCACCGGCAAGGCTCTGCGCTATCTCACCACCATTCCCGTGTGGCCGGCGAGTCACTACGTCACCACCCACGAAAAAATGGACCGCGCCGCCCGCGAGATACGGAAAGAATGCGACGAGCGCGTGGAATATTTCAAAAGTCAGGGCAAGCTTATAGAGGCTCAGCGCATAGCCGAGCGCACAAACTACGACCTCGAGATGATGACGGAGCTCGGTTACTGCTCCGGCATAGAAAACTACAGCCGCATCATATCCGGGCGCGCCCCCGGCTCGCCTCCAATGACCCTGCTCGACTACTTCCCCGACGATTTCATCATGTTCATCGACGAGAGCCATGTCACCTTGCCGCAGGTGCGCGCCATGTACAACGGCGACCGGGCGAGAAAGGAAAGTCTCGTGAATTTCGGTTTCCGTCTGCCCTCCGCCTTCGACAATCGCCCGTTGAAATTCCCCGAATTCCAGCAGCGACTCAATCAGGTCACTTATGTCTCTGCCACTCCCGGCGAATTCGAGCGTGAGCGCACCGAAGCCGTGGCCGAGCAGATAATCCGCCCCACAGGTCTCACCGACCCGGAGATAAGCGTCCGTCCCATCGAAAACCAGATCGATGACCTCATCGGCGAGATTAACGATCGCGTCGCAAAAAAGCAGCGCACTCTCGTCACCACGCTCACCAAACGCATGGCCGAAGACCTCACCACCTATCTCACGAACGCGGGCATACGCTGCCGCTATATGCACCACGATATCGACGCGCTGCAGCGTACGGAGATAATCCGCGACCTGCGCCTCGGCGAATTCGACGTTCTCATCGGCATCAACCTCCTGCGCGAGGGTCTCGACCTGCCCGAAGTCAGCCTCGTGGCCATTCTCGACGCGGACAAGGAAGGCTTCCTCAGAAGTGAGACCAGTCTCATCCAGACAATAGGCCGCGCCGCCCGAAACGCCGAGGGTCTCGTCATCATGTACGCCGACACGGTCACGCGCAGCATGCACGCCGCCATAACCGAGACCGAGCGCCGCCGCAAAAAACAGACCGAATATAACCTCGCCCACGGCATCACCCCCAAGACCGTTATCAAGGGCATCCGTGATCTCATGGACATCTCCGCTCCCCCCTCTGCCAAAGACCGCCGCGGCATAAAGATGACGGAAAAAGAGAGAAAGGCCGAGATAGAAAGACTCGAAAAGAAAATGAAAGAAGCGGCAAAAATGCTCGAGTTCGAGATCGCCGCCGAGCTTCGCGACCGCATAATCCGACTGAGAGGCGAAAAATGAGCACAGTCAAAAACGATTTCTCCCAAGGCAGCGTCTCGAAGGCCATAATCAATATGGCCATTCCTCTGATGCTTGCCCAGATGGTAAACGTACTCTACTCCGTTGTGGACAGAATGTATATCGGACATATCCCCGGCGTCGGCAATCTCGCACTTACCGGTCTCGGTCTCACGATGCCTGTTGTCAGCATCGTCACCGCTCTCACCGGACTTTGTGCCAGCGGCGGCGGTCCGCTCTGCTCCATAGCCCGCGGCCAGGGCGACAAGGACAAGGCCGAGAGAATAATGGCCAACTGTCTGAGTATGCTTCTAATCTCCGCTCTCGTGATAAGCGCTGCGCTCTTCGTTTTTTCCCGTCCTATACTTTACCTTTTCGGTGCGAGCGACGACACCTACCCCTACGCCGCGGAGTATCTTCGCATTTATATCTGGGGCACCGTTTTCGCGATGCTCGGTCTCGGCATGAACCACTTTATCAACGCTCAGGGTTTTGCCCGCATCGGAATGCTCACCGTAGCGATCGGCGCCGTGATAAACATTATCCTCGACCCCATATTCATTTTCGCGCTTGACATGGGCATATCCGGCGCAGCACTCGCAACCGTTATATCTCAGGCCGTTTCCGCCTGCTGGGCAATGGGATTTTTGCTCAGCAGCCGCTCCATACTCGATTTCAAGCTGAGCAACATGCGACTTCGCGCCGAACAGGTCAAGCCAATACTCGCCCTCGGCATAACAGGCTTCACTATGAGCATCACGAACGCCCTTGTTCAGGTGAGCTGCAACAGCCAGCTCCAGCGCTACGGCGGCGACATCTACGTCGGCGCCATGACGGTCATAAACTCCGTCCGTGAGCTTACTCTCATGGGCATCCACGGCTTCACCTCCGGCAGCCAGCCTGTGCTGGGATATAACTACGGCGCAAAGGCCTACAGCCGCGTAAAACAGGGCATACGCTTCGTCACGGGTTCCAGCTTAGTCTATTCCGGAGCCTGCTGGCTGCTCGTCACGCTGCTGCCCGGTTTCCTCACCCGTATCTTCAACGATGACCCCACACTTGTGGCAGTTTCCTCGCAGAGCATGCGCATCTATTACTGCGCCTATATCTTCATGGCTCTGCAGATGGCCGGACAGTGCACCTTTGTCGGACTCGGCAAAAGCCGTCAGGCGGTGTTCTTCTCTCTGCTGCGCAAGGCAATCGTTGTCGTTCCGCTCATCTATATCCTGCCGCTCATTCCCGGTCTCGATGTCAACGGCGTTTTCTGGGCCGAACCCATCAGCGATATTATCGGCGGCATAGCCTGCTTCTCCGCCATGTTTTTCACCATCTACAGGAAATTACCCTCAGACGGCACTTGACAAATTCGCTTTTGCGCGCTTATAATTGTCCCAACAATATATTGATTGCTTTCGAGTCGTTCCCCCTAAGGGCTTTGGGGTCTATGGAGGGCGACCGGGGTCATGCCGGAAACAGTATGGCCTTCACATTTTGAGAAGGAAGCAGACCTTTCGTCTTTGCCGGACGCGGCGGGACGCACAAAGGTCATTTAAGCCGGGCGCTTTCTCTCAGGATGTGGAAAGCGCCCGGCTTTGTTGTTTTTTGTTCCATCACCCACGAAAGGTCGTTCCGCCTATGCGAAAAGCGAAAAAACAGCTTTCATACACCGCCGTCATCGCCGTGCTGTGCGCCGCGCTTGTCGCCGCCGTCATCGGCAGCGTGGTGCTCGGCCGCTACCCGATAGGTCTGCGCGAGCTATGCGGCATACTGCTCGGTCGCATCGCTGACATTGAGCCGTTCTGGAGCCCCACTCAGGAGGCTTTGCTTCTGAGCCACCGTCTGCCGAGGATAGCCCTCGCCTGTCTGGTCGGCTGCGCCCTCAGCGCAGCAGGCGCCAGCTATCAGGGCACTTTCCAGAATCCCATGGCCGCTCCCGACATTCTCGGTGCATCCGCCGGAGCATCCTTCGGCGCCGCACTGGCCATAGTGCTCGATCTCGGTGCTGTTATGGTCACGCTTTTCGCCTTTGCCGCCAGCCTCGGCTGCGTCGCGCTGGTCATTTTTGTCGGCGGCAGAGCCAAGGGCAAGCGCGTCATCGGACTTATCCTCGCCGGAATTATGATAGGCTCGCTATTCTCCTCCGGCACGAGCTTCATCAAGCTCATAGCCGATCCGGCGAACCAGCTCCCGGCAATAACCTACTGGCTGATGGGTTCGCTCAACGGGGCAAGCGGAAGCGATGTGCTGTTCGCGCTCATACCCATGGTGATCGGACTTGTACCTCTTTTCGCCCTGCGCTGGCGCATCAATATCCTGACTCTGGGCGATGAGGAGGCTCGCACCATGGGCGTCAACGCTCCCAGACTGCGCATACTCGTAATCGTCTGTGCCACGCTCGTCACCGCCGCCGCGGTATCCGTCAGCGGTGTCATCGGCTGGGTCGGTCTCGTCATCCCCCACCTTGCACGCCGCCTGGTCGGCAACAACTACCGCCACCTGATGCCCGCAAGTATGCTCTTCGGCGCTCTTTTCCTCCTGCTCGTGGACGACATCGCCCGCAACGCTATGACCACGGAGATCCCCATCGGCATACTCACAAGCTTCATCGGTGCGCCTTTCTTCATTTATCTTATAACAAGGGACGGTGAGAGAATTTGAGCCTTGAAGTAAAAGATCTCCGTTTTTCCTACGGCGAGCACGAGGTGCTCAAGGGACTCAGCTTTTCCGCCGAATACGGCGAGCTTCTCAGCGTCCTCGGCCCCAACGGCGTCGGAAAAAGTACCCTTTTCCGCTGTGTCCTCGGTCTGCTCAAGCCCCAGAGCGGACAGTGCCTCATTGACGGTGAGTCCACAGCCGGTCTTTCCGCCAAAGAGCTTGCAAGCCGCATCGCCTATATCCCCCAGTCGCATTATCCGACCTTCAATTTTTCTGTAATGGACATGGTGCTCATGGGCACCACTGCCCAGATAAACGCCATGTCCGTCCCCGGTAAGCGCCAGATCCGCCTCGCAAAAGAGGCGCTGAAAAAGCTCGGCATTGCCCATCTTGCCCGCCGCGGCTACACCAACATTTCCGGCGGCGAGAGACAGCTCGTACTCATCGCGCGCGCCATCGCCCAACAGGCAAAGATACTCATAATGGACGAACCGAGCGCCAACCTCGACTACGGCAACCGCACCCGCTTCATGCAAACGGTCAAGTCTCTTGCCGGAGAGGGTTACGCCATCATTCAGTCGACCCACGACCCCGACCAGGCATTCCTGTATTCCGACAAAGTGCTCGCCATACACGACGGGCAGGTGCTCGCATGGGGCGACCCGAAAGAAACCATAAACAGCGCACTCATCTCCAGTCTCTACGGTGTCCAGGTCGAGGTATGCTCGCTCAAAGACGACCGTATGAGAGTTTGTGTGCCCGGAGACGTTTGAATGAAAGGAGTCTCGCTATGAAAAAAACCGTCAGCCTTATTCTTGTTTTTTCTATTGTCCTCGCACTTTTCGCCGCCTGCGGCAGCGCCGATCCCGCCCCCGCAGCAAAAAGCGAAACCGTAAGCTTTACCGATGACTGCGGACGCGTTGTCGAGATACCTGCCTACATCAGCCGCTTCGTCCCCACCGGCCCACTTTCCCAGATGGTGCTTTTCGCTCTCGCGCCCGAGATGCTTGTGGGACTCGCCAGCAAGTGGGACAGCTCCTGCGAAGGCATCATCCCCGAGGAATATCTCTCCCTTGAATACTTCGGCCAGCTTTATGGCTCCGCAGATTTGAATATTGAATCCCTCGCCCTCGCCGCTCCTCAGATCATAATCGACATCGGCGAAGTAAAAAAGACCACCACCGAGGACATTGAGGCGCTCCAGAGCCAGCTCGGCATCCCCTGCGTTTTTATCGAGTCCACGCTCGAGACCATGCCCGAAACTTACCGCAAGCTCGGCACTCTGCTCGGTCTTGAAGACCGCGCTGAAACTCTTGCCGCACTCTGCGAAAAGATATATGCACGCAGCATCTCCGTTATGGAGCAAGTCGGCGACAGCAAGGCCGAGGCCATCTATATCCCTGCCTTCGAGGGCCTGAGCGTCCTCGCCAAGGGCAGCTACCACGCCGAAATGATCGACATTCTCACCGAGAATATCGCCGTTGTTGAAGAAGCCAGCAGCCGCGGCACCGGAAACCCGGTGGACATGGAACAGATCGCCCTCTGGAATCCCGAGTACATCGTTTTCGGCACTGCAGAGAGTTACGCCACTCTGGAGACCGACCCCGCCTGGAACGAGCTTGATGCCGTCAAGAACGGACGCTGCCTGCTTGTCCCCTCTGCTCCTCTCAACTGGATGGGCAGCCCTCCGGGAGCTCAGCGTTATCTCGGTCTCATCTGGCTCACAGCCGTGCTCTACCCCGACTACTGCGACTACGACGTAAAGGAGGAGGTAAAGGAGTTCTACTCCCTCTTCTTCCATTGTGATCTTACGGACGCTCAGTACGACGCCATCACCGAAAATGCTTTTTTGAACTGAATAGAGAAGAGAGCCTGCGAGACATAATCTCGCAGGCTCTCTTCTCTATTTATACGATTTATTCTTATTCACTTGTATAGGCCGTCAGCACATAGCCGCGCAGTCCTAGATAGTCCACGTAAGAAAAATCTCCGCTGAACCCCAGCAGCGTAAATTCTCCGTCGGTGGGTATACGTTCAAGCGTCTCCGCCGAAGTATCTGGCAGAGCGCGCAGGCTTATGAATTCCTCGCACTTTGCTCTCCTGAGCGATATAAGTGCAGGGTCAAAAACACGCTCCACATCATAACCGACATGGTCGGTAAAATGCCACCATTCTCCAAAGTAGCCGGAAAAGCCGTGTTTTTCCATCACGCTTTGTAGCAGCCGCGCATTCTCCTCCGCCTCGGCGGAGCAATCGGAATAGTCACGGTCTGCAAGCGCGGAAAAGTCATCGAAACCGGTGGGCATTTCAAGTTCCCTGCCTTCCGCGTCCACCAATGTGAGGTCGATGGTGTTGCCACGGCTGTGGGAGCTGTAACCGCTCACCGGATTTGCGACATATACGGAGTTGGGGCAGACTTCCCATAACGCGAACTGAGCCGACACCGGACGGAAAGCGTCCCATATCTTCAGGCCGAGCTCCATGGTCTCCAGTTCCGTCTGTACCGCCTCAAGTTTTTTCAGCGTTCCGTAACGCAGATATGCCTCATCAAAACCGTAAATGATCTCGCCGGTAAAATTATCCTCCGTAGCATATCGCAGCTCTATATCAATTTCGGGAATATAATCGTCTATACTGACGAGATAGGTATCAAGCGGCTCGGAGACAGGCAGAGGAGACGGAGTCGGCTCCGGCGTAGGTTCAGGTGTGGGTTCAGGCACGACAGTTGGCAAAGTTTCAGGTGTAGGAGTGGGCGGCGAAGCTTCGTCCGGAATCGGAAGCACGGCCTCTGCTGTGGGCACGTCCGGCTCCGTCGTCGGCAGTTCCGCTCGGCCGCAAGCACCAAAAAGCAGGAGCAAAGATAAAAATATAACAATCATTGGTTTCTTTACTTTTTCCATCATTTCTACTCCTCCCAGTTTCTTTAATTATACCTCCTGCAGCTTCAAAGAGCAAGCACACGAAGTCCTGCGCCGCAGCGTTCTCTCTGATTATTCCCTTATTCAGCCCGCTACGCTTGTCCGCTCATCCGTACATTTCAGGTCATTTTTACATGTTTTGTGACAAAACCCAGTAATTTTCACAACTTTTTAGGCAAGCAGCACAGTTGCTTCGAATCGTTAAAAAAATGCTTTATATGTTAAAAAACTAACCTCTCCTTAGGAGCTTCTAACTCTTGCATTTACAATACGGATATTGTATAATCATTCCAGCAACAAATATGAACAAGTTCACTTGCGCTTTTTCGCGAACATATTCCACATCGGAATTTGCGCGGTCTCCGCGAGTGAGCAACCAAGAGAAACTAAAAGTATGGAGGTGTTTTCGTGTCCCTTGAAGCCATGCAGTTTCTTGCCGAGGCAGAGGAAAAGGTGCGCCAGATGAAGGCCGCTTCTGTCGCGGCTGCGAAAAAACGCGTAGCTGATGCCCGTCTCGCCGGCGAGTCCATGCTGGACGAAGCGGTGAAAAAGGCCGATCGCGAGATCGAGCTCATGTCCGCCAAGGCTGACGAAGAGGCGAAAAAGAGCGCACACGAGCTGGCCGGCAAAAACGAGGCCGGCAAGGCCGGTATGAGGGCTGCTGCCGAGGCAAATATGGCCCAGGCCGTTTCTTTCATCGTTGAAAGGATCGTGAAAAGCTAATGGCGATCGTCAAAATGAAAAAACTGCGTCTGATGGCAGCGAAGGCGCAGAAAGATGAATTGCTGGAGAAGCTGATGCTGCTCGGCTGCGTGGAGCTTGACAGTCAGGACTTCATGTTCGATGACCCGCTCCTGTCAAAGCTCGTCAACCGCGAGTTCAGCGACTCCACACCCTATCGCACCCAGCGTCAGATATATTCCGACGCGCTCAAGGTGCTCGACAAGTTCGCCCCTGCGAAAAGTCCGCTCCTCTCCCCCAAGGCAGAAATGTCCCAGAGCAGGATAATGGACGACAGCGGCGAGGAGAGCTGCAAAGCCATCGCGAAAGAGATCAATCTGCTTGACGAGAAGCTGAGAAATCTCAAGAACGATGAGATCCGCGAGAAACTCCTTGTCGAGACACTCACCCCCTGGAAGGGCTGCGAGCTGCCGCTCGACCACCCCGGCACAAAAAATGCAAAGCCGATTTTCGGCACTCTCCCAGCCGACGCCGATATGGACGCCATCTCCGCTCAGATGGTCGAAAAGGCAGAGGAGTTCGCCGTTTATCAGGTCAGTCAGGACGAAAATTGCCGCTATCTCGTCATTATCTGTCACCGCGAGGTGGAAGATGAGCTGCTCAGCGTTCTGCGCGATCACTCCTTCGCCGTTCCCGCTTTCGGTTACGCCAAAGGCAAAGCGGCGGATCTCATTCGCGAGTCTATGGATTACCTTGACTACATCGAAGGCGACCGCTCCAAAAGCGAGCAGCGCATAATCGAGCTTGCCGCCCACCGCGAAGAGCTTCGACTCTGCTTTGACCGTGCAGGCACCCGCGTGGATCGCTCCGATGCAGCCGACCTGCTTATGAGCACGGACAACACAATACTCCTTCAGGGCTGGGTCACCGCACCCGAGACCGACGAGCTGGAAGCCATTCTCTCCGCTTACGACTGTGCCTATGAGCTGAGCGACCCCGTCGAGGAAGAGTATGACAAGGTCCCTGTCAAGCTCAAGAACGGACCGCTCTCAAACGGCATGAACATGGTCACGGATATGTACTCCCTTCCCCGCTATGGCAGCATAGACGCCAATCCCCTTATGGCTCCCTTCTTCATACTGTTTTACGGTATCATGATGGCGGACATGGGCTACGGACTTCTGATGGTTGCCATCGGCGCACTTGTTACTTTCAAGCTTCGTCCTGCTGAAGGTTTTCTTAAGTACTTCGGCCAGCTGATGATAGAAGGCGGCATTGCAACCTTCGTCATGGGTGCCATAACCGGCGGTTTCTTCGGCGACGCTCTCACCCATGTTGTAAAGCTCACCAGCGGCAACGCTTTCACTCTGCCCGCTCTGTTCAATCCGCTGGATGACACCATCATGGTTCTTATCGGAGCCATTATCCTTGGCTTCATCCACCTCAACGCAGGTATGGCAGTTTCTTTCTACATAAAGAAGCGTGACGGACATCTTCTTGACGCCATTTTCTATGAAGGCGCCTTCTGGCTCATCTTCATCGGTGCCATCGTTATGGCACTGGGCAGCGGTCTCGTTCTCGGCATCGACGTCGTTCGCATCATCGGAACCGTTATTCTGATAATCGGCGCCGTGATATTCTTCTACGGCACCACCCGCGGCAAGAAGGGCATAGGCAAGATCACCGCCATGTTCGCAGCTGTCTACAACGAGCTCACCGGCTGGTTCGGAGATCTTCTGAGCTACGCCCGTCTTATGGCTCTGATGCTGGCCGGCAGCGTTATCGCCCAGGTCTTCAACACCCTCGGTGCCATGCCCGGCAACATCATCGTATTTATAATCATCGCACTTCTGGGCAACGCTCTGAACTTCGGCCTGAACCTCATTGGCTGCTACGTCCACGATCTCCGTCTGCAGTGCCTTGAGTTCTTCAATAAGTTCTACACCGACGGCGGACGCCCTTTCAAACCCCTCAAAGTCAAATCCAAATACTACAATATTACTAAATAAATAATTATTACGGAGGAAATAAAAATGGAATTTCTGAATAGTATCGGCGGTTACGCAATTGCAATGCTCGGCGCAGGTCTCGCAGCTCTTCTCCCCGGAATCGGCTCTGCCAAAGGTACCGGCATGACCGGTGAAGCCGGTGCAGGTCTCTGCTCTCAGGATCCTTCCAAGTTCGGTAAGGCCCTCATTCTTCAGGTTCTCCCCGGCACCCAGGGTCTCTACGGCCTCGTTATTTGGTTCTTCGCAATGCTCCAGATGGGTGCTCTCTCCGGCGATGCTGCCGCTCTGACCGTTGCTGAAGGCACCCGTTACTTCATGGCTTGCCTCCCCATCGCCATCGGCGGTCTGCTCTCCGCACTCGCACAGGGCAAGGTTGCTGTTGCTTCCATCAACATCCTCGCAAAGAAGCCCGACGACTGGTCCAAGGGCATGATCTTCTGTATCACCGTTGAGTTCTACGCCATCCTCTCCCTGCTGGCCTCCTTCCTGATGATCCTCAACGCCTAAGGCGGCAAAAGATCAGTTCATAGGAAAGGAAACAGCACAAAATGAACGGAATTGATAAAATCGTCGCCCGTATAGAGGCCGACACCAAGGCTGAAATAGACGCTCTCAACGCCGAGACCGAGGCTCAGTGCGCCGCGATCACCGGCGAATACGAGGCAAAAGCAGCCGAAGTATATGCTCAGCGTATGGCAAAGGGCAAGGCCGACTGCGCCACCCGTGTCCAGCGTCTGGGCGCCACCGCCGACATGGAAGCCCGCAAGTCCATCCTCGCTTTCAAGCAGGAGATGGTCAGCGAAGCTTTCGCCAAGGCAGTGGAAGCCATTGTTAAGCTCCCGAAAGAGGAGTACATCGAGTTTCTCGCTTCCCAGGCCGCCGCTGCCAGCAGCAACGGCTTCGAAGAGCTGATTTTCTCCGAGCGTGACCGCGCAGTCGGCGAAGCCGCCGCCAAGCGCGCCAACGCCATTCTGAAGGAAAAGGGCATTGAGGCTCGTCTCACCGTATCCGCAGAAAGCGCGGATATCCCCGGCGGACTTATCCTCAAGCATGGCGACATCGAAGTAAACTGTGCCGTCGACACCCTTGTCCAGCTCTACAGAAACCGTCTGGCATCTCAGGTGGCGGGTATCCTCTTTAACTAAGCGGCAAGGAGGAACTGACTTGTCAAGAGTAAAAGACACAGATTACCTGCTGCTCTCAGCGGTGCTCCGTGCCAAGGAGGCAAAACTGCTCACATCAAGCGAGTATGAACGTATGCTCACCGAACCCAGTTTTGCCGAGGCTTGCCGCATCGCAGGGGACAAAGGTTATGAAGATATGTCCTCCATGGACATCCGCCAGGTAAACGAGGCTCTGGCCAGATTCCGCGCAGCGGAGCTTGCGGAGATAAAAGATCTCATCCCCGACGAAAGCCTTCTGGACCTCTTCAGAATGAAGTACGGTTATCACAATGCAAAGCTCCTGGTCAAAAGCAAGGGCGATCTCAGCTCCTGCAGCCACCTCATAAGCGACTCCGCCCGATTCACCATGGATCAGCTGCGCGAAGTTTATGAGACGGAGGAAGGCAACGGCGCTCTTCCCAGGATCTACGCCGATGCTATCCGAGAATCCAAGTCCGCCCTGGCCCGCACCAACAATCCCCAGATCGCCGAGTTTATTCTGGACAAAGCGTATTACCACGATATGCTCGCCCATGCGCACAAAACCGGCAAACCCTATATAATCGACTATATCCGCTACCGCATCGATCGCACTAATCTCCGAAGCACCCTGCGAACCATGTACATGGGTCGACGCGGCGAACTTCTGAAGTATGCGCTTATCGACGGCGGACACATCACCATCGATGAAATACTCGGATCCATGGAGACAAAGGACGAGCTCATCAGGCTCTACTCCTCCTCCATTTTCTACAAAGCTGCCGAAGTTCCCACCATGACAGAGTTCGAGCTTGAGGCAGACAATGCCATTGAGCTCTATGTGTCGAGCGGCAGCTATATCGCTTTCGGACCCGAAGTGGTCATCGAGTACATCGCCGCTCTCGAAAACGAGATCATGGCGCTACGAATAATCTTGACGGGACGTTTGATGGGAATAAGCCAGGAAGCGCTCCGGGGAAGGCTGCGTGATAGCTATGTATAAGATAGCGGTAATAGGCGGAAGCGACAGCGTTATTGGCTTCAAGGCACTGGGACTGGATACCTTTCCGGTAGACGGAGCAGAGAGCGCGCGCAAGGCGCTGCGCCAGGCGACGAAGCCGATGGAAAACGGCGACGAGTACGCGATCATCTACATTGAAGAGACGATGGCGCAGCACATAATGCCCGAAATAAGCAAGTTCCAGGAGAAACCGAGTCCTGCGATCATCCTGATCCCCGGCCGTGACGGCCCCATCGGACTGGGACTGAGCGCGCTGAAGGAAGCGGTTGAAAAAGCCGTCGGCAGCGACATACTCGGCTGATCTCATTCAAAGGAAAAAATTTCTTTGCGTCTGCGGACGCAAACTCTGTGAGACTATTATAGGTATTATCTCAAAGAAGAAATGAGGAAAGTATAATGAGCGGAAAAGTAATCAAGGTAGCGGGCCCGCTTGTAGTGGCGGACGGTCTTGCGGACGCGAACGTAAGTGACGTTGTGCGCGTAGGCCCGCAGCACCTGATCGGCGAAATACTGAATATGACAGGCGACCGCGCAAGTATCCAGGTCTACGAGGAGACCACAGGTCTGGGCCCCGGCGCGGAAGTTGTAACTACCGGCGTTCCCCTTTCAGTTGAACTGGGTCCCGGTATGCTGGAAGGCATCTACGACGGCATCCAGCGCCCCCTTACCGAGATACGCGAGCTGACCGGCCACACCATCGCCCGCGGCGTATCCATCCCTGCACTTAACAGAAGCAAGAAGTGGGACTTCGTACCCGTAGTCAAGGTCGGCGACAGCGTCACCGGCGGCGACGTCATCGGTACTGTGCAGGAGACCAGCGCCATACTGCATAAGATCCGCGTTCCCATCGGCAAGGGCGGCGTGGTAAAGAGCATCGAGTCCGGCTCCTTCACGGTAGAGGAGACCGTATGCGTGCTCGAAGACGGCACCGAGCTGAGCATGATGCAGCGCTGGCCCGTCCGTGTAGGCAGACCCTACGCAAGAAAGTTCGTTCCGGATAAGCCTCTGCAGAGCGGCCAGAGAATAGTTGACACCATGTTCCCCGTAGCCAAGGGCGGCACGGCTGCTATCCCCGGCCCCTTCGGCAGCGGCAAGACCGTCATGCAGCACGCACTGGCAAAGTGGTCTGACGTGGACATCGTGGTCTACATCGGCTGCGGCGAACGCGGCAACGAGATGACCGACGTTCTGATGGAGTTCCCCGAACTGATCGACCCCCATACCGGCGAGCCTCTGATGAAGCGTACCGTACTCATAGCCAACACCTCGGATATGCCCGTTGCAGCCCGTGAGGCCAGTATCTATACCGGCATCACCATCGCAGAGTACTTCCGCGACATGGGTTACGACGTAGCAGTTATAGCAGACTCCACCTCCCGCTGGGCAGAGGCTCTGCGTGAGATGTCCGGCCGACTCGAAGAGATGCCCGGCGAAGAAGGCTACCCCGCCTACCTCGCCAGCCGTATCGCCCAGTTCTATGAGCGCGCCGGCGTTATCCAGTGCATGGGCAGCGATGAGCGCAAGGGTTCTCTCACCGCCATCGGCGCAGTCTCCCCTCCGGGCGGCGACATTTCCGAGCCCGTATCCCAGGCAACCATGCGTATAACCAAGGTATTCTGGGCTCTGGACTCCAGCCTCGCCTACGCCCGCCACTTCCCCGCCATCAACTGGCTGAACAGCCACTCTCTGTATCTTGACTCTCTGAAGCCCTGGTACGAGAGCAACTTCCCCGGCTTCATGGCCAACCGCGACAAGGCCATGGCCATACTGCAGGAAGAGGCCAGCCTGAACGAGATCGTGCGCCTGGTCGGCGCCGACGCTCTGGCTCCCGCCGAGCAGCTGACCCTGGCAACCGCAAAGATGATCCGCGAGGACTTCCTGCAGCAGAACTCCTTCGTGGACATAGACTCCTACTCCGAGACCGAGAGACAGTATATGCTCATGGGCATCATCCTGGACTTCGACGTACAGGCAAGAGCCGCCATCGCCCAGGGCGTTGAGCTTAACAAGCTGCTGGGCATCGCAGTACGCGAGAAGATAGGCCGAGCCAAGACCGTACC